>MEQT01000108.1:5371-27886 GCA_001770325.1 Betaproteobacteria bacterium RIFCSPLOWO2_02_64_14
CGTTGTCCCGGTCATCATTCCGCCACCGAAGAACAGGAAAAGAAATGCTACGACGACAAACGCGATGACAAGGGCTGTCTTGGTTGTAGCGTCCATGGTATGAAATTCCTTTAAGAGAGCAAATGTGAAGCTTCGAGACCATCTGTATACATGCAACCATTCTCACCGTCCGTACGCTGCCGCACAGAACCTTCTTACGGCCTGTTGTTGCGCCAACTTCATAACCTGACGCGATTGAGCCGCAACGCGTTGGTCACGACGGACACCGAGCTCAGCGCCATGGCGGCGGCGGCAAAAATCGGCGACAAGAGCAGACCGAAGGCCGGGTACAGCACTCCGGCGGCGATCGGGATGCCGAGCGCGTTATAGCCGAACGCAAACGCCAGGTTCTGGCGGATGTTGCGCATCGTGGCCCGCGAAAGCGCGGCGGCACGCGCGATGCCGCGAAGGTCACCTTTGACCAGTGTCACCCCCGCGCTCTCCATCGCGATATCGGTGCCCGTGCCCATGGCAATGCCGACGTCGGCCTGCGCCAGCGCCGGAGCGTCATTGATGCCGTCGCCAGCCATCGCGACCTTGCGCCCTGCGGTCTGAAGGCGCTTGACGTGACTCGCCTTGTCCGCTGGCAACACTTCGGCGAGAGCTTCATCGATGCCGAGCTGTCGTGCGACGGCTTCCGCAGTGCTGCGCGAATCGCCGGTGAGCATGACAATGCGCACGCCCGTGGCCTTGAGCGCTACGATCGCTTCGCGCGTGCTGTCCTTGATCGGGTCGGCCACCGCGGCGATGCCTGCAGCGACGCCGTTCACGGCGAAAAACACAACGGTCTTTGCGTCCTTGCGCCAGGCTTCCGCACGTTCCTCCCAGCGTTTCGTATCGACGCCGCGCTGCGTGAGAAATCCACGGCTGCCGACGAGCACGCGCTTGCCGTCGATATCGGCCTGCACGCCAAGCCCATTGATCGCATCGAACGCCCCGGCTGGACGCGGTGTCAGGCCGCGTTTCTTTGCCCCCTCGACGATGGCGAGTCCGATCGGATGCTCGGAAAGCTGTTCCACTCCCGCGACGAGCGCAAGCACTTCGTTTTCTGGAATTCCCTCGACCGCGAAATCGGTCAGCACGGGATGCCCGAGCGTCAATGTGCCGGTCTTGTCCGCCACCACCGTGTCGATGTCGCGCATGCGCTCGATCGCCTCCGCATTGCGGAACAGGATGCCGGCGCGCGCGCCTTGCCCCATTGCCACGGTCATCGAGATGGGGGTGGCGAGACCGACGGCGCAGGGGCAGGCAATGATCAACACGGCTATGGCGTTCAGAAACGCGTACGCGAATTTCGGCTCCGGACCGAAAAACCACCACGCGAGCGCCGTCACGATGGCGATGGCCACTACGATCTGGACGAAGTACGCCGCAATGATGTCGGCGAGCTTCTGGATGGGTGCGCGCGTGCGCTGGGCCTGGGCAACCATGTGAACGATCTGCGAGAGCAGGGTATCCGATCCCACCCGCTCGGCACGGAAGACGAGCGAGCCGTTGCCGTTCACCGTCGCGCCGGTGACCCTCGCACCTGATTCCTTGGCGACTGGCATCGGCTCGCCGGTGATCATGGATTCGTCTACCCGGCTCGTGCCTTCGAGCACCGTTCCGTCCACGGGTATTTTTTCGCCCGGCTTGACGCGCAAGCGGTCACCGACCTTCACCGTCTCGAGCGGCACCTGTTCTTCGGTGCCATCGTCGCGCAGACGCCATGCCACGTTGGGCGCGAGTTCCAGCAATTGCTGAATGGCCTGGCTGGTCTGGCCCATCGCGCGCAACTGCAGGACGTCGCCGAGCACCACCAGCGTCACGATCACCGCTGCCGCCTCGAAATAAGTGCCTACTGCGCCGCCGTGTTCGCGGAACTCCTGGGGGAACAAGCCTGGCGCGAGCACGGCGGCAAGGCTGAACACGTAGGCGAGCCCCACCCCCAGCCCGATCAGCGAATACATATTGAGTGACCGATGCATGAGGGACAGCCAGAACTTGTGCAGTATCGGCCAGCCGACCCACAGCACCACCGGTGTGCCGAACACGAACTCGACCCAGCCGCGCGGCCGCGGCATCAGGCCGAAAGGTTCATGGATGCCGACCATGGGCCCCATTGCGAGGAGCACGAGCGGAATGGACAGGACGACGCCGACCCAAAGCCGCCGCGTGAGGTCACGCAGTTCCGAGTCGTCGGCTTCCCCGGTGCCTGCGATCGGCACCAGCGCCATGCCGCACTTGGGGCAGTTACCTGGCGCGTCTTGCACGATTTCCGGGTGCATCGGGCAGGTGTACTGAGCGCCCTTCGGGGCAGCGTGGACCGCGGCCGGCGCCGACTTTTCCACGTATTTCGCCGGATCGGACTTGAACTGCGCGAGACAGTGCTTGCTGCAGAAGTAGTACTTCGTCCCACCGTGCTCGTGCATCCCTGCTGCTGATTGCGGATCCACCTGCATGCCGCAAACCAGGTCGATCGTTTGTGCTGCGGCCCCGTGGGGACCCGCTTGGGAGCCGTGTTCATGATGGTCATGGTGCCCGTGTTGGTGATGTGAATGATCCATACTGTTTTTCCTGGCGTTGTAAGCGTTACGAAGTGAATGAAAGTCCGTACTTTAGTAGGGAATGAAAGGGGTAATCATGGGCGAGGCGAGCTTTACCATCGGGGACGTTGCCCATGCGGCGGGCGTCTGGGTGAAGACTGTGCGCTACTATGAACGCCGCGGGCTGGTGGCGCAACCCGGGCGCCTGCTCCATGAATGCGAAGGTCACGGCCGGGCGCCGCGTCGCCCGATCATCGCTGCAATAGCGTCGGGCAACGGTGATGCGGCGGCGTCTGTGGGACGGGAAGGAGGCCATTAGGTTTTCCCTCCGACAGCAGGAGGTCGCGCATCGTCGTGCAAGTCGCGCCAATCAACCCTGGTATTGCTTGCGGCCGAGACGCGGAAAGAATCCCGGTGTCTCGCTCGCGTAGCAGACGTACTCCTCGCCGAACTCTGCGGTCACTTCGCGTTCCTCCAGACGGGCGAGGCGCGCATACATGTATGCGAGGATCGGAAACATGATCAACGTAATCAGCGTTGGCCATTGCAGCAGGAACCCGAACATGATCAACACGAATCCCACGTATTGTGGATGGCGCACGTGGGCATAGGCGCCCGTCGTCGCAAGCTTGTGGGCGCGCTGTGCTTGGTACAGCACGCTCCACGCCGAGGCGAGCAACCAGAACCCGCCTCCGATGAACACGGCGCTGAGCAAATGAAACGGCCCGAAATGCGGATTGGCACGCCATCCGAACATGACTTCCAGCAAATGCCCGGCGTCGTGCGCCAGAAAATCAACACCGGGAAACTTGCTCGTGAGCCAGCCGGAGAGCAGGTAGATCGTCAGCGGAAATCCATACATCTCCGTGAACAGCGCTATCAGGAACGCGGAGAACGCGCCGAAAGAGCGCCAGTCGCGCGAGGTCTGTGGCTTCGCAAAGCTGAAGGCAAAAATGATGAAAACCAGCGAGTTGATGATGACCAGCGACCACAGGCCGTAGGCGGAAGGTTCCGATGGGTTCATTTGCCTTGTCCCTTGCGTTTGTCTGACGCCTCGCCGCCGTCATCGCGGTGGCTGCCATGCCCACCATGTCCACCGTGCATGAACAGATGCATCACGGGACAAGCGAGCAGCAACAGCCATATCCCATAGGACGCCAGCCACCCTGAGAGGTGTGCCGTGTGCTCGGTAATAAGGAAATACGCGGCGACGAGGGCGAAACCGATAAATACCCATTTCGTCCTGGATTTCGTTTCCTTGCCGCTGTCCGGCTCGCGCCGGTGTTCATGGTTCATGAGTCACTCCTTCCTGTCCGCTGCGTCATCGAGGTGGCGGGCAGCGCCCAACCGTTGATGAAGATCCGTTTTTAGCGATTGCCTCAAATTGTGGGGTGCGCCTACGCACCATATCGCGCGTGCGAGCGAGCCAGATGCTCGGCGAGGAACGAGCCCTCCCGTGAGGGCTGCTGCGCTCAAACATGAGCGCCGAGCCAAGAAGTAGGGGAGTTAAATCAGGAGGTGCAGCGTGCGCAGGTACAGACGGCGCGGAGGCGCAGGCGTCTCGAGTTGCCCGAGACTCTTGGAATGGGTCAACACGACCGGAGATGGCGTGGCCACTCCTTCAATTGCCACCCACCCCGAGGGTGATCCATTCGTCGTCAATGCCAAAGAAATATCCACATTCCGTGGCATTGCGCTGGCAAGATGACAGCATGGCGACTCGAAGCCATCATCCGCGTACTCAGCAAGAACACTCTCGTTGTTAAAGAGATGATCCATGGGCGTGCCCGCGAACGTTGCGGTAACGTTCTGCGCATGATCACCGACCGGTGCGGCGATCGTTTGGATGCAGGTAGACAGTGTTGTGGCGAGCGCGAACACGACCCAGCCCACCAGCAGCGCCGCACGGCCGATTCGAAGCATGCGGCCCGGTGTCCTGACCCGTGGCGTGCTTCTGAAGTTTTCCATCACCGGAACCATGCTGGCCACTCCATGCCGCGTCTCTGTGCCCGCTTTTGATCCGGATGAGGTGAAACAGCGATCCGGTTTGGCCTTCATTACGGCAAATTCGGTGAAACGTTCAGGCTAGTCGCGTTCTCCGCTCAGCGCCATCAGCAACTGCAGCAGATTGGCGAAGACGTTGAAGAGGCTGATATAGACTCCCGTCGTCGCCATGATGTAGTTGGTCTCGCCGCCGTTGACGATGCGGCTCAAGTCGTGGAGCAGAAACAATGAAAATACCACGACCACCAACGCCGAGATCGTCAGCGCGAGCGCCGGTATCTGGAGGAACATGTTGGCGACTATCGCCAGCAAAAGAACGATCATCCCGACGAACAGGAACTTGCCCATGAAGCTGAAGTCTCTGCGCGTGGTTGTCGCAATGGCGGCCATGACGAACAGCACAATGCCGGTGCCGCTGGCCGCCAAGCCGATCAGTTGCGGACCATTCTTAAGCGCCAGCGCAAAGCTCAACAGAGGGCCGAGGAACCAGCCGAGTAGGAATGTCATGCCGAGCAGGAAAACGATCCCCCACCCACTGTTACGATTGGCGGCAATGGCGTATTGGAGACCGATCACAGCGCCGAGCATCACGAAAAAGCTCAAGATCGGGTTCCGGACGATGATGCCAGCCGTATTGATTCCAATCATGGCACCGATCACCGTGGGCACCATCGTGAATGCGAGCAACAGATACGTGTTGCGCAACACCTTTTGTTGCGGCGACGCGATTTCCCGTGCGACTGCCCGGTAGGCTTGATTGGTTTGCATCTCAGGTTGCATAGCTGGTTTCTCCTGTCGCTAATTCGTTAAGACTGCCGCCATGGTGCGTCCACCGCGGATCTTGCCAAGCCTTCTTCACCGATAGCGAAGGGCGTCCATCAGCTCTTCGACGATCGTTTCCGTATCACCACGCTCGGCGGCAGTTGCTACATGCGCGCGCAGATGGCCCTCGAGAGTGATTCGACCGGCGTTCTCAAGCGCACCCTGGACCGCCTTGATCTGGCGGAGCACGTCCACGCAATAGGTATCGTGTTTCTCCAAGGCGTGGAGAATGCTTTCCAGGTGCCCCCTGGCGATGGCGAGTCTGCGCGAAACCACTCTGCGCGTCGCCTCCGGCATGCACAGGCGGCCGCCCGCCGCATGCGAGGAATGCGCGTGCATTTCCTTCCCGTTCATTTCGATTCCGCCTCCTGGGCTTTGTATCCTTCTTCCTCGATCGCCCGGATCAGAACGCCAGGGCTCGCTTTGCCGTCGACGCGGGCGCGCCCCGTGTCGAGGCTCACTGAGACTTTCTCAACCCCCGCCACGGCTTGAAGAGCCTTGGTCACCGACTGCACGCAGTGACCGCAGGTCATTCCAGTAACACTCAACGTGATTGCCATAAAAAGCTCCTTTCCTGAAAACGCGAGTCCAGTGAGCGCGTAATCCTACCCACCTGGGGAGGATATAATAAGAGAGTCAGGATATGTTGTCAATATCGTTTGTTTTGACAGGAATTAAAGTCTAGTATATATTTCACTCTACCCTACCCTGGTGGGTAGGTAGTGTCAAATCTCCGGGAAGGAATGAGACCTCATGCAGATCCTGGAAATGGGTATTCGCGGCATGACCTGCGCGGCGTGCGCGGCGCGAATCGAGAAGGCCGTGAGAAAGGTGCAAGGCGTCGCGTCCGCCCGGGTCAATCTGGCCGTGGAGAGTGCGCGTGTCGAGTTCGACGAGAGCGTGGCGCGACCCGGTGAACTCACTGCGGCCATCGAGGGAGCGGGTTACACGCCTATCGTCGAAGTGGTCGAATTTCCCATTCGCGGCATGACGTGCGCGAGCTGCGTGGCGCGCGTGGAACGCGTTCTCAACAAGCTGCATGGCGTGATCGAGGCGCGCGTCAATCTCGCCTCGGAAAGCGCCCGTGTGCGCTACAGCCCCGCGAGCGCGGGTCTCCCGGAATTTCGCAAGGCCATTGGCGAAGCGGGCTATGAGGTGCCTGAGGAAGCTACGCAGGCTGCAGACTCCGCCGGCGACGCGCAACGGGAGCGGGAACTCGCGCTGATGCGGCGCGAACTTGCCGTGGGGATCGGGCTCAGTATTCCCGTTGCCGTGCTCGCGATGGGTATGTACTACCCTCCTTTCCTCCATTGGCTGGAGTCGTTTGGACTGACGGACCCTGTCATCAACTTCATCCTGTTCGCGCTTGCCACGCCGGTGATGGTCTGGCCGGGAAGACGCTTCTTCGTCTCCGGGTGGAAAGCCTACCGGCACTTGAGCCCGGACATGAACAGCCTGGTGATGACCGGAACCGGAGCCGCTTATCTCTACAGCCTGGTCGTGACCTTCGCGCCGCACGTCCTTCCCGAGAATGCGCGCCACACTTATTTCGAAGCGGCGGCCGTCGTAATCACTCTTGTGTTCCTGGGCAAATTCCTGGAGGCGGTGGCCAAGGGCCGCGCAAGCGATGCGATCCGCAAGCTGCTCGGACTCAAGGCACGCACTGCCCGGGTGCTGCGGGAGGGCAAGGAAGAAGAAATTCCGATCGAGGCCGTGCGCCCCGGAGACATCATGTCAGTGCGTCCGGGCGAGAAAGTCCCCGTCGACGGCACCATCAGCCGCGGTTCGAGCTATGTGGACGAATCGATGATCACCGGTGAGCCCGTTCCGGTCGCAAAGCAACCGGGCGACAAGGTCATCGGCGCAACCATCAACCAGAACGGCGCGTTCCAGTTCAAGGCCGAAGCGGTCGGCGCCGACACCGTGCTCGCGCAGATCATCCGGCTCGTGCAGGGGGCGCAAAGCGCCAAGCTTCCCATTCAGTCGCTCGCCGACCGAGTGGTTGCGGTGTTCACGCCCATCGTCCTCGTCATCGCGGTGCTGACAGCGACAATCTGGCTTGCCTTTGGCCCGGCGCCAGCCCTCACTTTCGCATTGGTTAATGCGGTTGCGGTGCTGGTGATCGCTTGTCCCTGCGCGATGGGACTCGCCACTCCCGCGGCGGTCATGGTCGGCACCGGGCGCGCGGCGGAACTCGGCGTGCTGTTTCGCCGCGGGGAAGCGCTCGAGACCCTGAGCCGGGTGAAAGCGGTTGTCCTGGACAAGACCGGCACGCTCACCCGGGGAAAGCCGGAACTTACGGATCTCGCCGTCGTCGAGGGCTTCGATGAAACCGAAGTCCGCGCCTTGATCGCCGCGGCGGAAGCCCCAAGTGAGCACCCGGTGGCGCAAGCCATCGTCAAGGCTGCACGGGAGCAGGGCCTCGAGATTCCCGAAGCGAGAGATTTTGCAGCCGTTCCCGGTTACGGCGCCGAGGCAAAAGTGAACGGCCGTCAGATCCATGTCGGCGCCGATCGCTACATGGCGCAGCTGGGTCTCGATGTGGGTCCTTTTTCCGACGTGGCGCGGCGCCTGGCCGATGAAGGCAAGACGCCGCTTTATGCCGCAGTGGACAGCCGGCTGGCTGCGGCGTTGGCGGTGTCCGATCCGATCAAGCCCGGCGCCCGGGAAGCGATCGCGCAACTCCACGCGATGGGCATGCAAGTTGCCATGATTACCGGGGACAACCGCCGCACCGCGCAGGCGATTGCGCGGCAACTCGGCATCGACCATGTGCTCGCCGAGGTGCTTCCTGAAGGCAAGGCGCAGGCCGTCGCTGAGATCCAGAAGCGGGTGGGCAGGACGGCGTTCGTCGGCGACGGCATCAACGATGCTCCAGCGCTCGCGCAGGCGGACGTGGGGCTCGCTATGGGCAGCGGCACCGATGTTGCGATCGAGACCGCTGACGTCACCATCATGAACAGCGAGGCGCAAAGCATTCCCGCGGCGCTTACCGTAGCCCGCAAGACGTTGCGGACGATCCGCGTGAATCTGTTCTGGGCGTTCTTTTACAACGTGATTCTGATTCCGGTGGCTGCAGGCGTGCTCTATCCGTCGACCGGCTGGCTCCTCAATCCGGTACTGGCCGGGGCTGCGATGGGGCTCTCCAGCGTCTTTGTGCTGACCAACAGCCTGCGTTTGAAGCGCATCTCGCTGGGCGTTCTGTCGCGCGCTGCGGAACCCCTGCAGACCGGATTGGAAGGCGCAGAGATGAAGCTCGCTCTGCAACCTGTTTTCAACCGCCCCGATCGGAGCTGATTTTCCAGGAGGCTCGTCATGGAATGGCTATCACAAAAGTTTATCGGACTGACCGCATATCTTATAGATCAGTCCCACACCGCCGGAACCTGCCTTGGCAAGACGTTACGGCTTTGCGCGCATCGTCCATGACCGAGTCGGCGTTAGCGCGATGTCGGCGGCTTGCGCATGCGGTCTCGAATCAGTTTCACTGCCACGGGGATCAAGGTGATGACGCCCAGCGCCAGAATGGAAACCATGATCCGGTCGGATTCACTCGCGGCCATCTCGCTCCCGAAATGGGCCAGCAGAAAGCTCGCCGGCACGATGCCGAGCAGGGTTGCAACGGCGAAACGCCAGAACGAGAGTGCCGTCAGCCCCGCGGCATAGCTCACGATATCGAACGAAATAAAAGGCAGGAGGCGGCTGACCAGCACGATGCCCATCAGTGCCGTCTGGGAACCCAATAACCCCACTGACAAGCGGTCGCCAAACCAGCGCTGCACTACGTCCCGACCCAGCAGGCGCGCCAGGCCGAAAGCGGCAAGCGCTCCGATCTCGGCGCCCAGAAGAACATAAAGCGTGCCCCAGGCATGCCCATAGGCAGCTCCGGCAGCCACGGCGACTGGCCCACTGGGGATGGGGCTCACCAGAATGGCCAGCACCATGAGACCGATCACCATCAGCGGCCCCCATGTCCCCAGTTGCGCAACGCGTTCGCGAAGCTCGGCTCCGTTCAGGATCGTCATCAGCATGCCGGTTTCCTGCAGCAGCCAGTACGTTGCCGCAAGCGCCACAACGATAAGGACGCCGGCCAGGTACTTGAGCCGCACCGCCCGCGTCACAGCCATGCCGCGATCATCATATGCACATGATCCGGCATCGGGTGCTCTTCCTCAATCTCGGCTTCATTGTTCGAAACCGTGTTCGACCGACCTCTTCCAGGTGAAATGCTCGTACACGCCTGTCCAGAACAGTCCGAACGAGAACCCGAACAGCAACTCTTCGAGCGGCAGACCGTAGACCAGCACGCCGGAAAGCGCTTGCAGGTTCCACACTTGCCCGATGTATCCGGGAGCGGACCATTCCAGGCCGAGCAGGAGCACGGTGTAAAGCCCGAGGAACAACAGTCCCCCGACCAATGTGTTCAGCTTGAGATCCGGCCGGCACAGCACGTTAGCCAGCGCGCCCGCGACCATGGCGACGATCCCGGCGTAGATCGGATTCCACGACAGGAAATAGAGCCCAGGGAACAGCGCGAACGGCAACGCCAGCGCGAGGTAATGGAAGCGATGGCGCTCGTGGTGCCGTTCGTGCTCCGGCACGGCGACCAGGCGGCGGCGCACGATGACGTTGTACAGAACCGCGCCGATGCCGCCGATCGCAAAGCTGAAGACGATGCTCTCGATGTCGAAGCCGGTGAGTTGCGCCAGGTCGAACAGGCTCGGCGGATTCCAGTACTCGGGAACGAACAGCGGCTCGGTGAGTCCGACCGGCGCCATGAACAGGCTCGTCTTCCACATCACGGTGCGATGGTCCGGGAGAGCGATCCACAACACCGCCCACGGGCAGAGAAACGTCACGGACCAGATCAGCCAGGTGTACTGGTAGTCGCGCACTTACAGCCTGACGCGCCGCAGCCCGAACGCCGGATAGAGCACGCCAGTGGCGATGGGCACACCCAGCGCGTTGTAGACGAAGGCGAAGAACAGGTTCTGCTTCACATCGCGCATGGTCGCGTGAGAGAGCCGGATCGCTTTCACGAGTCGACCGTCACGATCGTATCCTCCCGAGCGTCGGGCGGTTGGCCCGTTTAGCTTGTGGCGACGTTCCGGGTGGCGTGGCGCAGAATCCATGCGCTGGGACTCCCAGTGCCGCGTTGAATTTGCTCGACAGGTTCTGGAACGCGATCAAGGCGGTGAGTTCCACGATCTCCTGATCGGTGAAGTGGCGCCGCAGGCGGGAGAAGAGCGTGTCGTCGACGCGCCGCGCCGGGTCGGTGACGGCTTCCGCGTAGGCGAGCGCCACGCGCTCGCGGTCGGCGAACAGAGGAGAAGTCGCATAGTCGGCGAGCGCCGCAAGCTTCTCGGGCGTGCTGTGCCGCTCGAGCGCAGCGGCCGAATTGAGATCGACGCAGAATTCGCACCAGTTGATCTGCGAGATGCGTACCTGAACCAGCGAGCGCAGTTCCGGTTCCAGCGGCGAGGCGCGGCGGTCGAGCGAGCGGTAGAGCAGGGTGAGTATGAGAAAAGCGCGCGGCATGCGCCCCCACAGCAGCGCCGGCTCGAGCTCGCAGCCGTACTTGCGGCGCTGCAGCCAAAAGATCAAGCGCACGTACCACGGGTAACGGCCGGGCGGAAATCCGCCGATGCGGGGTTTCACGGCTGCGTCCATGCCTTCGCGCTTCCCGGTCTTCGCCGATTTTCACTTTGGCGTCGCTCAGGTTCCTGTCCGGCCGTATCGCGTTTCCGGTTCACCCTTTCAAGTCCCGCTTGATTTGGTCGAACTGCTCACGCGAGATCTCGCCCTTCGCGTACCGCGCCTTCAGAATTTCGAGCGCCCCGTCTCCGCTTGCATGTTCGCGGCGCGACGACCCGCCCGCCAGCCATTTGACCAGCACCACGATGCCAAGGATGATCAGAACCCACCACAACAGCATGTGCAGCGCTCCGAATATTCCCCAGCCCCATCCCATTCCCCAGTCACCCCACATCACTTAGCCCTCCTTCTCCATGTCAGTCACGTTACAGTGGGCATTGCGCCTGTATCGAGCTTCTGTACCCGCAGTGCCGCGTCCTCTGCTGCTACCACCTTTACATGGTCTCCGTGACGCAGCGGAACGGTTGACGTCACCCGCCACAACTCGCCATGCAATTGGGAGCGCACTTCGCCCAGTTCGCCGATAACCACGCGACCGACTGCCCCGATCATTCTTTCCGCACCATTCTGTCTGGGCTGACGCATTGCGCGTATGGCATACCAATAAATGGTGGCCGACAAACCTAAGACTGCGCCGTAAACGGATAGTGCCAGCGGTAGGGGCCAAATCCAAAATAGCGGCAGCGCGAGCAGAGGGAGGATGAGAAGAATGTGGCACATCGGTATGGGTGTTCCGCGAAATGAGCATTCCAGTCAAATGCGTTTCTTCGGTGTAAGGACGGTACTGAAAACGCTGTAGAGTGGTGCGAAAACCAGTCTGATGACCGGCCCATCAGCCTGGCGCCGTATATCCAGGCGGATCCTGAACGGAGCCGCGGTGGGCAGGCTGAAGAACTTGCCCCACGCCGGAACGCGTCCGTGCATGTCCTGCACCTCTTCGCGGTCGTCGTCAACCATTCGCGACGGCACGAGCGTGAGAAACACGGTGAGATCACCGGCCGTCTGCCTGTGAGCCGGCTCCGCCCCCTGCGATTCCTGCGCCGCGCCGGGCGAGAACAGCAAGCCCGGCAGGCCCGGCAGCAGACGCCTGGCAGCCAGCGTAGCCAGGGAGTCGGAGCTTGATTGCGCGACCCAGCTCATGAGCGGCCTATGAGCGGTAACCCCGTGCGAACATCGCGCCTGGCCGCGGCAGGAACGCGGGCGTCCGTTTCGCGTAGCCTGCGTATTCGTCTCCGAACTCGGCCGCGGCCTGGCGCTCCTCGCGGCGCGCGAGCCGGACGTACATGGTGACCAGGATCGGGAACATGACCAGCGTCACCAGCGTCGGCCATTGCAGCAGGAAGCCGGTCATGATGAGAATGAAGCCCAGGTACTGGGGATGGCGGACCCAGGCGTAAGGGCCGCTCGTTGCAAGCTCGCGTCGCCGCTGCGCCTCGTACAGGATCCCCCAGGATCTGGCGAGCAGAACGAAACCGCCAAAGATCAACACGTAGGAGGCGACATGAAACGGGCCGGAATGCGGATCGCCCTGCCAGCCGAAAAAGATTTCGAGCAGATGCCCCGCGTCATGAGTGAGAAAGTCGATGTCGGGATACCGGCTCCCCAGCCAGCCCGACAGCAGATAGATCGTGAGCGGAAAGCCGTACATCTCGGTGAACAGCGCGACCAGAAACGCGGAGAATGCGCCGAACGATCGCCAGTCCCGCCCGCTCCGCGGCGCGGCGAAGCTGAATGCAAAGATGATGAAGACCGCGGAATTGATGATCACCAGCGTCCACAGTCCATAGGCCGATTCGGGTTCGCTCGCGGTGAGCGCCCACAGGGCATATGCCGATTCGTGCTCACTCATGTCTGTCCGGCAGCCTCATTCCGCCTGCAGCCTGCGCACCAGAGGCAGCACCTTCTCCTCGAGCGTCTTGCGCGTGACCGCGCCGATCACCTTGTGACGGATCACCCCGTGCCTGTCGACGACGAAGGTCTCGGGCACGCCGTAGACGCCCCAATCGATTCCGACCCGTCCGTTGAGGTCCGCGCCGGTGCGCGTATACGGATCGCCAAGCTCGTCGAGCCACCGCGCGGCGTCGTCCGGCCGGTCCTTGTAGTTGAGACCGTGCAGCGGAACGCTGCCCTCCGACCTGAGCCGCATCCATAGCGGATGCTCGTTGCGGCACGCCGTGCACCACGACGCGAACACGTTGACGAGCGAGACTTCTCCACGCAGGTCGCTCGAGGCCAGACCCGCAGCGCGCCCCTTGACCGGATCCAGCCGGAACTCTGGCACGGACTTTTCAATAAGGGGCGACGGAATTTCCCGCGGGTTCAATGTCAGCCCGATGCCGAACAGCACCGCCAATCCTAGGAACAGGAGCAAAGGGCTGAAACTCGCAAAGCTCCTCCGCGCACCGGTGGCGCGGACATAACCGCCACCGCTCATTGCCCGGTCATTGCCGTCGTCAATCATGCGCGTCTCCTACTTCCCGCGGACGGCCGCGCCACACGTCGAGCAGAATCGATCACCCGAGGTGAGCCGGTTGCCGCACTGCGAGCAAAATCCGGTGCCGCCCGGTTGAGTCGCGGACGCTTTCTTGCACCGGCGCCACCACAGCACGCCGCCAGCGGCTCCCGAGCTCAACGCCAAGGCGCTGGCGAGACCCAGAATCCAGCCGGGGAGTCCCTTGCCGGCGGTCGCGGCCACCGGCGGTGCTGTACTCGGGGCGCTCAATCCGAGCATCTCCGCGGAGGTTCGAGAATTTCTCTTCGTGTAGCGGATTCTCACGGGCAGCTGTTTCCCCGCGTCACGGGCGCCCAACTCCGCTGCGCGGTAAAGCAGCCCGTTCGGACCCTCGGCGCCTGCGCCGAGATCCGGCTGGACCAAAATGTCACTCGCTCCCGCAGGTTCCTGGAGGCGGGCGCTCAAGCGATCCACTGCGACGTCACCCGGCCAAACGTAGGCGTAGCTGCGCTCGTCCTTGTCCGTCACGAGCGGGTCGTAGAACTCGACGTGCACGAAGCGTTCCGGGGCCGTGAACCGCAGCGTGACGAAGCCGTCGCCGTCCGTCCGTTCGTACGCCAGATTGAAGAGCTTCGCGCTCGCCGAGGCTGAGAACGCGGCGGCTGATGGGCCGCCGGAGGAGGCAGGAATGCGAAGCGAAACGGCGGCGGGCAGGGCGAGCGCTGCAGGCAACTCGCCCTTGAGGATCACGAGCGCTGCCCCACGGCGGTCGAATTCCGGCCAGATCTCGATCTGCAGGCTCGCGAAACGCGGGTTCTCCCGGGCCGCGGCGCGGTTCGGTGGGGCGGCGGCGAGGACTAGCGCAGGCATGATGGCGATAACGATTACTGCGAGTGCCGATGCGAACACTGCAGCCGCGCCACCGGCGGGCACGCCGTGTTGCCGATTCGTGTCCTTCATGTCCGTTCGTCCGGACATCCATCTGCCATTATCGTCATCGGGCGTCATCGCAACTTTTCCTGCCTGGGCCGGAACCGAATGGGGTCGACCGCCATGACCAGACTTCCAGCCCGGTGAGTTCGTCATTCATTGCAGCAGTTGACCAGCTTGTTCACGATGTCCTGCAACGTCCACGGCTTCTCATCCGCCGCCACCTGCTTGAATCCGGACGCGTCGATGAGTTTGAGCCGCAGTGCCCAGAACAGCGAGTAGGTCCTGTACGCGCGATCAAGAATCTCCTTTGCGTCGTCCTTCTTCCCGTCGGAATGGAGTTTCGTGCCGACCTCGATCAGCCGCATGGTCGTCGCGAGCAGATGTTTCGTGATGCACCAGGTCTCGCCTTCGTGTCTGTCGACCATTCGTGCCAGCAGTTCCTTGCGTATCGACCGCACTTCCTGCAGGAGGTCGAAATACTCCGGTTTGCCGGTTTTCGCGCCGGTGAAGAAGAAATGCTCCTCGAGACTGATCAGGTTCATGATCGCAATGCTCAGGTCTTCCTCGGTGGAGAGATCGACGCTTCCCGACGTTTTCAACGCCTCGACCCGCTCGATCAATGCGTCGAGCGAGGGTTTTCCGGTAATCGAAATGGATGTCATAGGGAAAAAATGGCGAGTCCGAGCGCGACCATCGCGCTGCCGCTCCACAGCCGCACGGCCCGGGTGCTGCGCTTCTTCCAGGCCTCGACCTTCTCCAGCAGCGCTTTGTCGCTCGCGATAAGAAGGATGATCACAAGGGGCAGGGCGAAAATCACGTTGTATAGCAAGAGGTAGCCCAGGCCCGCCCCGAACGTCGTCTGATCGTGGAGCAGGCCCACGACCATGAGGTAGGGTCCCCCGGTGCATGGAAACTCGCAAAGCCCCACCAGTCCACCCAGTGCCAGAGCCGATGGCAACGATGCTTTTTCCATCAATCCCGCCATCTTGTTGTGCGCGGCATGAGGGATCTTCAGTTTCACCGGAAATGCCGGGAACAGGTGGTTGCCCAGATTGATCAGCCCGAGCGCGATCAGGAGGGATGCGCCGACCTTCGCCATGAAATGCGGCGTGTCGAAGAGGTGCAGCACCTGGAGCAGCCCCAGCCCGATCAGCATGTAGACGAGGAAGATGCCCAGGATGTAGAAACTGCCGATTTCCAGGACGCTCGACCGCAACCGCCCCAGGCTGAACAGGAAGGCGATCGTGAGGATCAGGATCGAAAAAGCGCAGGGGTTGATGCTGTCGATCAGCGCCGCAACGCCGACGAGGGGGAGCAACCATCGACCCTCATTCGACACGTTCCAGAGCGCCGACGTACCGATGTTCCCCAGTTGAAAGAAGAGCACGGAACCGACAAGCATGGTGCCGATTCCGATGAGCACAGCGAGCCTTGTGTTCATGGTGACCTACGGCTTCACCATGGCCGCGAATCGAAGCGACAACGGGGCCGTTTCGTCGGTTCGTATCGTCACGACCCGGTCGGTTGGACCGATTCCGGCAGGTCCGTGGGCCGCCGGATCGAACCACACTTCCACCAGGGCGCCGCCTCCCGGCGGAATGGTTTCGAAGATGGCCGGGATTACGCCATGTCCGGGCATGCCGAACGGTCCTTTCCTGCCTGCTGGAGTGATCAATGTCGCTTCCGTGCACATGCAGGAGGTGTACATCCTGCTGATGGTCACTGCGGAATCGCCCGTATTGCTGATTCTGAACCGGTGCGAGACCTTTCCCGCCGACATCGAAATGTTCCCGAAGTCGAAAAATGGTTCGGGTGACAAGAGAGGGCCGGTAGCAGCATTTGCGATGGCGACCCGCGGCTGCACATCGTGGCGCGTCTTCGCGGCGTTCTCCTGTGACCTGAAGATCCCGAACGCCAACAGGGCGACCACGACGGCAATCAGTCCCCAGAAAATGCTGCCCATCGCTCCCGACAGTTTCATAACGGCTACCTTACGCCGTGAAAAAAGTTGTAAAGCGGCACGAACACGAGGCCAAAGTAGATGCCGTATAAAAACGACTCCAACAGGCCGAGGAAAAAGCTTTGCCAGGTGAGCCAGGTGAAACCCGGCAGCAGCTTCAGCCACGCTTCGTACATGCGCTGGTCGAATGCGAGGTCGTAACCCACGCAAATCACGTAGGTGATGGCGAGGAACGCGCCCGCTGCCAGCCCGACATCGCGCCAATAGAGCCTACCCATGGTGGTGTCCTCCGTGCTGATGTTCGCCGGGTTGGTCGTGGCCCCCGTGGTGGCCACGGCCGCCCCACATCAGCGTTCCCCTTTCATCTCAGTTGCCAGCGGAACGAGCGCGGCTTGGGTTCCCCGGGCCGCTGGATTTGCAACTCGACCGACGCCGGTCGCGGTGAAATCGCGTTGAACCCGAGCGTGCCTTCGCGGTGGTGGCCGCCGGGTTCCGCGCCGTCCCACGCGACCGGTGCGTACCGCCCGCCTGTGCCATCGAGCAACCGCGACGACTTGACCAGATCGTCGCTCAGGTCCTGGCTGTGCGTGTCGAGCACGACTTTGAAGGTCCAGGTCTTGATGTCGCCGGAGACGTTCTGCGGCGTCACCGCGACGGTCACGCCGCCGCCAACGTTCTTCTGTGTCGTCAATTCCGCGGCGGCCGCCGGAAGTGCGATTGCCGCCGCGAGCAGGCAGGCCGACATCGCTCGTGACAGACCTTCGGTCAGGCGTGTGCGCATAGCGCGTGCTCCTTCGTGGCTTTCCAGAGTTTGTTCCCGATGTAGGCGATCCCGGCAGCGTTGAATGCGAGGCCCACCCAGAAAAACTCGACCTGATACTGGGTGGCAAAGGTCACCAGGCCGGTCGCGCCGAGCACGGGAGCTACGTTGACCAGGTAATGCGCGCAGCAGGAAATCATCGCCACGGTCGAAGTCGTGCCGGAGGCGGCGATCACGGTGCGCGTATCCTTCGACTGGTGCAGCAGTTGCCGCAACCGGATGTAGAGCGCGACCTGGAGTCCGAAGCCACCGGCAAGCGGCAGGATATAAAACCAGAACTCGGAAAACTGGCTGAGCGTGAACTTCCAGCCGGAGACGAGCGTAAGTGAGGCGAAATACGCGCCGAGCAGCAGCCCGAATGCGAGCGCTCCGAATCCGGTCGGCCTGGCGGCAGTGACGACGTATGCATTCATGTCGATGAATCCTCGAGGTCAAGATCGTTACACGAGGCGGCGAGCCGGTGGGCATGGCGCCCGAGGAGCCGGCAGCGGCCTCTCCGGCACGATGGACAGAATGTCACCGGCTGTTCCGCCCGGGTCTTGCTATTCCATGTGCCCGCCCCGCCACGGCGCGAAACGGCGGAGCTGCTCCTTCTGCTCCTTGGTGAGCACGCCGTCGATCTTCTCCTGCGTCTCGAGCCGCGCCTGGAAGCTCTGCAGCCGCAATTCCTGGAGTTTCTTGTACTCGCCGGTAATCGCGCTGCGATCGCGTTTCTCCGAGGCCATCAGGTTGCGAAGCTTGTATGCCTCCTCCCGCATCTTGCCGGCGAGCTCCCATTGTTTCTTCGCGACATCCTCATGGATCGCGTTCACCTTGCTCCACTGGTCGGATGAAAGATTGAGCTGGTAGAGCATGCCGTAGCCGCCGCCCATCATTCCGGGACCCATCATTCCGCCCATCATGCCGGGGCCCATCATTCCCGCTCCCATGCCATGGCCGTACCCGCCGCCCGGTCCGGGGCCATAGCCGCCCATCATTCCCGGGCCCATCATGCCTGGCCCCATGCCATAGCCCGGCCCGTAGCCGCCTTGCTGCGCCTGGACCAGGGGTGTTGCGGCAAGCGTGGTGACACCGACGAGAGCGGCAGCGAGCAGCGTTTTCCGAAGATTCATGCGATCCATTTCCAGACTCCGTTCAATTGGAAGTTCAATAACATGGAGGAATGAGCGGCGCCCGCAATCATTCATGCGGTCGTGCTCGAACAGGGGGCCCGCTTCAGCGGGCGGCGGTCAGATCAGGAGGCGCGCAGTGCGCAGGTGGAACGGGGCTGGCGGAGGCAGAGGAGCGAGGTGAGGCTGCGCCGGTTCTACTGAACCCGGACCGGGCAGACGCGTCAAGGACGCAACATGAGTCGCCAACCGCGATGTCGAATCGAAGGGTGCCATCGCCGGCGATGAGACTACCGGCTGTGCCTCAACGGCAGCAGGGCACGGCAATTCACGGCGATCGCCGCGCACCGGTTCTTGTGTGGTGTACTGATACTGGAGCGCAGAGGGTTCCCCTCCAGCCTGTGCGTTCGATATCAGCCCGCTACAACACGGTGCAATGACGCCGGCGAGCCAGAACGCGAACCAACCCACCAGCAACGACGCTGCGATCCGTTTTTTCATCCGGGCGGTTTGACCGGCCGCCGGCGACGAACCCGCCATCTGGGAATACGCGTTCATGTGACTTTGATCGCTCCTGCTCAGCCGTGTTCCGCGAAGTCAGGAAGGATCATAAGTCAATGCGTCGAGGAGAACTTGATGTAGATCAACCGGAACCGGCTCGACGCGTGCGGCACCGCGCCAGCCACCGGCCTGTCCCGCGGCAGTCAACGGTAACTCTGATAAACCGAGGCCGTGCCATCGGATTTCACGAGCATGACGGTGTAGGGCACAGGCCGGTTACCCTCCATCCCCGGAGAACCGCCAGGCATCCCGGCTACCGCCAGCCCGCGCGCCTTCGGCCGCTCGGCGAGCAGGCGTTTGATCTCGCGCGCGGGGACATGCCCTTCGATCGCGTAGCCGTCGATGACCGCGGTGTGGCAGCCGCCGAGCGCGTCGGGGATGCCGTAGCGGGCCCGGTACGTTTCCGGATTCGAGACATTGACCGGCTTCACACGGAAGCCGTTGGCGCGCAGATGCTCGATCCACGCGCCGCAGCAGCCTCAGGAGGCGTCCTTGTAAACCACCACCGACTCCGCGGCGTCCGCGGTGCAGGCCGGCAGCAGGGCCGTTCCCGCCAGGACCAGGACAAATTGCCGTCGCTTCATGTCGTCCTCTCCTTCAAAACTGGCGCCGATCGACACAAGATCGGCTCCGACTGCTCACCTGCGGGCAGCCCGGCGGCCGCATCCATTCATGCATTCGCCCGCGTGCACTTCCTGACAGTTCGCATGTTAACGGCCGGCAACTCGGTGTGCTTGATCCACATCAAACATAATCGCGAGTATCCGGTGCACTTCGTTCCCATCCCCGCCAGTGGGTTGTTACGGGTGTCGGATGTCATTGAACGGCTGTCGCTGAACTGCTTTCCCTATTTCCTGAGCTTGCCCCAGAGCTCGTCCAGCCGCGCGTAGCGGCCACAGCCGGTGACGTAGAACTTGTAGCGTACCGGGTTCTTTCGGTAGTAATCCTGGTGATAGTCCTCCGCCGGCCAGAACTCGGCGGCCTTCACGATCGGCGTCACGATCGGCTGCTTGAAGGGTTTGTCCTTCTCCCACTTCGCCTTGGAGGCCTCGGCGAGCCGCTTCTGCTCCTCGTCGTGCCAGAAGATCGAAGGCCGGTATTGCGAGCCGGCATCGCAGAATTGCCGGTCTTTCACCGTCGGATCGTGGTTCACCCAGAATTGCTCGAGCAGCCGCTCGTAGCCCACCTTCTTCGGGTCGTACACGACCTGCACCACCTCGGTGTGGCCGGTGGCGCCCGCGGAAACTTCCTTGTAGGTCGGGTTCTTCGTGCTTCCGCCCATGTAGCCGGAGGTGGTCGAAACCACGCCGGGAACCTTGTCCATCGCTTCCTCCGCGCACCAGAAGCAGCCGGCGGCGAAGGTGGCTTTCGCGAGTCCGGTCGGCTGACCCTGGGCGAAGACAGAAGGGGCAACGAGCACGGCCAACCAGATTGGCAGGGTGAGAAGTCGGGTAAACATGACGTCATACTCCTTTCGTGGTGTTGCGGGCGTAGTCGGCGTCAAGACCGATACCTTACGCTTCAGTTCGGCGAGTACCACCTCGCTTGGCGGCGCATCGCGCGGGCACATGCATCCTCGTCAACCTGGGAAGGAACATTCCGGCCTGCTGACGGTACGCGCGGTATGCTTCACCAAAGCCATTTTCCATGACGCGTTCCTCCTCCTTCGCGAACAGCACGTAGGAAACGATGAATACCGGGAACCACACGGTCAGCGTCCAGGACTGGAGCGCAAGCAGGGTTCCGAGATAACCGAGAAACAGCGCGGTGTAGAGTGGATGGCGAACATACCTATAGGGGCCGCGCGTCACGAGCCGGTGCTCCTTCTTGATCTCGATCCGGATGCTCCAGAAGCTGCCGATTGTGCGATGGCTGTGCCAGAACAATCCCAGTCCAGCGCCGAACAACACAACAGCAATCCAGACAAGAGGATCGGATACGCCGTGGCTCAGGGGCCACCTGTCCCATTCGAGCAGCCGCGGCGGAGCGAGAACCGACCAGGCGACGTAAGCCGCCCACACGGCCGATGCGATGTAAGCGGGTAGCTGCGGCGCACGGCTTACCGCAGGTTTCGATTCATCCCCCGGCCGTGTGCGCGCGGCCGCAAGATAGTAGCAGCGGGTGCCCCCCAGGAAGAGAAGGAAGGCAGCGGACATGAGTTCTGCGAAAAGTGGATGGTTCATGGAGGATTCGTCAACGTTTTCGGTTTGAAGAAGCGCGGTTACCTGATGTCGGTGATCAGATAATCCCTGCCGTCGTAGGTGACCCGGAACTCGACCTTTTGCATCGGCTGCAGGTTCGCCAGTTGATTCCTGTCCTTGACAGCATAGGACATGGTCATCGGCATCATGTTCAAGGCGGGCAAGGGACCGTGCCTGATCGTCACCATGCCTTTCCCCTTATCGATGCTTTGCAGCACGCCGCTGCCGTTGGCGGTTTGCTGTCCGGCCCCCGGCGCCTGAGCTTGATCGGGACTTGGGAGCGATAGCCACGCAAAGGCAGCGAACGCGCCAACGAGCACGAAAACAAGCAGCTTTATCACGAGGCTCGGCTTTCGGGTTTGTCGCACAGGGACGGCTATTTGATGCTGGTGATGAAGTAGCGTCTGTTCTCGTAGGTGAGCTCGAATTCCACGTTCTGCAGCGGCTGCAGATTCAACAGCATCGCTTTGTCCTTCACCAGATACGACACAGTCATGCCCGGCAAGTTCATCCCCCGCAGCGGGCCGTGCTTGATCGTGATGGTTCGCTTTTCCCGGTCGATATGCTGGATTACGCCGGTGCCTTTGCCGGTTTTCGCGCCGACAGCGGGAGCTTGTGTTTGTGCCGGGTGCTGCCCGCCGGCCTCATGGTGGGCAAGAGCGGCGCCGCTGCTGGCTGCGGCAAGGACCATGATTAACAAAGAGGTGTTCATTGACCGATAGTTCCGCCAAAGTGACTGGACAGGCGATGCCGAGAAAACCGATGACGCCTCCGGTTCCCGCCGTCCGCTTCCCGCACTCGGTCCGCGGCAGGCCGACGTAGATGCCCGCCAGGACCGAAAGCAGGAGCAAGAGCGTGATCTCAAATTCGCCGGTCGGCGTCATCCTCATGAACAGCGGAGTTTCCCAGAGCGCGGCAACGGTGCCGAGTCCCACGAACATCGCCGCCGCGACGGCGACACTCAATGCGATGCGCTTAACCGCGGGCATTGTCTCGTTGCGAGTCAAAGTTGGCCAGGAGAGGGCACTATTTCGTGACCTCGATCTGCGTGACGGTGTAAGCACCACCCACCTTGTCGGCCGCAAACTTGACCTTGTCGCCCGCCTTGACCTGATCCGAGGGGGCTGCTACTTGATTTTCGTGATCAGGTAATTCCGGCCGTCGTAGGCAAGCTCGAATTCCACTTTCTGCAGCGGCTGCAGATTTGCCAGCATCGCCTTGTCCTTGACCGGAAACGACATGGTCATGGCGGGCATGTCGAGCCCTTGCAGCGGTCCATGCTTGATGGTGACCGCTCCCTTGTCCTGGTCGATCCGTTGAATCAAGCCGGTGCCCTTGCCGGTTTTCTGAACGGCGGCGGGCGCTTGAGCGTACAGCGACTGCTTTCCGCCGGGCTGGTTTTGGGCAAACGCGGTTCCGGCGCCAAGGGCGGCA
>MEQT01000109.1 GCA_001770325.1 Betaproteobacteria bacterium RIFCSPLOWO2_02_64_14
GCGCGGGTTTTCGCGGAGAAACGGCGCTGCGCGATCGTGAACGTTTGCCTCGATCGCGAGCGCCTCGCCGCGACACCGTTCAACGAGTTCTTCGATCTGCTGGCGCTGTAGGTCTCCCGCGGAGGCGCTCCGCGGATTGTTGGAAGGTCGATGATTGTTGGGATGCGCTTCGCTTATCCCAACCTACGAAATCTATGCAATCTATGTGTGTCTCGGATCGTAGGTTGGGGTGAGCAACGCAAACCCCAACACCTGATCACTGCGCGGCATTGATGCCGAACTCGGAGAACATCTGGCGCCGCTGCGGGTTTGCGGCGGGCGCGGAAAGAAATATACTTCGACGCTCGTCGGTCGGTCTCGCGGATCAGAGGATCAAGTGTGAAAAACGGTAACTGCGTTTTCGTATCGTCGCTGCTTTTTTTGATCTGGGCCGGGTTGTCTTGGGGGCAGGCTTATCCGGTGCGGCCCGTCCGCATGATGATTCCCCAGCCGCCGGGCGGCACCATGGAGACGATAGGGCGGCTGGTGGCCGAGCCGGTGGCGCGCGCACTGGGACAGAACATCGTGATCGACAACCGCACCGGGGCGAACGGCATCATCGCGGCCGAGACGCTCGCCCGGGCCACCCCGGACGGCTACACCCTGCTGTACACCTCCGCGTCGCTCGCCAACAACGATTTCGTGCACAAGAAGCTGCCGTACAACTTCAGGCGCGACTTTGCTCCGGTCACGCAGGTGACGACGCTTCCCGGTTATCTCATCCTGGTCGGCCCGAAGGTGCCGGCGCAGACGCTGAAGGAGTTGATCGAATTGAGCAGGACTTCGCGCGAGCCCGTGCACTTCGGATCGAGCGGCGTCGGCAACAGCCAGCATCTGCTGGGGGAACTCATCAATGCGCGCGCCGGGGCGAAGTTTGCGCACGTGCCGTACAAGGGCTTTGCGCTGATCATCAACGCGGTGATGGGAAACGAAATCCAGATCGCGTTCGGCGCGCCGACGACCACGGTTCCGCACGTCAAGGCCGGCCGGCTGCGGGCGGTCGCCTATACCGGCGCGCAGCGCTATTCGGGATTGCCGGATGTGCCGACGGTCGGCGAATCGGGGATGCCCGGATTCGTATACGAAGCCTCCTGGCACGGCATCTTCGCGCCGGCAGCCACGCCCGCGGCCATCATCTCGCGCTTCCGAGGCGAAGTTGCACGCGCCGTTCAGGCGCCGAAGTTGCGTGCTATCCTGGGAGCGGGCGGGCACGTTGTGATTGGCAGCACGCCGGCGGAGTTCAGGCAGTTTCTGGAGAAGTACTTCAAGGAGACCGCCGAGCAGTTCCGCATCGCCAAGGTCGCGCCGCAATGAACAGTGGTGAGCGGTGAGCAGTGAACGGTGAGCGGTGAACTTCCTCGTCCATTGAGGTCGGTGCTTACCGCTTACCGCTTACCGCTTACCGCTTACCGCTTACCGCTTACCGCTTACCGCTTACCGCTTACCGGTCACCCGTCACAGTCACCTTCTTCAATGGAGAGTCGAGAAATGTCACGCCCAGGCAACGACGGTTACTATGAAGTGTTCTGGCCGCGGGCGCCGCGGCAGATGCGGGCGAAGGCGCTGGCGCCTCGGCTCGATGCGCTCGAAGGCAAGACCGTCGCGCAGTTGTGGGACTATCTTTTTCGCGGCGACCAGGTGTTCGAGCTGCTGGAGGAAGGGCTCAAGGCGCGCTTTCCGGGCGTGCGCTTCGTGAGCTGGCGCGAGTTCGGCAGCACCCACGGCGGCGAGGAGCGGGCGGCGCTCGCGGCGCTGCCGCAGCGCTTCAAGGAACTCGGCGTCGACGCGGTGATCTCGGGCATGGCGTGTTGAGGCAGCTGCACGCCCGCCGTGTTGCGGGCGAGCGCGGTGTGCGAGGGGGCTGGCTATCCCACCGCGTCGCTGGTGTGCGAGGGCTTCATGCGCCAGGCAGCGACAACCTCCGTTGGCTTGGGTCTGCCCAACATCCCGCTCGCGCTCGTTCCGGGGCACGTCGGCACGCAGAGCAAGGAGGAGCTGCGCCGCAACATACTCGAGGTGACCACCGCGCGCGTCATCGAGAATCTCACCGTGGCGCCCGCCGCGAAGGGCGAGACGTCCGAGCCCGGCGCGCGCGAGATCATCTTCCGGGGCGGCTTCAAGGCGGTCAACCGCCATTTCTGCGAGCACGAGTATTCCGACGGGCTGCCGATCGTGCCGCCGACGCGCGAGGACGTCGAGGCGTTCCTGCGCTTCACCAGTCGTAGCCGCGACGACGTGCTGGGCGTGCTGCTGCCCGACAACCGGGCCGCGACCGTGTGGAGCGTCGCGGTCAACGGCGTGATGGCGGGGTGCCGCCCCGAGTACATGCCGATCCTGGTCGCGTTGATCGAGGCGATGTGCGATCCCGAGTACGGCGTCGAGCACAGCGGCAACACGCCGGGCGGCGACACGCTCATCATACTCAACGGGCCGATCATCAAGGAACTCGGCTTCAACTACACACAGGGCGCCCTGCGCGACGGGTTCCTGCCGAATACCTCGATCGGGCGCTTCTGGAGGCTCTACCTGCGCAACGTCGCGGGGTTTCTTCCGCACAAGAACGACAAGGCGACCTTCGGCAACACCTGGCGCGTGGTGCTCGCGGAAAATGAAGACGTGCTGCGCCGGATCGGCTGGGAGCCCAACAGCGTGGAGATGGGTTACGCGGCGGGCGACAACACGGTCACCATCTCTCGCTTTACCGGCGGCGGCTCGCTCTCCTCGGTGTCGGGCAGCACGCCGGAAGAGATGCTGCCCTACCTCGCGGACTCGGTGCAGCGGTTCACCAACTGGCAGATCACGTTCACGACCAGCCACGGCAATGGCACGCTGCGGCCGCTGGTGGTGGTGAGCCCGATCATCGCCGAGACGATCGCGAAGGCCGGCTGGACCAAGGCGGATGTGAAGCGCTATCTGTTCGAGCACGCGCGACGCCCGGCATGGGAGTTCGAGCGCCAGTTGCGCGACTGGAACATCCGCGGCGTGTGGGATCTCGAGGAGGACGTGCGGCTCGGGCGCATTCCGAAGGTCTTCCACGAATCGGATGATCCGCACCGCCTGGTGCCGATCGTGTGGGAGCCGGAGGACTACATGATCGCGGTGAGCGGCGATCCGCTGCGCAACAACGCATACGTATTCGCGCACAACGCGTTTCTCGGCTACCCGGTGGGCAGGAAGATCGCGCTTCCCGCGGAGTGGGAGCGCCTTCTCGCCGCGCGGGAGTCATGAAGACGGAAATTCCGGATTACAGGAGGTGAGCATGTCGCGACATGTCTGCTTTGCGCTATGCGTATTGGCCGCGTCTCCGCTTGCGGCGCAGGACCGGGGCCGGGAGGCGGCGTATCCCTCGCGTCACATCCGCATGATCTGCCCCTTTACCAGCGGCAGCACGCTCGACGTGATGGCGCGCGTGGTCGCGGAACGTCTTGCCGCAGGCCTCGGTCACAACATCGTGGTCGACAACCGCCCCGGCGCGAACGGCGTCATCGGCACCGAACTGGTCGCCCGGGCGCCTGCCGACGGCCACACCATGCTGATGACCACGGGATCGTTCACCGGCAACCAGGTGCTGGTGAAGAAGCTGCCATATCACACGGTGCGCGACTTCGCGCCCATCACGCAGATCGCGCGCTCCTACGGGCTCGTGCTGGTGGTGCACCCGGGGGTGGCGGCGAATTCGGTGAAGGAGCTCGTTGCGCTGGCGAAAAGCCGCCCCGGCAAGATGACCTACGGCTCGAGCGGGGTCGGCAACGTTACGCACCTGGTGGGCGAGCTTTTCAATACGCTCGCCGGCGTGCGGATTACGCACGTGCCGTACAAGGGCGCCGGTCAGGCGATGACGGACGTGCTCGGGCGCCAGATCGATATGAGTTTCGTCTCCACCGTGTTCGTGCAGCAGTTCATCAAGGACGGGCGCGTGCGGCCGCTGGCCCTGACCGGCGGGGAGCGCTCGCCAGTGCTGCCCGGTCTCCCGACGTTCAAGGAGCTCGGTTACAGGGAGTTCGATGTGACGGGCTGGTACGGCCTGTGGTTCCCGGCCGGCACGCCCGCGGCGCGCGTCGACCGCATTCACGGCATCATCAGGATGGCGGTGGCCGCGCCGGAGTTCAAGGCAAAGATGGACGAGTTCGGGCTCGTCGGCGTCGGCTCGTCGCCCGCCGAATTTGCGAAATTCCTGAAGGAAGACCTCGACTTTCAGACCCGCATCGTGAAACTCGCAGGCATCCAGCCGCAATAGTTCCGAAGGGCGTGAGGGCCGTAGGTTGGGGTGACCGACGGGAACCCCAACACTTTGTTGTTCCGGTACGTGGCGGCGGAGTTCGCCGTGTTGGGGTTCGTGGTGCTCACCCCAACCTACGACTGTGTTCTCTGTGATCTCTGTGGCCCATTGCAGTTTGCTGAACAGAGGAAGCCGTGATGTTTGAATATTTCCCCAACAACTACACGTGGAGCCTCGCGGTCATGTCGGCGCTCAACCGCGGCGGGCAGATTTCCGAGATCGACGAGGCGTGCCGGCCGCTGAAGGAGGTCGCCGGCGTGAAGGCGCTGCACGGCGACCAGACGCAGCAACGCGCCTGGTTCGAGAGCTGGATGAAGGTCGCAGAGCGGGTCGAAAGGCTCGGCCGCGACGACGAAGTGGCGAAACATCCGCTCTCGGCAGGCCGCAAGTACCTGCGCGCCGGTCTCTACTATCTGCTCGCCGAACGCATGCCGAGCCACAAGGATCCCCGGCGGCTCGACGCCTACAAACGGGGCATCGACATCTTCGGGCGAGGACTGTTGCTGCGCCGGGAGCCGGTGGAATTCGTCGAGGTGCCGTACGGCGCGCACAAGCTGCCGGCGATCTTCTCCAAGGCGCCGGTCGCGGGGCGCGCACCCTGCGTCGTGCACTTCGACGGACTCGACGTCACCAAGGAGATCATCTACGCCGCCGTGGCCGACGAATTCCGGCGCCGCGGCGTGTCGCTGCTCATTGTCGACCATCCGGGCGTCGGGGCGGCGCTGCGGCTGCTGGGTTTGCCCAGCGGGCCGGATACCGAGAAACCCGCTGCTGCGTCGGTTGATTACCTGGAGACACGCTCCGACGTCGATCCGAAGCGCATCGGCATCATGGCGTTGTCTCTCGGCGGCTACTACGCGCCGCGCGCCGCGGCCTTCGAGAAGCGCTTCAAGTGCGCGGTCGCCTGGGGCGCCATCTTCGACTACGGCAAATGCGTGTCGGATCGCATCGGCGGCAGGGGCGAGCCCTCGGTGCCGGGTTACGCCGAGCACGTGAACTGGGTATTCGGCTGCGACACGATCGAGGACACGCTCAAGGTCGTGAAGCAGATGACGCTCGAAGGCGTCGCCGACAAGATCACCTGCCCGCTGCTCATCGTGCACGGCGAGAACGACCGCCAGGTGCCGCTGTGGCACGCGGAGCGCACGTACGAGGCGGCGGTCAACAGCCCGGGTCGCGAGCTCAAGATCTGCCGTCTTGCCGACGGCGCCGCCGAGCACTGCGGTGCCGACAACGGCCCGCTGATCGTCGATTACATGACCGACTGGGCTGCGGAAAAACTCGGCGGCAACCCTGCCGGAATCTGACCGCGGCGCAATCTTGGGATCAAAGCAATGTTTCGCGAAGTCGCCAAGGAATCGTGAGGCGAGAGGCCTGGGGGGAAAGAAGTGAGGGGAACGGCCCGGCAACGCACGTCAGGGCGCCAGCAGCGGGATCAGGCGGCGGCCCTTCTGGCGATAGATGCTGAAATCGGAATCCAGCGTGAAAAGCGTGGCGTTCGGCGTGCGCTCAACGAGCTTCACGAGGCACGCGTCGGTTAGCGACATCGGGACATTTCGATAGCGGGCCATCAGCCTCACTATCTGTGCGGCATCGTCGTCGAACAGCTTCGCTATCGTAACAAACCCCCGCGTGACCAGCTGCGGAACGATGCTCGAATCGACGCCTGCTCGCGACATCAGGAATGCGGCTTCCGTCAGGACCGCCTCGCACGTTACCAACGGCGCACGCAACCGCTGCACCTGCGACATCACCCAGTCGTGATTCGCCTCGTCCGCATCGAGCATGGCCACGATCGGGCCGGTATCAACGACGACGCTTGCGTCCACGCCTGAAGTCCGTTTCCATGGCGGCCTGCAGCAGAGCTTTGTTGGTGGCGAGATCGCGCCGGCCGCTTTTCACCGAACCGACGAGGTCCCTTACGAGATCGGCGCAACTCGGTCCGCTGTCTCCGTCCGGACGGTCGAGCAGGCAGCGCTCGAGCGCCTCGCGCACGATCGTCGACTGAGTCACGTTCCGCCGCCGCGCCTCGGCGGCGAGCGCGTTGCCCAGAGGGGTGGGCAGTTTGACCGAGATTCCTTCCATGACCGCAACGGCAGTACGTTCTGAAACATATTGCAATACCTACCGATCACGCTGCTCCGCTCATCGCCTGGAAGTTGCGCTTCATGCCGGCGTGCATCTTCGAGCGGTAGATAACCGTGGGGTCGTGGACGGATTGGCTGGCGCTCTCGGCGCTGCCGATGCTGATGACCTTGGCCATGATGCGCGATACTTCCGCCGGGGTGTAGAACTGGCCCTTGCTTTTGCCTGACTCGGTCGCGAAGTGCCGCATCAGGTATACCGGCGCACACAAGGACGCATCGTCGTGAGTGGATACGCCGGATGGGTCCCCGCCTGCGCGGGGACGACATTTATTGCTGAAGGTCGATCATGCAGCGATCAATAGTGGCATCGGTGCGCAATGCGCACCCTACGCATGTTGATGGTTGGTCATCGCGCCTTCTGCGCCTTGCGGATCAGCTTGAGCAGCACTGAACGATGACAGAGCGCCTCGTCGGAGCAGTAGCACCCGACGCTGATCGGCGTCCCGTTCCCGCTGCTTTCG
>MEQT01000110.1 GCA_001770325.1 Betaproteobacteria bacterium RIFCSPLOWO2_02_64_14
GTCATCACCGGCGTCTCCGGCTCGGGCAAGTCGACACTCGCCTTCGATATCGTGTTCGCCGAGGGTCAGCGCCGCTACCTGGAGTCGCTCAACGCCTACGCGCGCCAGTTCGTGGAGCCCGCGGCGCGGCCCGACGTCGATGCGATCTTCGGCATCCCGCCAACCGTGGCGATCGAACAGCGCGTGAGCCGCGGCGGCCGCAAGTCCACGGTCGGCACGCTCACCGAACTGCATCACTTCCTGCGCCTGCTGTTCGTGAAGCTCGGCACACAGCACTGCCCGGGATGCGAAGTGCCGATCGAGCCACAGAGCCTCGATGCGATTGCAGCGCGCATCCTGCGCGAGAATCGCGGCAAGCGCGTCGGGTTGCTCGCGCCGCTGGTGGTAAGCCGCAAGGGTTACTACACCGACCTCGCGAAATGGGCGCGCGGCAAGGGCCATACGCATTTGCGGGTCGACGGGGAGTTTCTCCCGACCGCGGGCTGGCCGCGTCTGGACCGTTTCCGCGAGCACACCATCGAGCTGCCGGTGGCGGACGTGCGCGTGAGCCCCGAAGGCGAGGCGGCGCTGCGCTCAGGCCTCGAGCGCGCGCTGGACCACGGCAAGGGCGTCGTGCACGTGCTCGCTCCGCTGGAAGCGCTCGAACGCGCGATCGCCGCGCGCGATGCACGGCTCGCGGTGATGGACGAGACGGTGTTCTCGGTCAAGCGCGCCTGCCCGGCGTGCGGCACGAGTTTTCCCGAGCTCGATCCGCGCCTGTTCTCGTACAACTCCCGGCACGGCTGGTGCGCGCGCTGCTACGGCACGGGCCTGAAGCTCGCCGGCTTCGACGCCGAGCAGACGGGCGAGGAGATCTGGTGGAACGATTGGTACGAAGGCGAGGCCGAACCCTGCCCCGCGTGCGCAGGCTGCCGGCTCAATCCGACCGCACTGGCGGTGAAATTCCGCGGGCGTTCCATCGCCGATCTCAGCCGGCTGCCGGTCTCGGATATAGAGAGGTTCTTCGCCGACCTGCGCCTCGAGGGCCGCGAGGCGCAAATTGCGCGCGACATCGTCGCGGAACTGCTGTCCCGCTTCGCGTTTCTGCGCGAAGTCGGTCTGCCGTACCTCGCCCTCGATCGCGCCGCGCCGACGCTCTCCGGCGGCGAGGCACAGCGCATCCGCCTTGCGGCGCAGCTCGGCTCGAACCTGCGCGGCGTGTGCTACATCCTCGATGAACCGACGATCGGGCTCCACCCGCGCGACAACCGCATCCTGCTCGACATGCTCGCGCGACTCGAGGCGAAGGGCAACACCCTGGTGGTGGTCGAACACGACGAGGACACGATACGGCGCGCCCGGCACGTGATCGATCTCGGCCCCGGTGCGGGCAATCGTGGCGGAGAAGTCGTCGCGATCGGTTCGGCAGCAGAGCTCATGCGAAATCCGGAATCGGTCACAGGCCGTTTTCTAGCTGCGCCACTACTGCATCCTGTACATCCGCGGCGCCCGGTGAACGCCGCCACGCCCGCCCTGCGGATCGACGGCGCCGGCCTGCACAATCTCAAGCAACTGGACCTGAGAATCCCGCTGGGCCGCGTGGTGGCGGTGACCGGCGTCTCGGGATCGGGCAAATCCACGCTCGCGCGCGACGTGCTCTACGCCAACCTCCACCGCCTCATCGCTGCGCGCCGCTCCCATCCTCGGCGTACTGATTCCAACAAACGCAATCGCGACCGCTCATCATTCATCACTCATCATTCATCATTACCATTCACCGGCTGCCGCGCCATCCACGGTGCCGATGCCATCGGGCGCGTCCTCGAGGTGGACCAGACGCCGATCGGCAAGACGCCGCGCTCCTGCCCGGCGACCTACGTCGGGTTCTGGGATCAGGTGCGCCGGCTGTACGCCGAGGTGAGCGAAGCGCGCATGCGCGGATACACGCCATCGCGGTTCTCGTTCAACACCGCGGGCGGCCGCTGTGAAACCTGCGACGGGCAGGGCCAGAGAAAAATCGAGATGAGCTTTCTGCCCGACGTGCGAGTGCCGTGCGAAGCATGCCGCGGCGCACGCTTCAATCCCGAAACGCTCAGCGTGCGCTTCAAGGAAAAGACGATCGGCGAGGTGCTGGCGATGAGCGTCGACGAGGCGGTCGGGTTCTTCGCCGCGCACCCATCCATCCACCACGCGCTCAACCTGCTGCAGGACGTGGGCCTCGGCTACCTCACCCTCGGCCAGCAGAGCCCCACGCTCTCCGGCGGCGAAGCGCAACGGATCAAGTTAGTTACCGAGCTTGCGAAGGTCCGTTCTTCTCCCTCTCCCCTTGTGGGAGAAGGGGGCGCCGCAGCGCGGAACAGGGGCCCCATGAGTGGGGATGTGACCGCGGAGGCGCACGTTCGCACGCGGGAGATTCCGGCGCTGCATCCCGCTGCGGGGTCGCATCCATCGGCTAAAGCCGACGGAGCCTGCTCAACCCTCCGCGGGCACGGGGTGAGGGGGGGTCTCGTTCGCGACCGGCACACCCTCTACGTCCTCGACGAACCCACGGTCGGCCTGCACATGGCGGACGTGGAAAAACTACTGCGCGTGCTGCACCGCCTCGTGGACGCCGGCAACACCGTCGTGGTGGTCGAGCACAATCTCGACGTTATCGCCGAGGCCGACTGGGTCATCGATCTGGGTCCGGAAGGTGGCGAGGCCGGTGGCCGCATCGTTGCCTGTGGTTCACCGGAGGACATCATCCAATCAATCCCCTCCTCGGCTAGGAGGGGCGGCAGCGAAGCTGACGGGGTAGTGCGCTCCCACACGGCGCGCGTCCTCGCCGAGTTCCTGCATGAGCGGCGCGAGCCCCACACCCCGCTACCACGTCAACCGAAGCGCCAAGGTAATTCTTGATGCTTATCAAACTACTAGAACCACTCCTCTAGAATTTGTCGAGAATTGGAGTAGGATAGCCCGAAAACCGCGAACGGGCCGCACACAGGGAGTCCTCACAATCACATGAAGCTCGACGACAGCAACTTCGCATTACCGCCGCAGCAGGTGACGCTGGACGTGCTGCTGGAAAAATACGCCAAGGGCGAGGAACGCACCGTAGAAGACGTGCAGCGCCGTGTCGCCCGCGCGCTGGCCGCGGTTGAACGCGATCCCGCGCGCTGGGAGCCGGTGTTTCGCGAGGCGCTGGCGCACGGGTTCATCCCCGGGGGACGCGTCAACTCCGCGGCCGGTACCGAGCTGCAGGCCACTCTCATCAACTGCTTCGTGCAGCCGGTCGGCGATTCGGTCTCCGAAATGGTGGACGGCAAACCCGGTATCTACGCCGCGCTCATGGACGCGGCCGAGACCATGCGCCGCGGCGGCGGCGTCGGCTACGATTTTTCCGCCATCCGGCCGCGCGGCGCCGCGGTGCGCGGCACCAACAGCACGGCAAGCGGGCCGATCTCCTACATGCTGGTGTTCGACAAGAGTTGCGAGACCGTTGAATCCGCCGGCGCGCGCCGCGGCGCACAGATGGGCATCCTGCGCTGTGACCATCCCGACATCGAGGACTTCGTCCACGCCAAGGACCAGGGCGAGTTGAAGAACTTCAACCTGAGCGTGGCGGTGACCGACGCTTTCATGCGCGCCGTCGAGTCCGACGATGAGTGGGAACTCGTGCACACGGCGCCGCCGGGGCCCGGGTTCAATGGCACGGCGACGCAACGGCCCGACGGCATGTGGGTCTACCGCACGCTCAAGGCGCGGGAGCTGTGGCAGCAGATCATGGAATCGACCTACGATCACGCCGAGCCTGGCGTGTTCTTCGTCGATCACGCCAACGCCGACAACAACCTCGCTTATCGCGAAGGGATCGCGGCAACCAACCCGTGTGTCACGGCCGATACGCGTCTGCACACGCAGTTCGGGATGATCCCCATCGGAGAGCTCTGCGAGCGTGGCGTCCCCCTTGAAGTCACCGTCGACCGCCGCGCGCTGGATGGCAGCGAACGGGACACGTGTGTGCGCAACGCAGTGCCGGCTTTCCTCTCCGCGAGCGAGGCCGATGTTTACCGTGTCGTGACCCAAGACGGCTACGAGATCAAGGCAACGGCATGGCACGACTTCTACACCGGGCGCGGCAAGATCAAGCTGCGGGATCTGGCTGTCGGCGACCGCTTGCTGGTGCAATCGGGCAAGGGACAGTTCGGCAACCAAGGTTCGCAGGAACTCGGAACGCTGCTCGGGTTCATTGCTGGTGACGGGCATTTCACCAACCGCGGCCGTGAGCAGCAGGCGGCGGTCGTCAATTTCTGGGGCGAGGACCGCGCTTTCGCACCCGCAGTCGCCGACTATATCAACACCCTGATCGCCGGCTTGGCGACCCACCCGCGCATCTACCGTGTTGACCCGGTGGCCGTTCCGTCGCGCAATCACGTCTTCATTCGTTCGGTGCTGCTCGCACGATTCCTGACGCATTTCGGTTTCTCGGCTGCGACGAAACACGAAGTGCCGGAAGTCGTCTGGCGCGGCACTGAAGACTGCGTCAAGGGCTACTTGCGCGGACTGTTCCAGGCCGATGGCACCGTGAACGTGTCCGGCAACAGCCAGAGCTGCTCGGTTCGCCTGGCTTCGAGTCACCCTCCCCTTCTGCGCGGCATTCAGATGCTGCTCGCGAACTTCGGCATCTTGTGCCGCATCCGGTACCGCCGCGACGAACGGGACCGGATGCTGCCGGACGGGCGCGGCGGCCACCGCACCTACCACTGCCGCGCGGATTGGGACCTCATCATCGATGGGGAATCGCGTGAGCGATTCATGGGGGAGATCGGGTTTATCGGCACGGCGAAGAACGGGAAGTACCGGGCGTGGGTCGCCGACAAAGTGCTGCGCAAGACCCAGCCCTTCACGACCGCGGTCAGGTCAATCAGCTATATCGGCCGCGAGCCGGTGTTCGACACCACCCAGGCCGATGGCAACACGGTGATCTTCAATGGCCTGGTAACCGGGCAGTGCGGCGAGCAGCCGCTTCCGGCGTACGGCTGCTGCTGCCTCGGCAGCATCGATCTCACGCGCTTCGTGCGCGATGCATTCAGTCCCGCCGCGCGCTTCGATTTCGACGCGTTCGCCAAAGTCGTGCGCCCCGCGGTGCGCATGCTCGACAACGTGCTCGACGCCACGGTGTGGCCGCTCAAACCGCAGCAGGTCGAGGCGCGCGCCAAGCGCCGCGTCGGACTGGGCTTCACCGGATTGGGTGATGCGCTGATCATGCTCGGGCTGCGCTACGACACGGATGACGCGCGCCGCACTTCCGGCAGAATCGCGGAAGCGATGCGCGACGAAGCGTACTCGGCCTCCGTGGAGATCGCGCGCGAAAAGGGCGCATTCCCCGAGTTCGACGCCGAATGCTACCTCACGGCGCCGCACTGTGCTTCGCGCCTGCCGGAGCGTCTCAAGGCGGAGATACGCGCTCACGGTCTGCGCAACAGTCACCTGCTGTCGATCGCCCCCACCGGCACCATCTCGCTCGCGTTCGCGGACAACGCTTCCAACGGGATCGAACCGCCCTATTCCTGGACCTATCAGCGCAAGAAACGCATGCCCGATGGTTCGACGAAGACCTACGACGTGGAAGACCATGCGTGGCGCCTCTACCGGCACCTCGGCGGCAACATGGACGCGTTGCCACCGGCGTTCGTCACGGCGATGGACGTTTCCGCGCGGGACCACATGCGCATGGTGGCGGCGGTCGCGCCGTTCATCGATTCCGCGATCAGCAAGACAGTGAACGTGCCGGAGGACTACCCCTACGAACAGTTCAAGGACCTCTACCTCGAAGCGTGGCGGGCGGGCTTGAAGGGCATCACGACCTACCGCCCGAACCCGGTGCTCGGCAGCGTGCTGTCGGTCGCGCCCCAGGCGGAGCAGCCCAACGATCTCGATACCAGCGCCGACCGGCGCATCCGCATCGAGGCCGCGCCGCGGCCGGCGCTCTCCAGCCTGCGCTGGCCCGGGCGGCCCAAGCTCGCCGGCGGCAATCCGTCGTGGACCTACATGGTGGAAGCGCCCACCGGCCAGTTCGCGATTTTCATCGGGCACGTGGAGAACGGCGGGCCGCATCCGTTCGAGGTCTGGGTGAACGGCGCGGAGCAGCCGCGCGGCCTCGGCGCAGTGGCGAAAACGCTGTCGATGGACATGCGCGCGCAGGACACGGCGTGGCTCAGGATGAAGCTCGACATCCTCGCCCGCACCGCCGGCGACGATGCCTTCGATTGCCCGATGCCGCCGGCAGGCGAGCTGCGGCGCATGCCAAGCGTGGTGGCGGCGTTCGCGCGCATTGTGCGCTACCGCGTGGACGAACTCGGTGCGCTCGCGAAGCGCGACGGCGTGTCGCCGGTGCTGGAGGCCCTCTTCGCGAAGAAGGAGCCGAAGACCGGCACCGACGGCACGATGTCGTGGACGGTGGACGTGCATAACCCGCGCGCCAGCGACGACTTCGTGCTGATCCTGAAGGAGTTGATTCTCCCGGGAGGCCAACGCCGCCCGTACTCGGTGTGGATGGCGGGGGTGTATCCGCGTGCGCTCGACGGCCTGTGCAAGCTCCTCTCGCTCGACATGCGCGTAATCGATCCGGCGTGGATCGCGATGAAACTGCGCAAGCTCCTCAACTACTCCGAGCCGCTGGGAGATTTCATGGCACGGGTGCCGGGCGGCGAGCGCCAGCAGAATTTCCCGAGCACGCTCGCCTACGTCGCGCGGCTCATCATCCACCGCTACGCCATGCTCGGCGTGCTGGACGAACGCGGCTATCCGCTCAACGAAATGGGCGTGCTGGAGATCCCGGAGGATGACCGCGAACGCGTGAAGGTCAACTACACCGTGTTGCGCGGCAAGCAATGCGCCGAATGCGGCAATATGGCGGTGATCCACAAGGACGGGTGCGAATTCTG
>MEQT01000111.1:0-1036 GCA_001770325.1 Betaproteobacteria bacterium RIFCSPLOWO2_02_64_14
TTGCGAACGCCGCGCCGCGCATCACCTTGTACCATGCCGCCATCGGCCCTTTGGCAGGCGGGTGGACCGTCCAGAATTCCACCAACGCCTTGCGGGAAATGACGTGCATGACCGCATTATAGCAATTTGCTATAGCGCCGCAAGTCGTGAGTGAATGGGGTCAGGTCTTGCCTTTTGCTTCACCCGCAGCGGTCGGACATCGAGGCAGGCTAGATCGTCAGGCAAAAGGCAAGACCTGACCCCGTACGCGTTTTAACCGGCGCGACGATCGACGTAACCGGAGGGGTGTGACAGATGGCAACATTCGTATTGGTGCACGGCGCGTATCAGGGCGGCTGGATCTGGCAGCACGTGGCGAACCGGATGCGCGCGGCGGGGCATCAGGTCTATGCCCCGACCCTCGACGGCTGCGGCGAGCGCAAGGGCACGGTGCGTCCCGGCATCACCACCGAAACCCAGGCCGACGAGGTCGCGCAACTGCTCTTCTACGAGGATTTGAAGGATGTCGTCCTGGTCGGCACCAGCTCGGGCGGGATGGTGGTGTGCCGGGTCGCCGAGTTGATGCGCGATCGGGTCGGCCGCCTGGCGCTCGTCGATGCATTGGCGCTGTTCGGCGGCGAAAAGATCCGCGACATCGTCACCCGCTCAACGTCGGTGATGGGCGAGCTTACCGCCACACCCTCCCGCGACGACGCCGCCAACCGGATGTTCGCCGACCTCGATCCCGCAAGCCGCGCCTGGGCGCTCGAGCGCTACACCCCGCACCCGGTCGGGATCTACGAGCAGCCGGTCAAGCTCGATTCGTTCTGGACGCAGTCGTGGAAGGCGAGCGTCATCCGGTGCCGCCGCGCGCCTAACCCGGGCGAAGCGCACCAGCGCCGCGCCGCCGAGCGGCTCAAAGCGACATGGGCCGAGCTCGATACCGGGCATTACCCGATGCTAAGCATGCCCGAAGAGCTGACGAAAATTCTGGTCGCCGGTTAATTCTGCTGTGTCACAAACACTCCTTCCCCCTTGACGGGGGAAGGTTGGGATG
>MEQT01000111.1:1110-11848 GCA_001770325.1 Betaproteobacteria bacterium RIFCSPLOWO2_02_64_14
TCCCAACCTTCCCCCGTCAAGGGGGAAGGAGTGTTTGTGACGATCGTCGCTTCCGGTCAGGCTTGAACGATCACCCCGGCCTGCAGGAGTCGCTCGATCTCCGCCGCGGCAATGCCGGCTGCGCGCAGCACCTCGACGGTGTGCTGCCCGATCTCCGGCGCCAGTGTCGGTGGAACCTTCTCCTGGCCCCTGATCTGGAGCGGGCTCGACACGGTGAGCGAGGCGCCGGCACGCGGGTCGTCGATGGGCACCAGCGCGCCGCTTGCCCGCATCTGCACGTCGTGCGGAATGTCGTCGAGTGTGGCGACCACGCCGAACGCGACACCGGTCTTATCGAGGATAGTGGACCACGCCGCCCAGTCCTTGGTCGCGAACCACGCGTCGAGGATGGCGGTGAGGGCGCGGGCGTTCGCGCGGCGCTCGTTCGTCGCTGCGAAGCGAGGATCGGTGAGGAGGTCCTCGCGGCCGATCCCCCGGGCGAAGCTCTCCCAGTGACGCTCGTCGCCCGTGATGTTCAGCAAGAACCAGCGCCCGTCTGCGCAGCGGTAGAGGTTGGCGAGCGCGCTGGCGGCTTCCTCGCGCGGCGGGCGCACCTCTGTGCGCGCCCCGCACAGGATGCCTTGCACGGGGGTGGCGTTCATCCAGAGCCCGTTGGCCATCAGCGACGTGGCCACCATGGTGCCGCGCCCGGTACGCTCGCGATGGTAGAGGCCGGCCATGATCGCCGCGAACAGTGCCGTGCCCGTCGGATGGTCGCCCATGCCGGGCAGCGAGCGCGCGGGTGGCACGTCCGCGGAGGCGCGCACGAGGTCCATCAGTCCCGTGCGGGCCCAGAGCGCGATGCTGTCGTAGCCGGGCTTCGCTGCCTCCTCACCGGTCTCGCCGTAGGCGGTGATCGACCCATAGACCAGACGCGTGTTGAGCGGGGCCAGGTCCTCGTAGCGGACACGCAGCCGCGCCCGCGAGTCGAGGGGCGCGTTGGTGACGAAGACGTCGACGTCGCGCACGAGCCGGTGCAGGAGATCCTGCCCATCCCGCGTGCGCAGGTCGATCGCCACGCTGCGCTTGGAGCGATTATCGAGGATCCACGGGTAGTTGTACGGGCTCGGAGGATAGCCCGCGCCGCGCACGCGGTAGATGTCTCCGCTCGGCGGCTCCACCTTGATGACGTCGGCCCCGAAGTCCGCCATGATGGTCGTCGACACGGGTCCCGCGATGAAGTTGGCCGCGTCGATCACGCGGATGCCGTCGAGAAGACGCGTCATGGTCAGATCTCCTCCAGTGGGAGATAGATTCTAGAAGGCATCTCAAAAACCCTGTCATTCCCGAGGAAGCGGGAATCCATACCATGCATCATCTCGCACCGATCGTCGGATGCATTCCCGTTTTCACGGGAATGACAACAAACATTCCGGCATTGTAGGTATTTTTGAGACCGGCTCTAGTCAACACCGGCGATCCACTGTTTGCACGCCTCGACAAAGCCCCGCGGGTTGTCGAGTGTGACGTGATGGTCGCAGCCGGCGACTTCAGCCACTTGCACTTGCGGTGCATGTGCCCTCACCTGCGCGACAATCTGCGGCGAAATGCGTTTGCTGCGATCGCCTCTCATCAGCAGCGCAGGAATCTTGATGTGCGCCCAATACGGAATCAGGTTTCTTCCGACGCGGCGCGCATAAACGTTGCGATCGACCTTGTTGCGCCAGCGCCCATCCTCGAATTGCCGGCCGCTGTGCATGCCCAGATGGCGAACCATATCGGGCGTCGCGCGGCTGCCTGAGGGACGAATCTTGTAGTTCGCCAGGAACTCGTTCGAGTTCTCGTAGCTGCTGCCTTCGCGGCTGCCCACTGCGTTCATACTGGCGATTCGCTCCGCAGGCAGGGCGAGAGAGGAATCAACCATGATGAACGCCCGCGCGCGACCTGGATAAGTCGCGGCGTAAACGGTCGACACCAACCCGCCCATCGAATGGCCGATGAGAATGAACTCGCGCAGGTCGAGTTTCTCGGAAAGTTCGTGCAGGTCGGCGGCGTAACGATCGTAGTTATATTCGGGGTGCGCCGAAAGATCCCATTCGCTGTCGCCATGGCCGCGTTGATCCGGCGCAAGCACGTGATATTCGTCGTTCAATCCGGACGCGACAAAATCAAACCAGTGCGCATGAGCCGCGCTGCCGTGCACGCACAGCATCTGCGGCTTGCCGGCTGTGCCGTAGTCCTGCACATGAAGGTTCAGGCCCCCGACGCTGACATAGCGGTCGGTATATGGCGCGGGTTTCAGGGCCGCAGTGTCATACGACCGGGTCGACATTCGTGCCAGCGCATCACGCGTCCCATTATGTTAGGCACTCTAGGCCAGATATTCGAGCTTGAACCCGTTGTCCCAGCGCTTGATGTAGCCGACCGACGGCGACGGGAAGTGCATCGTGCAGCACAGCGTGTCGGTATCGCAGTAGCGTTCGAAGAACGCGCGCCGGGTCCGCACGCCCTGGTCGCGGTCGGTGTCGACCCGCATCACCAGCTCGGGATAGCGCGCCTGCATCGGCGAGTGGATCAGGTCGCCGGTGAACACCGCCTTGTCGCCGCCCTTGCCGGCGCAGACCGCGAAATGGTCGGGCGTGTGGCCTGGGGTGGGGGTCAAGCGGATATGGTCGTTGAGCTCATGGTCGCTGGTGACGAGTTCGGCGCGGTTGGCCTCGATGATCGGCAGCACGCTGTCGGTGATCTGGGCGAGCGGCGTCTTCTGGTGGATCTCGCTCCAGTAGGTGTATTCCTTTTTCGAGAACAGGTAGCGCGCCTTTGGGAACGTCGGCACCCAACGCCCGTTCTCCATCCGCGTGTTCCACCCGACATGGTCACCGTGCAGGTGGCTGCACATCACGAAGTCGATGTCCTCGACCCCGAGCCCGGCTGCCTTGAGCGCGTTCATCCAGTTGGAATCGTTCTTCTTGTTCCAGGCCGGGCGCAGCGGGAAGTTCTTGTCGTTGCCGATGCAGGCATCGACCAGGATGTTGTGATGCGGCGTCTTGACGACATAGGACTGGTAGCACAGCACGACGTTGCCTGTGTCGCGGTTGTATCCGCCCGGCGCGAGCCAGGAGAGGTTCTCCTCGAGAGTTTCCTTCGCCAGGTTCGGGAGGAATTCGAGCATCGGGGTAAAGCCCTGCTCCTGCTCGACGATGCGGTGGATGGTCATGTCGTTGACGCTGTATTCGGTGCGCATGGCCTGACTCTTTAGGGGCTTTTGGCAGACTGCCGGAATCGTAGCGCCTCACCGGGGCAAGGGCAATGGCATCGCGGTCGTCCCGCGGGCAAGCCCAGATGCGTGAGGATCCATTGCGGGAACGTGTACTTCAGCGGCGACAGGCTTCTGACGGCCAGGAAGCTGGGCAAGCTGATCAGCGACACGTTGGTCTGGTGGCCACAGGCTTGGGGTAGGAACCGGAATGGTCCTCGAAGGCGCCTTCCAACGGGTAGACCTGCTTGTACAGGCCCCTGGCTCGCTGCGTGATGTACTTGTTGGCCTCCTCGCGAATCCAGCTCGGGCGCGCCCGCTGCGATTTGTACATCTCGCTTTGCAGGGGGCTGGCGTCCTCCATCTCCCAGATGCACAGATATTTGAGCACGCCGTTCCCCTCCTCCAGCTTGAACCGGCGGGCACTTACGTAGCCGGGAATCTCCATCCTCTCGGGAAGATGCTCTTCGTTGTACCAGCGGTCGAATTCCGCCTCGTGTCCCTCCTCCACGTCCATCATCACCAACAGGATAGTATTGCCAATGTGCTGAATCGGATATGTCATAACTGTTCCTCGAATTGGAAACGACGAAGATGTCGACAATCAACCTGCTCGCCCGTAACTGTACCCTGTTCACCACGTCGGCGCCGAGATCCGTTACAACTCGCCCGAAGAATTCCAGGCGCTGATCCGGGCCGAGATGGCAAAGTGGGCGAAGGTCATCAAGGCGGCGGGGATTCTGGTAGATTAGTAAATAGGTTTCTTCCGACAATTGCGTGGGTGTCCAACGCCGCGCAGAATTCGTAGGCTGCTCCTTCCCCCCTTGCGGGGGAAGGCCGGGATGGGGGCATCGATTACTCGGAACGCTGAATTCACCTTCCCCCCTTGCGGGGGAAGGCCGGGATGGGGGCATCGATTACTCGGAAACGCTGGACTCACCTTCCCCCCTTGCGGGGGAAGGTTGGGATGGGGGGATGAATACCAAGAGCGCGCGAGAACTGCGCAACAACCTGACAGACGCAGAAAGGCGTCTCTGGCAAAAGCTCAAGCGCCGTCAAATCGCTACGCTGAAGTTTCGCCGCCAACAGCCAATCGGCGCCTTCATCGTTGATTTTGTCTGCTTCGAACGCCGGGTGATTGTTGAAGTGGATGGTGGACAGCATGCGGAGCAGGTCCCCTACGACGAACAGCGTACGCGCTGACTCGAGGCTCAAGGCTACCTCGTCTTGAGATTCTGGAACAACGACGTGTTGGCGAATACCGAGGCCGTGGCACAGGCTATCCTCGATGCCGTGGAGCAACGCACCTGACCCCCCACCTCAATCCTCCCCCACAAGGGGGGAGGAAGCTCGCGCCTGCTCCCGCACACCTGCTAACGCCCACCTGCTAACGCCCACGGAAATGCCAGAAGAACCGTAAATAGATCGAACGAACAGGAGGAAATGCCATGCCAGTCATCGACGTTCAGGTCCATCCCTTCGATCGAAATCATCCCGGCCGGCCCTGGGCCAGCCCCTCGCACGGGCTCACCTCCGCTACGGGCGAGGAAATGGTCGCTGCCATGACCAGTGTCGGCGTCGACGGCGCGATTATGGTGTCGTCGTTCAGCGCCTACGAGTACGACCCGAGCTACGCGCTCGAGGTTTACAACACCTATCCGGACAAATTCCGGGTCGTGACACCGGTGGACGCAACCGATCCGGCAATCGACGATGTGGTGGAGAAATGGGCGGCGACACAAGGCGCGCGTGGCATTCGCATACGCATGCGTGACGGCCTGCCGATGGACGCCGACCATCCCGGGCTGAACCGCGCGTTCGCCGCCGCTGCTAAACATGGGTTGCCTGTCAATTTGCTTTGCTGGGGCATCCTGGACAAAGGCCTGCCGCACATCCAGCGGCACCCCGACACGGTCATCGTGATCGATCATCTCGGTCTTCTGCAACCAGCCCGACCGCCGGTACCGCCCGACGTCTGGGCTGATCTGCCGAAGCTGCTCGCATTGGCTCAATACGCGAACGTAAGGGTGAAGATCAGTGGCGCCTGCACGATGTCGCACCAACCGTTTCCCTACGACGACATCTGGGAGCCGGTGCTGAGAATCATCGACGCGTTCGGGCTGGATCGTTGCATGTGGGGCACCGATTGGACGCGGGCGATAGGCATGCTGACCTATGAGCAGGGCGTCGCGCCGTTCCGCGAGACGAAGCGTCTGTCCGAGAGCGACAAGGCGGCGCTCATGGGCGGAACGTTGCAGAAAGTCTACAAATGGTGAGGGGTGTGTGCTACGGTTAGCCGGAAATAATCGGAGGTGTGCCATGGGCCAGACCGAGGTCGTCGAGAACAACGTTGCGGTGGACACGCAGAGAGCTTCGTCGCCCTATGTGCCGACGCTCCAGCGCACGGCAGGGCAGGCGCCGCCCATCGCGGCGAATGGCGGCCTGTCCTACATGTCGTTCGACCGGAACGGCGATGGGGGAACCGCCAGGGCGCTTCAGGACGCACTCACCCAGATCGCCGAGGGCGAGGGCCAGCGCGTTGCCGACATGGTCCACAACGCGCCACCGGGAGCCCCGATCGAGACGAAGTGGGGCCTCGGGTTCCGGAAATACGACGAGTGCATGGGCCACATGCGCAGGAACAACCTCATCGAGGCCCCCGAAGGCGGCGTTGCGATGCCGCTGCCCTATACGGTGTACGAGCGGCCGACCTACAGCGTCGTCCCGTCCAACGCGATCTGGCGCGACCCGACGCGCCCCGAGGTAGCGGCGATCCTGCGCAAGAACGAGCAGAACAACAAGCGCCGGGACCTCTGGTTCCCGCAGGTGATGCGCGACGCGCGGCGCATCGGCGAGTACTATCCCGGCCTGTCGCCCACCAGCCCCGAATGCATGGACCGGCTCGGTGTCTCGCTGGCGCACCTCGAGTCCAGGTGCTCGAACTTCTACGACTCGGCGGAAGTGGAGCGCGTGTTCTACCCCGAGATCGAGAAGCTCCTCCTCGAGCTCTTCCCGGACGCGACCGATGCGCTCGCCTACAACCACGACGTCTTCGACAAGGATTACACAGGCGATCGCACGGAAGACCAGGCCAACAAGAACCCGGGCGTGAACGCCCGTTATGCCACCCTTGTGCACAACGACCTGAACGACAACAGCGGCCGCGTGCGCTGCCGCGAGCTGCTCACCAAGAACCTGCGCAACTTCGGTCGCGAGCAGCACTACACGGAGGCAGAGGCCGACAGGAAGATGTCGCGGCGGTTCGTGTCGATCAATCTCGCCAAGCCGATGGAGACCGTCGGGCAGTTCCCCTTTATTCTTTGCGCCTGGCCCTCATTCGCCGACCAGCCGTACATCACCAACTACCGGATCTACGACGACCGCGTCGGCGAGACTACCCGCTTCACCTACCGTCGCGATCACGAGTGGTACTGGTTTCCCCAGCAGAAGGTGAACGAGGTCTCGATGCTGAAATGCTATGACTCCGTGACCGACGGCTCCGTCTCGCGCTGGTCTTTCCACACCGCGTGTATCGACCCGACCGCGCCCGCCGACGCCCGAAACCGCAAGAACGTCGTGGTCCGGGCTTTCGTCTTTTTCTAGTGCTACACTTTCTACGCGAGCTACGGTGTCGTGTGCTTGCGGACGAATTCCTTCATCCGGTCGAGCGCGCGCGCCGCATACGGGGCATTGGGCTTGCCGGTCATGAAGCCGTGGTCGGCGCCCTCGTAGAGCTGCAATTCGGCATGCCCGCCGGCCTTGTTGTAGTCGGCGACAAAGCTGCGCATCAGCTCCACCGGGACCCACTCGTCTCTGTCGCCACCAAATACCAGCGCCGGCGGCAGCGCGCATTTCTCGCCCCGCTTCAGCATCGTCGGCGGCGCCGCCTCGGCATGCGCCTCTTCGGTCAGCCAGAACGTGTTGTGGTGATGCACCAGATCCTGTTTGCCAGCCTGCTTCGCCAGGTTGTAGCGCAGCAGCGGGTCGAGTACGCCCCAGCCGGAGATCACCCAGGCCTGCGCCGCATCGACGCCGGCCGGGCCCGGCAGAATCGTGTAACGCGGATCGGTCGGCCGCATCGCGGCCAACAGGACCTGGTGCCCGCCGCTTGACGTCCCGAATGAGCCGACCCATTCGGGGCGGCTACCGAACGAACGCGCATTCGCCTTCAGCCAGCGGACGCCCAGGTTGATGTCCTGGATCGAGCCGGGATGAGGTGCCACCGGCGGCATGCGAAAATCGATCGAGGCGACGAAGATGCCGCTTTCGGCCAGCGCCTTCGCCATGAAGTCGTTGTCGGTGCGGTCCTTGCTGGTCCAGGCGCCGCCGTGCACCTGCAGTGCCGCCGGAAACGGCCCGGTTCCCCGCGGCCGGTACAGGCGAGCAAGCATGCCCGGCTGGTATTCGACATCCTCGACGGTGATGGCGTGACTGGCGACGGCTGTATCGGGCATGGCTTCCTCCTTCGGAATCGGTACTGACTGCGACTATATGGCCGGTCCGGGACGCGGTCAATCGCGCGGTGGAATGAGAATCAGGGCCGGGTTCACATTTCCAACATTCCGGATGGTAAAATCACCGTCATGGCCGACATCACCGCGCAGATTTTGACGGAAATCCGCGACGAGGCGCGCGACGCTCGCGCGGAGACGCGCGAGAATTTCAAGACCGTCTTTCACCGGGTCGCGTTGGTGGAGACCAGGCTCGGGTCGGTGGAGACCAGGCTCGGGCTGGTGGAGACCGGCGTGAACGACCTGAAAGAGCGCCTCACCTCCCTGGAGCGTCACATGGCGGCGCTGCTCGCCACCGTACCGGTAATGAACCAGCGAATCGACCGGCTGGAGGCACGTGTAGCTGCGCTCGAGACGCGCGCGCCCTGATCGCGTTGATCTGTGGTTGAAGCGGTCGCGGCAACTGTTAGCGGTCGGGCGGGTTTCGAGCGCAGGAGCTACGGGGGCAGCAAACGGCCAGGAACGGTCACTCAGCCCAGATCGGCAATTCGCGGTGCAACCTCTTCGGCGAGCAGCCGCAGGCTCTCGTGATCCCAGGCGGGATCGTCTGAATCGGCAGTCACGCTGAGCAAGGTGCCGAAGCCACCGACCGTTTCGTACAGCGCGCGGATCTTGTCGGCGCACTCCCCCGGGTCTCCCACGATCCACAGATTCTCCATCAGGTAGTCGACGTCGACGTCGTCATCGGCCATCGACGGATCGAGTTTCATGATCTGCATCTGGATGGTGCCGGCGCGGCTCGGCCGCTGATGCACATCGTAATTGCGGCCAAGCACGGTGCGCGCGCGTTCACGGGCAAGTTCGGGTGTCGGCCCGACAAAAATGTCGCGGGCAATTTTCCAGTCGCTGCGATTCGGCGTCAGGCCCGCGCTGTTCGCGCCATCGACCACGGTCTCCCAGTGACCTGGCAGAAACGCGCTCGACAACAACGAACTCGACATCGGCGACCAGCCGCGCGCACCGGCGACTTTCAGCGAACCGGAGCGCGGCGTGCTCGCGGCGATTGCGATCGGCGGATGCGGCAACTGCAGCGGCTTCATGTGCAGTCCGCGTTCGGTCACGGGATTGAATTTCGGCGCCTCGATGTGGAAAAACTCGCCCTGATGCGAAAACGAGCTGTCGCTCTGCCAAAGCCCGAGCACCACGTCGAGCGCTTCGGTCGCGCGGCCGCGCGCTTGAGCCGGGTCGAGTCCCATCAACTTCATGTCGGTCGGAATCCCGCCCAGCCCGATCCCCCAGTTGAAGCGCCCGCGCGCCAGGTGATCGAGCATCGCCACCCGATGTGCGAGATAAACCGGTTCGTGCATGGCGAGCAGGGTTACCCCGGTGCCGAAACGGATCCGTCCGGTCAACGCCAGCGCTTTCGCAATCAACAGATCGGGCGACGGCGCGTTTTCCCATTTCTCGGTGAAGTGTTCACCGAGCCAGGCTTCGTCGAACCCCAGCTTGTCGGCCAACACCAACTGATCGATATCGCGGTCGTAGCAATCGGCAATCGCGCGATAGGACGGATGCAAGGGCATCATGAACAGGCCAAGGCGCATGGCGAAAGTCCTTGTCTTGGACGGGTTGGTTTTAGTCGGTTTTTGGTTTCTTGGCAATCGTTGAAATGTGCGGTGCTGTAGCGGTTAGCCGTGCCATAGAATAGGGCTGGGCTTGAAGACTGAAAGGAGACCAGACGATGATGGAACTCACGCTCGACATGGCGGAGCGCGCGGCGAAGGCGGCCTTGGCCAAGGCCAAGCAACTGGGGACGGTGATGACGGCATCGGTCGTCGACGAGTCGGGCCGCACCGTGCTTATCATGCGCGGCGACGGCGCGGGATTCTTCAGCCCGGAGACCTCGCGCAAGAAGGCCGTGGCGGCCGCTAACTTCCGGAAGCCGACGAAGGAACTGGGCGAGCAGGCTGCGAAGGGCTCGCCGTTCTGGGCGGCAGTGCCGGCCGCCCTCGCTGGCGAGATCCTGCCGAGCATCGGCGCGGTGCCCATCACCAAGGCCGGGCGCGTCATTGGCGCCATCGGCTGCGGCGGCGGTACCGGCGAGCAGGACCACGAGTGCGCCGAGGCCGGTGCGGCGGCGGTCGGCGCATAGCTGGCATTGCCAGGAGGTCAGCGTGAAAATGGAGGGCTTAGGGGACAGACCACTAGGTTGTTGAGGATAACGGAGATCGGACTTAGTGGTCTGTCCCCTAACCTACAATGAAGTTGGCCGCGTCGATCACGCGGATGCCGTCGAGAAGACGCGGCATGGTCAGATCTCCTATCTCATGCGCGTAGGTCGCTGCATGTGCTCATCTCAAAGAAAAACCGCAGGGGACACCTTGAATCGCGCTGCCAGGGCCTTCGCCTGACGCGCGTTGATGGTGCGTTTGCCGTTGAGCACTGCGCTGACCACCGGCTGCCCGCCGAGCTCTTGGCGCAGGTCGGTCTGAGTGAGACCATTCTGCTCCATCAGCAGTCGCAATACTTCGCCCGGCGCCGCATCGGGTAATGGCTGTTCGCGTGCCTCGTATGCGGCCACCAACTCTCCAACCAGATCGAGCAGTCCAGCCAATGGATGGGATTCGTCTTCGCCAACCACATCGAGCAACCGATTGGTGAGCGCAACGGCCCGCTCGTACTCCTTCGGCGTGTGGATAGCCGCCACACCGATGCTGCGCTGGAACGCCTGCCAAGCGCGTTCTGCCGACGAAACGTTGAAATCCTTGACCTTCATTTGCCACTCCTCAACCGCGCGCTCCAGCGGTCGTATTCGGCGTGCGTGAATACGTGCCGGATATAGAGCTTCTGCCGGTTAAAATGAATCGCGACCACCACCCGATAACCTCCGCCGCCGACATTGAAGACGGTAAATTGACCGACCTTGTCGGCGGAGTTGAACACCGAACGCACCGCCGCGAAGTTTGCGAACGCCGCGCCGCGCATCACCTTGTACCATGCCGCCATCGGCCCTTTGGCAGGCGGGTGGACCGTCCAGAATTCCACCAACGCC
>MEQT01000112.1 GCA_001770325.1 Betaproteobacteria bacterium RIFCSPLOWO2_02_64_14
CATCACCGTATTCCACGACGGGACGATGAGCCCCAGCTTGTGTTCCCACGCTGCCATGTCACGCTCCCCTGATACGATCAGCCTGCCTATTTGATGCCCGCAGCCTTGATCACCTTCCGCCACTTCGCCACGTCGCGGCTGACGTATTTCAGAAACTCTTCCGGCGGGCCGGCGGCGGTTTCCAGGCCTTCGCCCTGCATCTGGCGCTTCATCGCGTCCGTGAGCAGCACCTTCGCGACCCCCCGATTCCAGCGCGTGATGATGGGCTTCGGTATGCCTTTCGGGCCCCACATGCCGTACCAGTGGGTGACCTCAAAGCCCGGCACCGTCTCGCTGATTGACGGCACGTCGGGCAGCAGGGCCGAGCGCTTGGCGGTGGTGATGCCAAGCGGACGCAGCCGCCCCGCCCTGACGTGCGGGATGGTCGGAACCAGACTGATCAACGTCGCCTGGACCTCGCCGGCCACCACCGCGGTCAACGCCGGCCCTCCGCCCTTGTAGGGAACGTGGACGATATTCGCACCGCTCATCTGCTTGAAGAGTTCAAAACCCAGGTGTGCGACACTGCCGGTTCCGACCGAGGCGTAGTTGAGTTTGCCGGGGTTGGCCTTGGCCTGCGCGATGAGCGCCTTGATGCTCGTTGCCGCTACCTGGGGGTGCACGCTCACGACCAATCCCGTAGTGCCGATCAGTATGATCGGCTGAATGTCCTTCACCGGGTCGTACGGAATCTTCTGGTACGCGGAGGTCGCGCAATAGCTGCTGGAAACCAGTATGAGCGTATGACCGTCGGGGGCGGCGCGAGCGGTGATTTCCGCCCCGATGGCGCCGCCCGCGCCCGGGCGGTTGTCGACCACGACCGTCTGGCCGAGCGACTCGGACATCGGCACCGCAATGATCCGCGACAGGAGGTCCGTGCCCCCGCCGGGAGGAAACGGCGCGATCAATCGGACCGGCCTGGTGGGATAGGTCTGTGCCCATGCATGGGAGGTGGGCGCAGATGCAACAAGGGCGGCAAGCAGCAGGAACGCGGTTTTCATTTTTTCCTCCTCGAAAAAAGTGACGCTGACTGGGTCGACGTGCGTTGGATTATGGTTTGCCCGTTCCACCCCCGTGCCCCGGCAGGTTTCCTTGCCTTCAGGGGTACGCAGTGCGCGTAGCATACGACTCCACGCCGCCCCTGATATCATCGCAGCGGACCGCGGGCGCGGCAAGCGGAAAGATGTCGAGCGCGTCGGTCGCAGCCACAAAGGGGCACTGCAGATGGTGGGAGCAGGCAGGCTGTCGGGGCGAACGGCCATCGTGACGGGCGCGAGCGCCGGAATAGGGGAGGCGATCGCGATGACGTTCGCGCGGGAAGGCGCCGCGGTGGCGGTCGTCGGCCGCAATCCAGCGCAAGCGCAGCGCGTCGCCGCCGAAATCGAGGCGGCGGGAGGCTCCGCGCTCGCCGTACAGGCGGATGTGACGCGGGCGGGCGACGTCGCGTCGATGGTGCGGGCGGTGATGAAGCGGTGGGGCACCATCGACATCCTGGTGAACGGCGTCGGCGGTTGGGTGAAGCTCGCGCCCGTCACGGAAATACCGGAAGACGAGTGGGACCGCGTCATCACGCTGAACCTCAAGAGCGCATTTCTCTGCATCCGCGCCGTGGCCAAGGTGATGATAGAACGAAAAAAGGGCCGCATCATCAACATCGGCTCGCAAAGCGGCAGCGCGCCGAACCTCGTCACCGATTCGAATCTGCCCTACGCGGCGGGCAAGGGGGCGTTGCTGGTGCTCACGCGGCACCTCGCGAAGCAGTTGGGGCCGTACGGCATAACCGTGAACGCCGTTTCGCCCGGCACGACGCTCACCGAGCGCGTGAAAAAAGTCTGGGACGCCGAGACCGTCGCGAAGAAGGCGGCGATCAATCCGCTCAAATGCCTGGTCGAGCCGCAGGACAGCGCCGACGCCGTGCTGTTTCTCGCGTCAGACGAGGGCCGTCACGTCACCGGCGTCAACCTCAACGTCAACGCCGGCATTCAATAACCTGGTTGTTGCGCACTGGACCAAGGAGGCTCGCACATGGAAGTGAAATCAACTCTGCAGGTCGTCAACGAGGCGTCGCTCAAGTGGCAAAAGGGTGTCACGGACGGGCAGACCATCAAGGCGCTGGTCGGGCATGCGGACCGTCCGACCGACCGGATCCGCACGGCGCTCGCCACCTACGAGCCCGGCACGATCGAGGCGCTGCACTGGCACCCGATCGAGGCGTTCTATTTCGTCATCTCGGGACACGCCACCGTGCGCAACTTCGAAGGCGAGGAATTCGAGGTGGGGCCGGGCTCGTACATCTACGCGCCGCCCGGCATCGCCGGCGCCCACGAATGGGAAGTGAAGGAAAGTTTGCAGTTGCTGAGCATGCGCGCCTCCACCGAGTCGGTGCGCAAAATGCAGTTCACGGTCGACAAGAAGACCAAGCGTTCGTACATCGACCTGGACGAGCTCGCGCGGCGCGGGGGCATCAGCTTCAAGTCGCATTATTAGAATCCGGCAAGGGGAGCGCCCGTCGACTTCCAGCGCGCAGAAGGCAATCCCGGCGCGGGCATCGAACCGGAGTGACCGTGGGATTAACGACCATAGAAAAAATTCTGGCGCGGACCTCGGGGGAAGTCGCTCCAGGTCAAGCCACACGCGCCGCTGCTCGCCGAGATCGTCATCGTCGGCGGCATGATCCCGATGCTGCTGAAGGACGGTTACATTCGGGCCGAGCCGTTCGCCGCCGCGTCCTCGTGAGCGACGCCGGGCCTCACGCGCGATACGCCGGCCGCGCCTGCTCGGCCCTGCCGGGTGCGAGCGCGCCGGGCGCGCCCCGGTCCAGCGGGCTTAGCACGCCTTTCCCGCCCTTGTTGAGCACGTGCGTGTAGATCATCGTGGTCTCGACGCTCTGGTGTCCGAGCAACTCCTGCACGGTGCGGATGTCGTAGCCGTTTTCCAGCAGGTGCGTGGCGAACGAGTGGCTCCTATGCCGATCTCGGCATAGGCGCCACTATGCCGAGTCCCGGACTATGCCGAGTCCGAGGGTGCGCGCCTCTGAGCGCGCGCGATTGGCGCAAGTTTGCTCGGCATAGTTTGATCTCCTTCCGGGGCATTCCGCCCTCATGGAAGGAGATCGCATGGAACAGTTCTATAGGGATCCGCGCACGCCGCTGCGAATGCGCGAGGGCCCATTGGGCGCATATGTGGATGACCTCGCGCGGCAGTTGAGCGAGGAAGGATACGCCCGGGCTTCGGTTCGCTACGCGTTGCAATTGGTGGCCGATCTGGGTCGCTGGATGGCTCGGCGCAAGATCGTGGCGGGGCAACTGACCCCGGAACACTTCGAGTGCTACCTGCAGTATCGATCCCGCCCTCGATACTGCAGGTCGGGTGATGCAGCCATTGTGCGGCGTCTACTGAAGCTTCTGCGCGAGAAGGGCATCGTTGCAACGGCTGCGCCGATCGAGCGTACGCCGGCGCAACGCCTGGAGGACGAATTCCGGCAATACCTGGAACGAGAACGCAGACTTGCACCGGCAACGGTGTTCCTCTATGTGCCGTTTGCCAGGCGCTTTCTCGCCGAATGCTTTGCCGATGGGGAACTGGGGCTCGATCGCTTGCGTGCGAGCGATGTGGTGCGCTTCGTACAGCGGGAGGCCGCTCGGCTTCGTCATCCCAAGCGCGCCAAGCTGATGACCTCGGCACTACGGTCATTCCTGCAATACGCGCGTTACCACGGCCTCATCAGTATCGATTTGCGTTCAAGTGTGCCGACGGTAGCGAATTGGTCGATGGCCTCGCTCCCGAGAGCGCTGTCGTCGAACGAAGTCGAGCGCCTGCTGGCCCACTGCGATCGGCACACGGCGGAGGGTCGCCGCGATTGGGCGATCTTGCTATTGCTCGCTCGGCTGGGGTTGCGTGCCGGTGAAGTGGTGGGCTTGATGCTCGATGACCTCGATTGGGAGCGCGGAGAACTATGCATTCGGGCAAGCGGGGGGAATTCCGACCGGCTGCCGATCCCTCAGGATGTCGGGGCAGCGTTAGCCGATTACTTGCGTTGTTTGCGTCCCGCGTGTTCCTGCAGGCAGGTGTTCGTCCGTATGAGAGCCCCGCACCGCGGATTCGCGAGTTCGGTGGCAATTTGCTGCATTGTTCGCCGCGCCCTTGAGCGTGCTGGGCTGGACCCGCCCCACAAAGGCGCGCACCTGCTGCGCCACTCCGTGGCGACTCACATGCTGCGCCAAGGCGCCTCGCTGGCCGAAATCGGTGAGCTTCTGCGCCACCGTAACCAGCAGACCACGATGATCTATGCCAAGGTCGATCTGGATTTGTTGCGTCCTTTGGCCCTGCCGTGGCCGGGAGGTGCGCAATGAATCCGCTACGGGAATCGATTCAAGACTATCTGGCTCTGCGGCGCAGCTTGGGATTCAAACTGCGCGAAGCCGGCATTTGCCTGGCGAAGTTTGCCGCGTTTCTGGAAGCCCGAGGCGCCACCCACCTCACGACACAGCTTGCCCTGGAATGGGCACAGCAGAGCCCATCGACTCAGCCTGCGACGTGGGCACAGCGTCTGGGCTATGTCCGTGGCTTCGCCCGCTACCACGCCGCGAGCGACCCGCAATCCGAGATCCCGCCGCCGGGCCTGCTGCCGTTTCACCCGCGCCGAGCGCGACCGTACCTCTATTCGGAAGAGGAAATCGCACACCTGCTGCGTTGCGCTCTGGAGCTTCCTCCGGCCGGCGGCTTACGTCCGCTGACCTATCACTGCCTGCTCGGACTGCTAAGCGTCACCGGCTTGAGGATTGGTGAGGCGATCCGCCTGCAGCTCGAGGATGTCAATCTCCAGGAAGGCGTGCTGACGATTCGTGGCACCAAGTTCGGCAAATCCCGCCTCGTGCCGATCCATCGGTCGACCCAGAATGTGCTCGCACAATATCGAGCGTGCCGGGCGCGCTGCGTTGCAGGCGGTATCGCATCCCCGTTCTTCTTCATTACCAGTCGCGGGCATCATTTGGACATCGGTGATATCCACCGCACCTTCTACAAGCTCTCGCGCCGCGTGGGTCTGCGCGCTGCCGGCGCCAGTCACGGTCCGCGCCTGCATGACTTTCGACATCGATTTGCAGTGCACACGCTATTGCGATGGTATCGCTCGGGCGAGGATGCTGAACGCCGCCTGCCGGTGCTGTCGACCTACCTGGGGCATGTCCATGTCGCCGACACCTACTGGTATCTCAGCGCCTGTCCAGAACTGATGGGACAGGCGCTCGCGCGCCTTGAACAGCGCTGGGAGCAACGGCCATGAGCGCGACGCCCAGTTTCCCGACGCTGTTGGAGCGCTTCTTTACCCAGCGACTGATGCAGCAGCGTCAGGCAAGCCCGCATACGATCGGTTCGTATCGGGATAGCTTTCGCCTGCTGCTGCACTTCGCGCAGGCACGACTCGGCAAGCCCCCCAGTCAATTGGCATTCGAGCACATCGACGCACCGTTGATTGCCGCATTCTTGGATAACCTGGAGAGCGAGCGCGGCATTACGGCCCGCAGCCGTAATCTGCGGCTCACCGCCATCCGCTCCTTCTTTCGCTACGCAGCCTTCGAAGCGCCCGCCTGTTCGGAACAGATCCAACGGGTCCTGGCCATCCCCAGCCAGCGATTCACCCGCGCTCAGGTCGGCTTCCTGACAAGACCCGAAGTTGAGGCCCTGCTTGCCACGCCCAATCCGCACACCTGGTCCGGCCGCCGTGATCACGCCCTTCTTCTGGTCGCCGTTCAAGCCGGCCTACGGCTCTCCGAACTCACCGCAATCCGCCGCGATACGCTGATCTTGAGTACGGGTGCCCACATCCGAACGCTTGGCAAGGGCCGCAAGGAACGCGCGACGCCGCTCACCAAGCAAACGGTAGCCGTTCTGAAGGCTTGGTTGCGGGAGATACCGGACAGGGCTGACGCGACAGTGTTTCCGAGTGCACGGGGCGAACGCTTGAGCGCTGATGGCGTGCAATACCTTCTTACCAAGCACGTCGCGATCGCTTCCCAGATGTGTCCGTCTTTGCAGCAGAGGCGGATCACGCCACACATGCTTCGCCACACCACAGCCATGGAATTACTGCTGGCAGGAATGGATCGCGCGGTGATCGCATTGTGGCTTGGGCATGAATCGGTGGAAACGACGCAGATCTATCTCGATGCGAACCTTGCCATGAAAGAGCAAGCGCTGGCCAAGACCGCTCCGCCCGAGGGTAAGCCCGGCCGATTTCGGCCCGATGACCGGCTGTTGGCTTTCCTCAAGGGACTGTAGCGTGGAAAACCTATGCCGAGTAGAGGCGGTCAATTGCGACACCCCTCCGAGACCACGCGCCGTCTTACTCGGCATAGTCCGGAACTCGGCATAGTGGCGCAACGTGTGGCAGCTCACGTGCTTGGTGATGCCTGCCGCGCGCGCCGCCTCCTTCACCCCGCGTATCAGGTAATTCTCATAGACGTGGTGCCGGCGGATCGCCCCGGTTCGCGGATCGACCGAGCGCTTGTGCGACGGAAACACGAACTTCCAGCCCCATTCGTACGGCGCCTTCGGATACTTGCGCGCAATGGCGTCGGGCAGTTCGACGTCGCCGCAACCATCGATGACGTCGCGCTCATGGAGCGCTTTGGCCCTCACGAGGTGCGCCTGGAGCGGCTCGATGACGGTGGCGGGCAGCACGGTGACGCGGTCTTTCCCGCCCTTGCCGTCGCGCACCAGGATCTGGCGGTAGCCGAAGTCCACGTCCTTCACGCGAAGCTTCAGGCACTCGCGCAGCCTCAGGCCGGCGCCGTAGAGCAGGCTGCCCATGAGCCACTTCATTCCGCGCA
>MEQT01000113.1:0-419 GCA_001770325.1 Betaproteobacteria bacterium RIFCSPLOWO2_02_64_14
GCCAGCAGCGCTGCTTCCACGCCCATCCTGCCGGCGTTGCCTGGATGGGTGGACTTGGTCATGGTGCCGTTGTTGGCGAACAGGGCTCCGGTCCTCGAGGCGCCGATGCCCAAAGCCATCCGCACCCTGTGCTCGTCAAGGCCAAGGAGGTTGGCGCAGGCCGACGCGCACGCGGGAGGGCCGTAGATGCCGGGGGGATGGAAAGGCCGCGACTCCGCCTTCCGCGCGGCCATGGCGATGCGCTGCTGGACTTCCCAGCCCACCGCGAACGCCGTGACGACGGCTCGCCCGGAAGCGCCGTTCGCCTCCGCGAGCGCCAGGATGCCCGGCAGGAGGGTGGAGGTTCCGTGAGTGGACGGAATCCCCTGGGGCTCGTAGTCGAGCACGTGCATGGCCGCGCCGTTGGCGAAAGCCGCGAG
>MEQT01000113.1:445-8070 GCA_001770325.1 Betaproteobacteria bacterium RIFCSPLOWO2_02_64_14
CGACGACCGTGCACTCGGGGCGTCCGCCCAGTCGCTCCACGTAGCGCCGGATGTGCTCGAGCACCGGCTGCGTGGATCCCGCGAGGACGTTGGCGACGCCGTCGAGGATGATCGTCCGCGTGGCATCGAGGACGGGGCGGGGGATGTTCTCGTAGCGGGTGTTCGCGATGAACCGCGCGATTCTCTCGGTGGCGTTCACTTATCACCTCGTCTGGATGAGTCCGGTCATCGGGTTTTATGCGCGATCGAATCTCCGGTACTGAATCGCTTCCGCCACATGGAAAACCGCGACGCGCTCCACACCGGCGAGATCTGCAATCGTACGCGCGATTTTCAGAATGCGATGATACCCGCGCGCTGAAAGCCCCAGTCTGCTGATCGCCTGTTTCAGCAGTGTCGCACCTTTCTCCTCGGGTGTGCAGTACTTCTCGATCTCGCGCGTGGCGATCCGCGCATTTTCCTTTCCCTGACGGGCGATCATTTTCGCGCGCGCCTGCGTGACGCGCTCGCGGATCACACTGGAGGATTCACCGCTGCTTGCGTGCGAGAGATCTTCCGGCGGCACGGCGGGAACTTCAATCTGGATGTCGATGCGGTCGAGCAGCGGTCCCGAGATGCGTGCGCGATAACGTGCGACTTGATCAGGGGTGCACCGGCAGCGGCCCGAATAATGCCCCAGATATCCACAGGCGCAGGGATTCATCGCGGCCACGAGTTGAAATTCCGCCGGAAAGTCCGCCTGGCGCGCCGCGCGCGAGACCGTGATGCGCCCGGATTCCAGCGGCTCGCGCAGCACTTCGAGCACCTGGCGGCCGAACTCCGGCAGTTCGTCGAGAAACAGCACGCCGTGCTGCGCCATTGATATTTCACCGGGGCGCGGATTCCCGCCTCCGCCGACCAGCGCCACACCCGACGCGGTGTGGTGCGGCGCGCGAAACGGGCGCCGGCGCCAGTTCGCGAGGTCGAATCCGCTGCTGCCGAGCGACTGAACCGCTGCGGCAGCGAGCGCTTCCTGCTGCGTCATCGGCGGCAGAATCCCGGTCAGGCGCGAGGCCAGCATCGTCTTTCCGGTTCCCGGCGGGCCGACCATGATAATGCTGTGCCCGCCGGCCGCGGCGACTTCCAGCGCGCGCTTGGCGTGACGCTGACCCTTGACCTCCGCAAGATCGGGGTAGTCCGGCGCCGTTGAAGTGTGCCCGTCGGTGTAGCGCTGCAGCGGCTCGGCGCCCGCAAGATGCGCGCACACCGCGAGCAGCGAGCGCGCCGGATAGACCCTGGCGCCTTCGACCAGCGCCGCTTCCGCCGCGTTATCCCGAGGCAATACGAACCCGCGGCCGTCACGGGCGGTGGACAACGTCATCGCCAGCGCGCCCCGCACCGGCCGCAACTCACCGGTCAATGCAAGTTCTCCCGCAAATTCGTAGTCGCTCAGCGCGTCCGGAGGCAGCTGGCCGGACGCAGCGAGGATGCCGAGCGCGATCGGCAGGTCGAAGCGTCCGCTCTCCTTGGGCAGGTCCGCAGGGGCGAGGTTGACCGTGATGCGGCGCGCCGGAAACTCGAAATGGGCGTTCTGCAACGCAGCGCGCACCCGGTCCTTGGCTTCCTTCACCTCGGCCTCGGGAAGACCAACGACCGTGAAGCTCGGCAGCCCATTCGCAAGGTGCGCCTCGACCGTGACGAGCGGCGCATCCATGCCGGTGAGGGCGCGGCTGTAGAGGACAGCGAGGGACATGAGGTGACGAGGATTGAGGATTGAGGATTGAGGATTGAGGATTGAGGAAGTAACGCCTGAACCGGCGAACGTGCCGACAGGGAATTGCGGGAGGAAAGCGAAGAAGGAAGGGGGAGTTCGTAGGTTGGGTTGAGACGGCAAGGTCGAAACCCAACACGCATGGTGTTGGGCATCGCGTCGCTCAGCCCAACCTACTTACTGCTTACTGCCTACTGCTTACTGCTTACTGCCTTCCTCCTTCATCCTGGCTTCGATTTCGGCGAGCCGCGCTTCCAGTTGCGCCACCTTGTCCTGGGCGCGCCGCAACACCTCGCGCTGGACGTCGAATTCCTCGCGCGTCACGAGATCGAGCCGGCTGAACCACGCCGCGAGCATCACCCGGAGATTCTTTTCGATGTCAGCCGCCGGGCTTTGCGCCAGAACGCTTTTCATCCGCTCATTGATTTCGTCAAGCAGTTTCCTGTCTGCCATCCGTGTCCCCCATTCAGTTACGGCTCAGTCTATCAGCACGCAATCGAAGCAAACGAAAAGGTAGATGCATAGAGGCATTCTCTTAAAAAAATATCTTCATGCACATTTATGGTGCATTGTGTGCTCATTCATGGTGCATAATGAATTTTTAAGGGCGAGATAGAGAAGTACTAACTCGTTGATATTTAAGGGTAGATGTTTTGGCATGGTAGTTGCTTTTCAACGGTGCGCTATTCGCGCAATTCATTCCTAATAGAAAGGGGTCGATATGTTCAAAAAAACCATCATGGCGGGTGCAATTGCCGCGGCGCTCCTTCCGGGAGCAGCTATGGCCCAGGCTCAAGCGGCTCCCGCCTCGCCACACACGCTGACGGGTAATGTCGGGCTGTACAGTCAATATATCTTCCGCGGTCTCACGCAGACCAACCGTGAGCCCGCGATCCAGGGCGGCTTCGACTACAGCCACACGAGCGGTTTTTACGTGGGCACCTGGGCCTCCAACATCAGCTGGCTGCGCGACGGGGGCGCTTACAGCGCCGGGGGCAGCGGAGAGTTCGATTTCTACGGCGGGTTCAAGGGCAGCATCGGCAAGTCGGATTTCACCTATGACGTGGGCACGCTCTACTACTGGTATCCGGGGGACGCCAACACCCTCGCGAACCCGCTTAATCCGAAGGCCGACGCCTGGGAAATCTACGGCGCACTGGGCTGGAAATGGATCAGCGTCAAGTACTCGCACGTCGTGAGCAACAAAGCGTTCGCCGTTCTGGATGCGAGCGGCACCTATTACCTGGACTTCAGCGCCGCCGTTCCCTTGGGCGATTCGGGGATCACCGTGGACGCCCACTACGGCATCCAGAAGTTCAAGGGTCAGGACGCGCGGCTCATCGGCGTAGCGAGCAACGATAACGCGTGCTCCTACGACGACTGGAGGCTCGGCCTGTCCTACGCGTTACCGAAGGACTTCACGATCGGTGCGTTCTACACCGACACGAGCGGCGCGAACAGCCTGTGCTACGGCACCCCGTTCGAGACGCCGGCGGGCGTGTACCCGAAGAACCTCGCGAAGGGAACGGGCACCGTCTACATCAAGAAGACTTTCTAGAAGCTGAAACGCGGGGCCGCCGCATCTGGCCCCTTTTCAAGGCATACCACTATGAAAATGGTCACAGCAATCATCAAGCCCTTCAAGCTCGACGAAGTGCGCGAAGCGCTTTCTGCAATCGGCGTGTCGGGCGTCACCGTCACCGAAGTCAAGGGCTTCGGCCGGCAGAAGGGCCATACCGAGCTCTATCGCGGCGCGGAATACGTCGTCGACTTCCTGCCCAAGGTAAAGGTCGAGGCCGCGATCAAGGACGACATGCTGGAGCAAGTCATCGAAGCGATAGAGAAAGCCGCCAACACCGGCAAGATCGGCGACGGCAAGGTCTTCGTCTTCGACCTGGAGCAGGTCATCCGTATCCGCACCGGGGAAACCGGCGCCGAAGCGCTATAGGGAGAATGAAATGAAAAGACTATTTGCGATCCTCGCGCTGATCGGCGCTGTCAGTCTGGCGGGCCTGCCCGCGCAAGCGCAGGACAAGCCCGCCGACAAACCGGCTGCAACTGCGCCGGCACCCGCTGCTGCGCCGGTGGCGCCTGCCGCCGAGTCCACCGCGCCTAAACCTCCGGCTGCTGCCGAGGCCAAGCCGGCGCCGACCCCCAACAAAGGGGACGTGGCGTGGATGCTGGTCAGCACGGCGTTGGTGATCATGATGAGCATCCCTGCTCTGGCGCTGTTTTACGGCGGCATGGTGCGCGCCAAGAACATGCTGTCGGTGCTGATGCAGGTGTTCGTCACCTTCTCGCTGATCACAGTGCTGTGGTGCGTGTACGGCTACAGCCTGGCCTTCACCGAAGGCAATGCCTTCTTCGGCGGCTTTGACCGCCTGTTCCTGGGCGGCACCTTTGATTCCGCGAAGGGCGAATTCGCGATGGGCGCGACCTTCAGCAAGGGGGTGGTGATTCCCGAACTGCTGTTCGTCGCCTTCCAGGCGACGTTCGCCGCCATCACCTGCTGCCTGATCGTCGGCGCCTTCGCCGAGCGCGTGAAGTTCTCCGCAGTGCTGATCTTCATGGTGCTGTGGTTCACCTTCTCCTACACGCCGATCGCTCACATGGTCTGGTTCTGGATGGGGCCCGACGCCTATACCAGTGCCAAGCTGGTGGACGAGTTGAACGGCAAGGCGGGCCTGCTCTGGCAATGGGGCGCGCTCGATTTCGCGGGCGGCACCGTGGTGCACATCAATGCCGGTGTGGCGGGCCTGGTCGGCGCCTACATGGTCGGCAAGCGCATCGGCTTCGGCAAGGAAGCGCTGACGCCGCACAACGTGCCGATGACCATGATCGGGGCATCGCTGCTGTGGGTGGGCTGGTTCGGATTCAACGCGGGCTCCGCGCTCGAGGCGGGCACGTCGGCAACTCTCGCGTTCATCAACACCTTTCTCGCCACGGCCTGCGCAGTGCTGGCGTGGATGATCGGCGAATGGATATTCAAGAGCAAGCCCTCGATGCTCGGCGCGGCTTCCGGCGCGGTGGCGGGCCTTGTCGCGATCACGCCCGCCGCAGGCAACGTCGGCATCCCTGGAGCATTCGTCATCGGCACCGCTGCCGGTTTCGTGTGCCTGTGGGGCGTGAACCAGTTGAAGCGCATGCTGGGCGCGGACGACTCGCTGGACGTTTTCGGCGTGCACGCCGTGGGGGGCATACTCGGCGCGCTGTTGACCGGCGTGTTCAATGCGCCGGACCTCGGCGGGCCAGGCTTCGTCAACAACTGGTTCGAGATGAAACCCGGGTTCGAGAGCATTGCCGGCCAGGTGTGGATCCAGGCCAAGGCGATCGGCGTCACCGTCATCTGGACCGGCGTCGTCGCGTGGGTCTCGTTCCTGATCGCCAACCTGCTGGTCGGACTGCGGGTGTCCGAGGAGGAGGAACGCGAGGGACTCGATGTGAACTCACACGGCGAGACCGCCTATCACGTTTAACTATCCAGAAAGCAGCGTGTGTTATACGGGCGCCTCCGGGCGCCCGCTTTTTTTTCGGACCCACCTCTGCCGGCGTCCCGAAGTTGACCGCGGCCTGTTCTGGGCCTAAATTCCCGCCTCAACGAGCGCCCCCGAGGTCTCACGCCGGCGAAATCAGCGGGTTTTCCTGCCCGCCTGCGGCAAGCGACAGCGTCGGCTACAATCACCGTCCCGCGAGGAGAACATGTCCACAGTACCGCGCCTCACCACCGCGCTCACCGGCCCGCTGCCCGACTTGGAGCGCTCGCTGCTCCAGGCCGCGCCGAGCATCGAACATTGGCTGCGCACCCAGTGGCAGGACCGTACCGTGCCGTTCTACGCGTCGGTCGATCTCAGGAACAGCGGCTTCAAGCTCGCGCCGGTCGACACCAATCTCTTTCCCGGCGGCTTCAACAATCTCAATCCGGACTTTCAGCCGCTCTGCGTACAGGCAGTAATGAGCGCGGTGGAAAGAGTCTGCCCGGAGGCGCGCGGCGTGCTGCTCATCCCGGAGAACCACACGCGCAACCTCCACTACCTGCGTAACGTCGCCGTCCTCGCGCGCATCCTGCGGCACGCCGGCATGAACGTGCGCGTCGGCAGCCTCCTGCCGGAGATCACCAAGCCGACCGACCTCGACACCGCCGGCGGCAAGAAGGTGCGGCTGGAACCGCTCGTGCGCCGCGGCAATCGCCTGCTGGTCGAAGGGTTCGATCCGTGCGTGGTGCTGCTCAACAACGATCTGTCGGCCGGCGTTCCCGAAATCCTCGTCAACCTGGAGCAGGTGGTGCTGCCGCCGCCGTATGCCGGCTGGTCCACCCGGCGCAAGTCGAACCACTTCCAGGCGTACCGCGAGGTATGCGAGGAATTCGCGCATCTGATCGGGATCGATCCCTGGTTCCTGAACCCGTACTTCGAGCGCTGCGGCAGGATCAATTTCCAGGAGCGCAAGGGCGAGGAATGCCTGGAAGGCTACGTCGCCGAGATCCTCGACGACATACGCGTGAAGTACCGGGAGTACGGCATCAAGGAGGACCCCTTCGTCATCGTCAAGGCCGACGCCGGCACCTATGGCATGGGCATCATGACGGTCAAGGACCCTGCGGAAGTGCGCGACTTGAATCGCAAGCAGCGCAAGAAGATGGCGGTGGTCAAAGAGGGGCTGCAGGTGGAGGAGGTGCTGGTGCAGGAGGGCGTCTACACGCTCGAGACGGTGGGTGACGCGGTCGCCGAGCCCGTCGTCTACATGATCGACCGTTTCGTCGTGGGCGGCTTCTACCGCGTTCATACCGAGCGCGGCACGGATCAGAACCTCAACGCGCCGGGTATGCATTTCGCGCCGCTCGCTTTCGATGCCCCGTGCTCCTCGCCGGATCCCGAGGATCCCGATTGCCCGCCCAACCGCTTCTACGCCTACGGCGTCGTCGCGCGGTTGGCGCTGCTCGCCGCGGCGATCGAACTCGAGCGCGCCGAACGGGCTCTCGAGAGCGAAATTGAGCCTGAAAGGATGAAGGCGGAAGGATGAAGGCGGAAGGATTTAGCGGCGCAAGACTTGCCATCGAGTCCGCACTCAATTCATCCTTCATCCTTCATCCTTCATCCTTCTCCACGCGGGGCGTGGCGTGAAACTCGCGTTCATCGTCGATCCGCTGGCGAGCTTCCAGACCTACAAGGACACGACCTTCGCCATCATGCGCGAGGCCGCCGCGCGCGGCCACGATCTCTACGCCATGGAGCAGCACGACCTGCTGTGGCGCGCGGGCACGGTTTTCGGCTCGGCGCAGCGCCTGCACCTCACCAGTGAAAAAGACCCGTGGTATCGCGTCGAGCCCGCAACCGAGACGCCGCTCGCGCGCTTCGATGCGGTGCTGATGCGCAAGGATCCGCCGTTCGACATGGAGTACGTCTACAGCACCTACCTGCTCGAGGCCGCCGAGGCCGAAGGCGCGCGCATCTTCAACCGGCCGCGCGCGATCCGCGACTACAACGAGAAAATGGCGATCACACGCTTCGCCCGGTTTACCGCGCCATCGCTCGTGACCCGCAAGGAAAGCCTGGTGCGCGAGTTTCTGGCTGAACACGGCGACATCATCCTGAAGCCGCTCGACGGCATGGGCGGGGTTTCGGTGTTCCGCGTGCATGCGCAGGATCACAACGTCAACGTCATCATCGAGACCGTCACCCATTACGGCCGCCGCACCGTCATGGCGCAACGCTTCATCCCCGAAATCCGGGACGGCGACAAGCGCGTGCTGCTGATCGGCGGTGAACCCGTGCCCTGGTGCCTCGCGCGCATCCCCAAGCCGGGCGAAACCCGCGGCAACCTCGCAGCCGGCGGCACCGGCGTCGCTCGCGAACTCACCGCGCGCGATCGCGAGATC
>MEQT01000114.1 GCA_001770325.1 Betaproteobacteria bacterium RIFCSPLOWO2_02_64_14
CGCCGCTCGGGCTGTGGGAGCGGCGCCTGTACCTCGGACAGGAGTCGGTGACCCGTATCTATCCAAACTTTGCGGCGCTTACCAAGTACGCGTTATTCGCCACCGATCACCGCCTGTCGCAGATCGGTGTCCTGCAGCGCCGCCGCCGTGGCGAGGGCGTGGAATTCCATCAACTGCGCGAGTACCGGGAGGGGGACGCGCAGCGCCAGATCGACTGGAAGGCAACGGCGCGCGCAGGGAAGCTGATTTCGCGCGAGTACCAGGACGAGCGCGACCAGCAGGTGGTGTTCCTGATCGATTGCGGCCGGCGCCTCGCGGCGCGAGACGGGGATCTCTCGCATTTCGACCATGTGCTCAATGCCGCGCTGCTGCTCGCCTACGTCAGCCTGCGCCAGGGGGATTCAGTGGGCCTGCTCACCATGGGCGGCCACAATCGGTTCATGGCGCCCCGCAAGTCCGCGGCGAGCGTCAACCTCATGCTCAACCTGCTCTACGACTTGCAGCCCACGCTCATGACCTCGGACTACTATGCCGCGGCGCTGGAACTCATGCGGCGCATCCGCAAACGCGCGTTGGTAGTGATCCTTTCCAACCTGCGCGACGAAGACGAGGACACCTTGAGTCCCGCGCTGCGCCTGCTCTCACGGCGTCACCTGGTGCTGTTCGCGAGCTTGCGTGAAAGCATCCTGGCGCGGGCGCTGTCCGCGCGAGTGGACAGTTTCGAGCGCGCGCTGACGCATGCCGCGGCTGCTGATTACCTCAAACAGCGTGCGCTGGCATTCGGCCGGCTGGAACGCTCGGGTGCGCTTGCCCTCGACGTGGAGCCGCCCCAGTTACCCGTGGCACTGGTGAACCGCTACCTTGAAGTGAAGGGCGCCGGGCAACTGTGAGCACGAAGATTTCGCGGTGAACGGAACCCGGCCCGACGCGTTGCAATCGCGCCCACATGCAATATCGTCGAACCGTTGCACAACGATATCCATGCCTACGCAAGTCTATAGTAAGTGCTCGCACATAATGTGAATAAACAGATAACTACATGAAATAAATTGATAAATTAATTTTGACAGACGTATATGTAAGCGTTTACATCATTATGTGTTTGTCTTAGAATAATGCCGCGCGCGGTTCGCACACGAGTCTATTCAAGTGATTGCCGCACACAGGTTCCCGAGACGCAGGCACGGGATACAATAACGGTCCCCGCGTCACTTTTATCCAAAGAGGAATTGCATGAACACGATGGCAGATACCAAGAATCTCGCGAAGAATCTCGCCGTTGGCGGCAAAGTCCGGATGACGCCCAGCGAAGCTTTTGTCGAAACGCTGATTGCGCAGGGCGTAAAAGACAGCTTTGGCATCGTCGGCTCCGCCTACATGGACGCGCATGACCTTTTTCCGCTTGCCGGCATACGTTTCATATCGGTTGCGCATGAGCAGAACGCGGCCCACATGGCGGATGGTTATTCGCGGGTCACGGGCAAGCATGGCGTGTGCATTGCGCAAAACGGCCCCGGCATCACCAATTTCGTCACCGGGATCGCGGCGGCTTACTGGGCGCATTCGCCGGTGGTGGCGATCACCCCGGAGTCCGGCAGCCTTACCATGGGGCTGGGAGGGTTTCAGGAAACCGACCAGATGCCCATTTTTTCCAAGATCACCAAGTGGCAGGTGCACGTAAATTCGCCCCTGCGCATTGCGGAATTGACGGCACGCGCGTTCGATATCGCGATGGCCGAACGTGGTCCGGTCCAGGTGAACATCCCGCGCGACTACTTGTATGGGGAGGGGGACTACCAGATCCCGCAGCCGCAACGTGTCGAACGCTCGGCGGGCGGTCCCGAGTCGCTCGACGCGGCTGTGCGGCTCCTGGCAAAGGCAAAGTTTCCGGTCATCCTGTCGGGCGGGGGCATCGTGATGGCCGACGGCGTCAAGGAGTGCGTCGCCCTGGCCGAGTATTTGACCGCACCGGTCGTGAACTCATATCTGCATAACGACTCGTTCCCGGCGAGCCATCCGCTGGCGTGCGGACCGCTGGGTTATCAGGGGTCGAAGGCGGCGATGAAGATCATCGCGCGGGCCGACGTGGTGCTGGTGCTGGGGAGCCGCCTCGGGCCGTTCGGCACGTTGCCGCAACACGGCCTGGACTATTGGCCGAAGGAGGCGAAGATCATCCAGATCGACTCCGACCAGCGCATGCTGGGTCTGGTGAAGAAAGTGTCGATCGGGATCTGCGGGGATGCGCGGCTCGCGGCGGCTGAACTCCTGAAACGCCTCAAGGCCCAGACCAAACTTACCCCGAACAAGGCGCGCCTCGGCGAGGTGCAGCGTGAGAAGCTCGCGTGGCGGGATGAACTCACGAACTGGCCGTCGCCCAACAAGAAGGGTCAGATCGGACCGCGCCAGGCGCTGGCGGCGCTCGCGCGGGCGATGCCAAAAAATGCCATGGTTTCCACCGATATCGGCAACGTCTGCTCAGTGGCGAACAGCTACCTCAACTTTGACGCCGCGCCATCGTTCCTCGCGGCGATGAGCTTCGGCAATTGCGGCTACTCCTATCCGGCGGCGATCGGCGCCAAGGTCGGACGTCCCGACCGCCCGGCGATTGCGTATGTGGGCGACGGCGCCTGGGGCATGAGCCTGGCGGAGGTCATGACCTGCGTGCGCGAGAACATCCCGGCGATCGCGGTGGTGTTCAATAACGGGCAGTGGGGCGCGGAGAAGAAGAACCAGATCGACTACTTCGAGAACCGCTACCTCGGCACCAACCTCAAGAATCCCAACTTCGCCGACGTCGCCGAAGCGATGGGCGCCAACGGCATTACCGTCGAGCACGTTGACGAGGTGGGGGATGCGTTGCGCGGCGCGGTACGATCGAGCCGGCCCACCGTGATCAACATGATGCTGACCCAGGAACTGGGAGACCCGTTCCGGCGCGATGCGTTCCGCCCGCCGCGGCGGCTGCTCGCGAAATACAAGAAGTACAGCGCCAAGCAGTATCGTTGATCCCGTCGGGGATCCCTATCGAGGCGGGCGCGTCAGCGTAGCGCCTTGCGGGCCTTGGCGATCGCCGAGCGCACGCGGGCAGGCGCCGTGCCGCCGAGGTGGCGGCGGCTCCTGAGCGAACCCTCCAGCGACAGGGCGCCGAATACGTCGCTGCCGATCAACCGCGAGTAGCGGCGTAATTCCGTAAGCTTGATTTCGGCGAGATCGCGCCCCTGCGACTCGGCATAACGCACCACCCGAGCTACCGTCTCGTGCGCGGCGCGAAACGGCATGCCTTTTCGCACCAGGTAGTCCGCAAGATCGGTGGCGGTTGCGTATCCCTCGCGCGCTGCCGCGAGCAGCGCCTCGCGGTTGACGGTGAGACCCGAGAGCATTTCCGTGAATACGGCGAGGCTGGTTTCGACCGTGTCCACGGCATCGAACAACGGTTCCTTGTCTTCCTGGTTGTCCTTGTTGTAGGCGAGGGGTTGCGCCTTCATCAACGTAAGCAACGCCACCAGATCGCCGTTGACGCGCCCGGTCTTGCCCCGGATCAGTTCCGCGACATCCGGATTCTTCTTCTGCGGCATGATCGAGGATCCCGTGCAGAAGCGGTCGGCGAGACCGATGAACCCGAAGCGCGGGTTCATCCAGATGACGATCTCTTCGCAGAAGCGCGAGAGATGCGTCATCAGCAATGCCGCGCACGCGCAGAACTCCACCGCGAAGTCGCGGTCCGACACCGCATCGATCGAGTTCTCGCACACGCCCTCGAATCCGAGATCCTTCGCCACCATCATGCGATCTATGGCGAACGAGGTGCCGGCGAGCGCGGCGGCGCCGAGCGGCAGCCGGTTGATGCGCCGCCGGCAATCCGCCAGCCGCCCGGCATCGCGCGCGAGCATCTCGAAGTATGCCATCAGGTGGTGACCGAACGACACCGGTTGCGCAACCTGCATGTGCGTGAACCCCGGCATCACGGTGTCGGCGTGGGACTCGGCCAGATTCAGGAGCGCTTCCTGCAAGCGCCCGATCAGGGCGAGCAGCCGATCGACGGATGCGCGCAGGTAGAGCCGCACGTCCGTTGCCACCTGGTCGTTGCGGGAGCGCGCGGTGTGCAGGCGTCTGCCCGCCTCGCCGACGATGTCGGTCAGCCGCCGCTCGATGTTGAGATGGACATCTTCGTGTTCCAATGACCACGGAAACGATCCCCTGCGCACCTCCGCGAGGATACGCGCCATCCCGCTCCTGATCGCGGCGAGATCGCGCCGGTTCAGAATGCCGGCCGCGTGCAGCATGCGGGCGTGGGCGAGCGAGCCCTGAATGTCGAATTCCGCGAGCCGCCGGTCGAACCCGACCGACGCGGTAAAACGCTTGACGAGATCGGCGGGCGGCTCGCTGAAACGCCCGGACCAGAGCTTTGCGCCGCTGCGCCGACGCACCTTCTTATTGGACGCCATGACCCCTGCTAGAATGGTCAGAGAATGTCGGCCAGTATAAATCATAAGACCTACGCGAGCGCACTGCCGAACTTCCGCAATCTCGGCGTGCTGCTGCGCATACTGGTGATCGTGAACGTCATGGCAGCCGGCATCGCGGTGTCGAAAAGCGGCTCGCTGACCAATGTTTGGCACGAAGTGCTGGAAGTATCCGCGGTCGTGCAGCCGGTGATCATGCTGAGCCTGGTCACGCTCGTGCTGTTGAACGACGTGCTCAGGCGCGCGCCCTACCTGTGGGGCGCGTCAATCGTCCTTGCGCTGGAACTTGTTCTGGTCACCGCGCTGTACGTGTTCGGGCGGCCGCTGTTCGCGATGCAGGCGGATGCACTCGAGGCCTACTGGCTGCTCACGCTCCTGGTGACGGCGGCCCTGCTGCTCTATTTCGACCTGCGGGGGCGGGCACTGTCGCCGGCTCTGTCGGAAGCGCGGTTGCAGGCACTGCAGGCGCGCATCCGGCCGCATTTTCTGTTCAACAGCATCAACGCCGTCTTGAGCCTGATCCGCCAGGACCCGAAACGCGCGGAACGGGCGCTCGAGGACATGGCCGACCTCTTCCGGGCGCTGATGGCTGACAACCGGCAGCTCGCTCCCCTCGCGCGCGAGGTCGAGTTGTGCCGCGAATACCTCAACATCGAACAACTGCGGCTGGGAGAGCGTCTCAGGATCGAATGGCATGTCGACAACCTGCCGCAGGACGCGCTGATCCCGCCGCTCGTGCTACAGCCGCTGCTGGAGAACGCCGTCTATCATGGCATCGAGCCGCGCCTCGAGCCTGGTGTCGTGAGCATCAACATTTATCTCGCCCGCGGAGAGGTGCATATGGTGCTGCGCAATCCCTATGAGCAGGAGGGCGACCACCACGCCGGCAACAAGATGGCGCTGGCGAACATCCGCGAACGGCTCGCGCTGCACTTCGACGCGGAGGCGAGCCTCACCACCAACGTGAGCGACAGCGCGTACCAGGTTCACATCGTCGTGCCGTACCAGAAAGCGGGCGCGGCATGATTGTTCCGGCGCCTCTCAGCGTCCTGATCGTAGACGACGAGGCGCCGGCGCGCAGCCGCATGCACGACCTCCTCGCCGACTGTGCGGCAGACGTGCCTCTGGTCGTCACGGGCGAAGCGGCAAACGGCCGGACGGCGCTCGAGGAAGCGGGCGCGCGGCCGGTGGACGTCGTTCTGCTCGACGTGCGCATGCCCGAGATGGACGGCATCGAGGTCGCGCAGCACCTGCAGCGCCTCGAGCATCCGCCGGCGGTGATTTTCACGACTGCCTACGACGCCTACGCGATCCGCGCCTTCGAAGTGCACGCCATCGATTATCTGCTCAAGCCGATCCGCGCCGCGCGCCTGAAGGAAGCGTTGACGCGGGCGCGCAGCGCGGCGCGCCCTAAGCCCGAAGCGCTGCGCGAGCTGCAGCCGGGCCCGCGCGCTTTCCTCAGCGCGCAGGAGCGCGGCAGGGTCCACCTTATCCCGGTAGGTGACGTGATTTACCTCAAGGCCGAACTCAAGTACGTGACGGCGCGCACCGCGATGCGCGAGTACCTGATTGAGGAATCGCTCGCGCGCCTGGAACAGGAATTCCCCGAGCGCTTCGTGCGCGTGCATCGCAACTGCCTGGTGGCGCGCCAGGCGATCCGCGGCTTCGAGCGCTCCGCGGAAAGCGCGGAAGGGCAGTGGGAAGTCGTGTTCAAGGCGTGCCCGGAACGCATCCCGGTGAGCCGCCGGCAGCAGCACATCGTGCGCGAACTGGGGCGCTCATGAAGGCACGCGCGCAATAGGAACAGCCCGCCTCGGTGATTGCGGGCAGGATGGGAACACCGCCTGCGCGGGCGAGCCGGGCGTGGCGCGAAGGTCGCCAGCCGGCTGCAGTTGCGCAGGCGTTCGCGCGCGGCCCGCTCCGGGAGCACATGCTAGAATCGCTGCGGTCACCAGCAGCCTGTACGGACTCAACAGTCCGTACAGGCTGTTAACAGCAAACCCGGTTGACATTTCGGAAGAGAACCCACCTGAAGCAACCGAATATGAAGAAAAGCAGGCGTGAATTCGCATATCCGTCGTCCTCTCTTGCAATTTTCCTGACGCCGGTTTTGCATGAGGAGTTTGTCCGACCTAAGTCCGACAAACTCCTAGGCGATCCAATTTCATGACGACGGCGGGCGAGGGGCGGGTCGCGCTACCGGAACGCATCATCATTGCCTCGCGCGAAAGTGCGCTCGCGATGTGGCAGGCACGGCACGTGCAGTCGCGACTCGCAGAAACATACCCGGGTGTGGACATCACCATACTCGGGATGGCGACCGAAGGCGACCGCAGGCTCGGCACATCGCTCGCACGGATCGGCGGCAAGGGTGTGTTCGTGAAAGAGCTGGAGGACGCGTTGCTCGAGCGCCGTGCCGACGTCGCGGTGCACTCGCTCAAGGATGTGCCGATGACGCTCGCCGCAGGCCTCACGCTGGCGGCGGTCATCGAACGCGCCGACCCGCGCGATGCGCTGGTCTCGCCGCATTACCGGCGCCTCGCTGACCTTCCGGCGGGAAGCCGGGTCGGCACCTCGAGCCTGCGCCGCGCGAGCCAGTTACTCGCGCGGCAACCCGGACTCTCGATCGAGCCGCTGCGCGGCAATGTGCCAACGCGCCTGCGCAAGCTCGATGAAGGCAACTACCAGGCCATCGTGCTGGCGGCAGCAGGGTTGAAACGCCTGGGACTTGAGGAGCGCATCACCGCGCTGCTGACCGTTGACGAAAGCGTCCCTGCCGTGGGGCAGGGGGCGCTCGCCCTGGAGTGTCGCGCGGATCGTTCCGATCTCATGATGTGGCTGCGACCCCTGCACCATGCGCCCACCGCGGCTTGCGTTGCAGCGGAACGGTCGTTCTCGCGCGCGCTCGCGGGCAGCTGTAACGTGCCGCTCGGCGGTTACGCGGAATTGTCCGCGGGGCGCCTGAGATTGCGTGGTTTCGTCGCTGCCCCGGATGGTACACAGATCCTCCGCGGGGAGGCCGAAGGAGCGGTCGAAACTCCGGAGATGATCGGGCAGACACTTGCGGCAATGCTCCGGGAACGGGGCGCGGACGAAATCCTCGCTGCGCTCGAGGACATCAGTGAACGGTGAACGGTGAACCGTAATATCACCCGCTTTCGCCACACACTGGCTGCGCGGGATTAGCGCGCGGCTGAGAGCCGATGACGGAGCCTCGCACAACGGGCCCCCTGGCGGGGCGGGGTATCGTGATCACGCGCCCGCAGGAGCAGGCCGGGGCACTCGCTGATGCGATTCGAGCCGCCGGGGGGCGCGCCATTCTCTTTCCGGTGATCGAGATCGCGGACGTTGCGGACCTGAAGGCGCTCAATGGGCTCCTTGCACGGCTCGGCGAATTCGATCTCGCGATCTTCATCAGTCCGAGCGCGGTCAACAAGGCGATGAACCTGATCGGCGCGCACCGCCCGCTGCCGCGGCGGCTCGCGGTTGCTGCAATAGGCCGCGGCAGCGTGAAGTCGCTGGAGCGTTTCGGTGTGAGCGGGGTGATCGCGCCGGAGGGGCGCTTCGACAGCGAGGCACTTCTCGAACTGCCCGCGCTCGCCGATGTTGCCGGCAAGCGTATCGTGATCTTTCGCGGCGAGGGGGGGCGCGAACTGCTGGGCGACACGCTCACGGCGCGCGGCGCGCATCTCGAATATGCGGAATGTTATCGGCGCACCCTGCCACGCGCGGACGTGTCGCCTCTCATGCGCGCATGGGCGCGGCATGAGGTGCACGCCGTCGTGGTCACCAGCAGCGGGGGTATGAGCCACCTGTTCGACATGGTGGGAAAACTGGGGCAGGCATGGCTGCAGAAGACGCCGGTGTTTGTCCCGCACCCGCGCATTGCCGAGGCCGCGCGCGGCCTGGGGGTGCGAGAGGTGGTGCTCACTGCAGCGGGCGATGAGGGGATCGTAGCGGTCCTGGCCGATTACTTCAGCGCCTCCTGCCGCGCGTGACGCAACGTTGCGGCTGCGTTCCACGTACGTCGCTCGATATTGCGGCGCGGAGGCCTTCCTCGCATACTACCTGTCGGCTGCTGATTGCCTAAGAGCGCACTCTAAGTCAGACATGAACGATTCCCCGGCGTCGACCCCCCAAGCCCAAGGCGACGCGCCTGGTCCAGATGCCGCGCCTGGCGCGGCATCGCCCCCCGGCGCAGGCGCATCGAGCAACCGCGTCTCGGGTATCGCGCTGTTCGTGGCGCTGGTCGCGACCGCGGTGGCAGCGTGGCAGTGGCACGACGAACGGAACCGCAGCGAAGCGGTGCGCCAGGAACTGGCGAAGCGACTGGCCGATGCCGACATTCAGGCGAAAGATGGACGCCTCATTGCCGAGCAGGCGCGAGCCGCGACGGTTGAAGCCCAGGTCAAGCTGGGCGTGCTCGAAAATCGGCTCGGCGAGTCGCAGAGCCAGCAGATCGCATTGGAGGCGCTCTACCAGGAACTCTCCCGCAATCGCGACGAATGGGCGTACGCAGAGATTGACCAGTCGCTGCAAGTCGCGAACCAGCAGTTGCAGCTCGCCGGCAACGTCAAGGCGGCGTTGATCGCGCTGCAGAACGTCGACACGCGCCTGCAGCGCATGGAGCGGCCGCAGTTCCGGGTGTTGCGCAAGGCGATCAACCGCGACATCGAACGCCTGAAAGCACTGCCTCATGTCGACATCGTCGGCATCAGTGTCCGCCTCGATAGCCTCGCCACCAGTGTCGACGCGCTCCCGCTCGCCACTGAGGTGCGCCCGCCCCCTCCGCCGCCGGGTGCGGAAGCCGACAAGGCACGCGGCCCGTGGCTGCGCTTCTGGCGGGAGGTCTGGAGCGACGTCAAGCAGTTGGCCCGCGTGCAGCGCATGGACAAGCCCGATCCGCCGCTGCTCGCACCGGCGCAGAGCTATTTTCTGCGCGAGAATCTGAGGCTGCGGCTCGCCGGGGCGCGGCTTGCGCTGCTCGCGCGGGACGAAACCAATTACAAGGCCGATGTCAGGGCCGCGCGCGAGTGGATCGTGCGCTATTTTGATGGTCGCGACCGCCAGGTGGCCCAGGCCATAAGCACGCTGGGGGCGTTGCATGCGGCGGCGATCAGCATAGAAGTGCCCGATATTTCAGGCACGCTTGATGCGCTGCGCCTGCTGCGCATTGCCAATGAGCGCAGCAGCCGATGAGCAGCCGGCGCGGCCCTGGCGCTAGGCCATAGGCGGTAGCGCAATGCGGGCATTGTTCTGGGTGGTGGCGATAACCGCGCTGGCGGCCGGGGTGGTCGCGGCGGCGCGTTACAACGCCGGTTACGCACTGTTCGTGCTGCCGCCGTACCGCCTGGAGGTTTCGCTCAATCTGCTGTTCGCGCTGGCGGTTGCCGGGTTCGCGCTCGGTTATCTTGCGCTGCGTGCGACGTCCGCCACTTTGAGCCTGCCGCGGAAGGTGCACGAGTATCGTGCCGCGCGTCGGCGGGATCAGGCGCACGCAGCGCTGATCGAGACGGTGCGCGAATTCTTTGCCGGGCGTTATGCGCGCGCGGAGAAGGCGGCGGGCCGTTGTATTGCGTTGGGCGAGCACGCGGGGCTCGCCGCCACGTTCGCGGCGCGCGCGGCGCACGAATTGCGCGCATTCGAACGGCGCGACGACTACCTCTCGCAGGCGGCGAGGCTGGCGAGTGAAGACGACGCGGTGAGGATCGTCACCGCCGCCGAGTTGCTGCTCGATCAGCGCCGTTTCCAGGAAGCGCTCAGCGTCCTCGGGGCCCTGCCCCGCAAGCACACGGCCGCGCTGCGGCTGGAGTTGAAAGCCCAGCAGCTGGCGCGGAACTGGGAGCAGGTGCTGGCGCTGGTCGACCAGCTCGAGAAGCGCGGCGTGTACGATGCCGAGCATGCGGAGCAGATCCGCCGCTATGCGCAGGCGGAACGCATCGAGCGACAGGGAGCCGACCCGCACGCGCTTGACGAGATCTGGCAGAGGATTCCGCAACGCCAAAGGCGCGACCCAAAGGTGGCGTTGGCGGCCGCGCGCAGCTTCATCGCCTGCGGCAAGAGCGGGCAGGCGCAACGGATCATCGAGGACAGTCTGGAGGCCACCTGGGATAGCGAGCTGGTCGCGCTCTACGCCGAGTGCGCCGAGGGGGCCGTGACGGCCATCGAACGCGCGGAGATATGGCTCAGGCAACATCCCGGGGATGCCGCATTGCTGCTCACGCTGGGACGATTGTGCGCACACCAGGCGCTGTGGGGCAAGGCGCAAAGTTATCTCGAGGCGAGCCTGTCGCTCGAGCCCGGCTACCCGGCGCACCTCTTCCTCGCTCAACTCCACGAAAAGCTCGGCACCGCGGATGCGGCGCAACGGCACTACCGGGCGAGCCTGGAACTTGCGGTCGCGGAACTGCGGCAGGATACAGCGGCCGGACACCGCCCCATGTCCATCTAGAACGTTCCAGTTGCGCTCCGCGCGCAGAGCCGATCAAGCGCCGTTGCCGGTTTCCGCGACCGCGGGAGTAAAAGAGTCGGAGATGAACTCCTCATCCGGCAACTTGCAATGCGCCGTGAAATCGGCGTGAGCGGCTTCGACCATGACAGGCGCGCCGCAGGCGTAGACCTGGTGGCCCGAGAGGTCGGGAAAATCCTCCATCGCGGCCCGATGCACAAAACCCTTGCGGCCGGTCCATTCGTCCTCCGCACGCGCCTCCGAGAGCACCGGCACGTAGACGATGCCGTGATCGCGCCGCCAGCGCTCGGCCAGCCCGTTCATGTAAAGATCGCTGCGCACCCGTCCGCCCCAATACAAGGTCATCGCGCGCCGTATGCCCTTGTAAAAGGCGTACTCGACGATCGCCTTGATCGGCGCGAATCCCGTGCCGCTTGCGAGCAGGACGATGGGCTTGTCGCTGTCCTCGCGCAGGAAGAACGTGCCGAGCGGACCCTCGAAGCGCAGGATGTCCTTTTCCTTGAGGCGGGTGAAGACATAATTGCTGAACGGGCCGCCGTAGTTTCTCAAATGCAGTTCCAGCAGATGGTCGTCGTGCGGTGAATTGGCCATCGACAGGCTGCGGCGCCGGCCGTCCTTCATCAGGATGTCGATATACTGTCCCGCGAGGAACTGCAGGCGCTCGTTCGCGGGCAGCTTCAGGCGCAGCACCATGACATCCCGTGCCACATGCTCCATCTGCTGCACGCGGCACGGCAGCGTGCGGATCTGAATATCCCTCGCCGCACCGATTTCGCGGCACTCGATCGCAAGGTCGCCGAGGGGGCGCGCCTGGCAGAACAGCGCCATGCCCATCCGGCGATCGGACTCGGGCAGCGCGTGCTCCTGGTAGCTGCCGTAATCGACCTCGCCCGCCACCACCTTGCCCTTGCAGGTGCCGCAGGCGCCGTTGCGGCAACCGTAGGCGATCACATATCCCTCGCGCAAGGCTGCTTCGAGTATGGTCTCCCCGGCATTGACGGTGAAGACGTGGTTGCTGGGCCGGATCGTGACTTGATGTGCCATGGCGTCGATCGCCGGACCGGGAAGGACCCGGCCGGGGTGAGAACTTCCTGTTATGCGAAGGGGGTATATCGGAACCGGTTGTGTTCTTATGCGAACGCCGGAGCCCGTCCGGAACTCGCCGCAGAACCGGACCGGTCCGTGGTTCGGAGTCTCGTTAGGCTAGAATTCGTTACATGCGGCGGTTATTCATCATCGGTTGCGGCGATGTGGCGCTGCGCCTGGTGTCTCTGGTGCGCGGGCGCTACCGGATCTACGCGCTCGCGCGCAGCACGAACCGGTTTGCGACGCTGCGCGCGCACGGTATCACACCGGTGCGCGGCGATCTCGATCGGCCGGACACTCTCGATGCCATCGCGGGGCTGGCCCATGACGTCGTGCATTTCGCGCCGCCGCCGCCGCATGGCATTCATGACACACGCACGGCGCATCTGGTAGCGGCATTGGCGAGGGGGGGGAGTCTACCACAGCGCCTGGTGTACATCAGCACGAGCGGCGTGTATGGCGACTGTGCCGGGGCGCTGATCGCCGAGACGCAGCCGGTGCGGCCGCACACCGACCGCGCTCGGCGCCGGGCCGACGCCGAGCGCCGCCTGCGCGTGTGGGGCGCGCGTACGGGAGTGCGCGTTGCGATCCTGCGCGTGCCGGGCATCTATGCCGCGGACCGGTTGCCGCTCGCGCGCCTGCGCAGCGCGACTCCTGCGCTCAGGCCCGAGGATGATACCTTCATCAACCATGTTCACGCAGACGATCTGGCGCGCATGGTGTTGGCGGCCCTGCACCGTTCGCAGCCGAACCGCAGCTACAACGCCGCGGACGATGCGCCGCAGCGAATGGGCGATTATTTCGATCTTGTCGCCGACCGTTTTGGCCTCGCCCGGCCGGTGCGCATCAGTCGTGCTGACGCCGCAGCGCGGCTCCCGGATAATCTGCTCTCGTTCATGAGCGAGTCGCGCCGGCTCGTGAACCGCAGGGTCAAGGCTGAACTGCGCTTGCGGCTGCTCTATCCGACGGTGGAGCACGGACTCCGCGCCGCTGTAGCCGCGCAAGAGCGCGCGGGCGGCACCCGGTCCGGGGAAAGTCCCCCGTGAGTGCGCCCGACGGCACGCTGCTGGTGTTCACCAACCTGCCAGATCACGACGCTGCGGTGGCACTCGCGCGGGCCCTCGTGGATCGGCGGCTCGCCGCCTGCGTTAACGTGCTCGGCGCCGCGACCTCGATCTATCGCTGGCGGCAGACGGTGGAAACCGCACAGGAAGTGCCGCTGCTCATCAAGACGCGCGCTTCGCTTTATGCCGCGGTCGAAGCGGCGATCCGCGAGCTTCATCCCTACGAACTTCCCGAAATCATCGCTGTCCCAGTCGAGCGCGGCCTGCCCCAGTATCTCCAATGGGTGCTGGCCGAGACGACGGCGATCGCTTCCTAGCAGGTTTCTCGACCATGCGTTTTCTGTTTCTGCTGCTCCTGTTCGCGTTGTGGCCCGCGCATGCCGCCGAGCCTGAATTGCTCGAGCCCGAAAAGGCCTTCCGTCTCGCCACGCGCCTTGCAACGCGCGATTCGATTGAGGTGCGCTACCTCATCGCGCCCGGTTACTACATGTATCGGGACAAGTTCCGCTTTGCGCTCGATTCCACCGGGGCGAAACTGGCGCAACCGCAACTGCCGCGCGGAACGATGAAGCGCGACGAATTCTTCGGCGACGTCGAAACCTATCGGGACGAAGTGACGATACGCCTGCCTCTCGAGCTCGGTAGTGACGGGGCACAGGTGTTGGGCCTGGTGGCGACGTCGCAAGGCTGTGCCGATGTGGGAGTGTGTTATTTGCCGCAGGATCAGAAAGTGGAGCTGCGGCTCGCCGCACTCGGCGGCGCGTTCGTAGAGGCCGCCCCGCCCCCCGGTGGCGCTGCTCCCGGCGCTGCGGCGCGTGTCGCACCGGTGGCCGAGGATGGCGCGGTCGCGGCGCTGTTTCGCGGCGGCTTCTGGTTCCTCATCGCAAGTTTTTTCGGTTTTGGCCTGCTGCTTGCATTCACGCCCTGCGTGCTGCCGATGATACCCATACTGTCGGGGATCATCGTCGGGCGCGGTCACCATGTGACGCGCACGCACGGCTTGATGCTTTCGGTGGCCTACGTGCTCGGCATGGCGCTCACCTACGCGCTTGCCGGCGTGGCGGCAGGACTGTCGGGCGCGATGCTCGCTGCGACGCTGCAGAATCCGTGGGTGCTGGGAGGTTTTTCCGCGGTGTTCGTGGCGCTCGCCCTGTCGATGTTCGGCTTCTACGAGCTGCAGCTGCCGGTGGCGCTGCAAAGCCGCCTGGCGGAGGCGACGAACCGCCTTCCCGGCGGGCAGTTTGCCGGCGTCTTCAGCATGGGCATCCTGTCGGCGCTCATCGTCGGCCCCTGTGTGGCGGCGCCGCTCGCCGGCGCCTTGCTCTACATCAGCCAGAGCCGCGACGTGGTGATGGGAGGATCCGCGCTCTTTGCCATGGCGCTCGGCATGGGAGTGCCGCTCCTCGCGCTCGGGGCGTCGGCAGGCGCGCTGGTGCCCAAGGCGGGGCCATGGATGGAGACGGTCAAGCGCTTTTTCGGGGTGGTCATGCTCGCCCTGGCCATCTACATCGTTTCCCCTTTCCTGCCTGTGGTGGCACAGATGCTGGGGTGGGCGACACTGCTGATGGTTACGGCAATCTACCTCCGCGCGCTCGACCCGTTGCCGCCAGGCGCACAGGGCTTCGAACGTTTCAGCAAGGCCGTCGGCGTGATCGCGCTCGTGACCGGGGCCGGATTTCTGATCGGTGCGCTGTCCGGGGGTCGCGACGTGCTGCAGCCACTTTCAGGCCTGCGCGTGGGCGAGGCGTCATCCGCGCCCGTCGCGTTCCAGCGCGTGGGCAACAGTGCCGGACTGGATAATGCGATCCGCGCCGCCACCGGCAAACCCGTGATGCTCGACTTCTACGCCGACTGGTGCGTGTCGTGCAAGGAAATGGAGCGCTTCACGTTCACCGACTCCAGAGTGCAGGCGCGGCTGCAGCAGATGGTGAAGCTGCAGGCCGACGTAACCGGCAACACGGCCGAACATGCCGCCCTGCTCAGGCGGTTCCGGTTGTTCGGCCCGCCGGGCATCATCTTCTTCGACCGGGAAGGGCGCGAAATTCAGGCATTGCGCGTAATCGGTTTCCAGAGCGCCGACAAGTTCGCCGGCGTGCTGGATCGGGCGCTCGCCACGAAATGAAGCAGGACCGCCGGTTCTTGGTGATAGGGGTGGTTGCGGTTGCCGCGGCCGTCGCCGGCTACAGCGTAAACGCCTGGTGGCGGGCCGGCTCCCAAACTGAGGCCGCGGGGGCGGTCATGTCGGCCCGGCTGACCGACCTTCACGGCAAGGCGCTCTCGATCGACCAGTGGCGGGGCCGCGTTCTGGTGGTGAATTTCTGGGCGACATGGTGCGCCCCATGCCGCGATGAGATACCCATCTTTATCAAGCTGCAGCAGAAGCATCAGGCACGCGGGCTCCAGTTCATCGGCATCGCGATCGATCAGCGCGAGAAAGTGGAGCGTTTTGCTCGGGACTTCGCCATGAACTATCCGGTGCTCCTCGGGGGCATCGATATGGTGGAACTGTCGCGTCGCGCCGGAAACCGTCTTGGCGCGCTCCCTTTTACCATCATCATTGACCGTACCGGCGCCATCGTCAGTGTCCAGGTGGGTGTCTTGAAAGAAGCCAAGCTGGAAGCCATGCTTCAAGCGTTGCTGTAAATCACTCATCTCCGCGTAACGTCTGTGATCTTCGTCTAAACTTGAGCCGTGTCGATCACGCAGTTAGACTTGTTACTTGAATGACTTCCGCGCGCGGGGTGGAAATTCTTCATATAACAGTAAGTAATCACTCAGTGGGGTGCCCATGGGTGTAACCCATGCGTGACCTCCTGGCACCATAGGCATTGGAATTTCGTAAACTTGTAGACATTCGTCCACAACTGCAGCAAACTCCTGGCAAAATGCAAGGTTAATCTCGCATCAGGGCGCGCGCAAGGCCCACGCACTTGGGGAAGGGCAGGCATGTGGGGGACGGAAGGAACATCCTCGTAATTAACGGCCCAAACCTGAATTTGTTGGGCACGCGCGAGCCTGCAACGTACGGTACTGCCACGCTTGCCAGCATAGAGCAGCGGCTGTGCGATCAAGCTGCTGTCGCCGGAGCCGCGCTCACCATGTTCCAGAGCAATTCCGAAGCTGAACTGGTCGAGCGCATACAGCGCGCCGGGCGCGAGCAGGTCGATTTCATCATCATCAACCCCGCGGCATATACCCACACCAGCGTTGCGATTCGGGATGCACTGTCTGCCGTTGGCATCCCGTTCGTCGAGGTACATCTTTCCAACGTGTTCGCGCGCGAGGCATTCAGGCAGCACTCCTATTTCACCGACCTCGCCGCCGGCACGATCAGCGGGTGGGGCGCGCAGGGTTACGAACTCGCGCTTGCTTTTGCGCTGCGCCAGCCGCCCGCAGCGTCGCGACCCGCAGCCCGCTAGGAGACGACCGCCCATGGATTTGAGAAAGCTCAAGACCCTGATCGATCTGGTCCAGCAGTCGGGCATCGCCGAACTGGAAATCACGGAAGGCGAAGAAAGGGTGCGAATCAGTCGGGGCACCACCGCCGCTCCGGTGGCAGCCGCGCCACCCGTGACCCTGGTCCCCTTTGCTCCCGCAGACACGTCAACGGCAGCGCCGGCCGCGGCCGGAGAGCCGGCGGCGACAGAAGGTCACGTGCTCAAGTCCCCCATGGTGGGCACCTTCTATCGCGCTGCGGCGCCCGGGAGTAATCCGTTTGTCGAATTGGGACAGGCGGTGAAGACAGGTGATATCGTGTGCATCATAGAGGCCATGAAGCTGCTGAACGAGATCGAGGCCGATCGCGATGGCATCGTAAAGACCATACTGATCGACAATGGCCAACCGGTGGAGTACGGCCAGCCACTGATGATCATCATGTGAGGCACGGGGCGTGAAGCCTGTCCAGGCCACCCGCAGTGCCGGAGATTCCCGCCTCGCCCCTCGTGCCTCATCCCTTACGCTATCCTGATGTTCGAAAAGATACTCATCGCCAATCGCGGCGAAATCGCCCTGCGCATCCAGCGCGCCTGCCGTGAACTCGGCATCAAGACGGTCGTGGTGCACTCGGAAGCGGACGCCGAGGCGAAGTACGTGAAGCTCGCGGACGAGTCCGTTTGCATCGGCCCCCCGCCGCCGAGCCACAGCTACCTCAACATTCCCGCGATCATCAGTGCCGCCGAAGTCACCGACGCGCAGGCGATACACCCGGGGTACGGCTTCCTCGCCGAGAACGCCGATTTTTCCGAGCGCGTCGAGCAGAGCGGGTTCGTCTTCATCGGGCCGCGCCCCGAAACCATACGGATGATGGGCGACAAGGTCAGCGCCAAGAACGCGATGAAAAAGGCCGGCCTGCCGGTGGTGCCGGGCGTGGATGCGCCGTTGCCGGAGGAACCCAAGGAGATCAGCCGGATCGCACGCGAGATCGGCTATCCCGTGATCATCAAGTCCGCGGGCGGCGGCGGCGGCCGCGGCATGCGCGTGGTGCACACCGAGGCTGCCCTGTTCAATGCGGTTCAAACGACGCGCACCGAGGCCCAGGCCGCATTCGGCAACCCGACCGTGTACCTCGAGAAGTATCTGGAGGACCCTAGGCACATCGAGATCCAGGTGCTCGCCGACAAGCACGGGCGCGCGATCTACCTCGGCGATCGCGACTGCTCGATGCAGCGCCGGCATCAGAAGGTCATCGAGGAGGCGCCCGCGCCCCTGCTCAACGCGAGGGTCCGCCTACGCATGGGCGAGCGCTGCGCCGAGGCATGCCGCAAGATCGGCTACCACGGGGCGGGAACCTTTGAATTTCTGTGTCAGCGCGGCGAGTTCTATTTCATCGAGATGAATACGCGGCTGCAGGTCGAGCACCCGGTCACCGAGCTCATCACCGGGCTCGACATCGTGCAGTGGCAGATCCGCATCGCGGCGGGTGAGCCGCTCAGGTTGAAGCAGCGCGACGTGGAGTTGAGAGGGCATGCGATCGAATGCCGCATCAACGCCGAAGATCCCTACAACTTCACGCCCTCCCCCGGACGCATCACGTCGTGGCACATGCCCGGCGGACCCGGAATCCGCGTCGACTCCCATGCCTACAACGGATATTTCATGCCGCCGCATTACGATTCCCTGCTCGGCAAGCTGATCGCTTATGGCGACACCCGTGAGCAGGCGATCGCGCGCTTGAGCATCGCGCTCTCGGAAACCGTAATCGAGGGGATCAAGACCAATATTCCCCTGCACCAGGAACTGCTCCAGGATGCGGCATTTCTGAGCGGCGGCACCAGTATCCACTACCTGGAGGAAAAACTCTCCAAGATGGCCCGTGACGAATGACGCCGCAGGCAAAACGCGTGGAGACGGCGAGCGCCGCCCTGCCTGGTCCTGGGCGCGCTGCTGATTCATCAGACCGCGTGTCGTGGCTTGCGGTAACACTCGAGTCTGATGCGGTCGGCGCGCAAGCGCTCCCGGACGCCTTGATCGAGGCAGGGGCGCTCTCGGTGGACCTGAGCGACGCGGCGGCAGGTTCGCCGTCCGAGGAGGCAATCCACGGCGAATCCCCCGCCTCGGGAACGGGGCTCTGGTCGCGCGTGCGCATAACGGCGCTGTTTCCCGCGCAGTCCGACGTGCGCACGGCGCTGGCGCGCGCGTTTGCGGGCGCGGGAGTGGAAACCATCGAGCCTCTCGCCATCGAACCGGTGCACGAGCAGGACTGGGTGCGCAAGACGCAGCAGCAGTTTGCCCCGGTGCGGATTTCATCGCGGCTATGGATCGTCGCAACCTGGCACACGGTGCCCGATGCCGGTGCGATCAATGTGGTACTGGACCCGGGACTGGCGTTTGGCACGGGTACTCACCCGACGACACAGCTCGTGCTGCGCTGGGTGGAACGCGCGGTGCGCGGCGGCGAGTCGGTGATCGACTACGGTTGCGGTTCGGGCATACTCGCGATCGCGGCCCTCAAGCTCGGCGCCGGCACCGCCTGCGCGGTCGACCTCGACGAGCAGGCGCTGCTTGCAGCGCGGCGCAATGCTATGCAGAATCAGGTGCGGGTGCGGGTGTCATCCGCGGCAGGGTTGTCAGCCGCGCCGGCGCAGATCGTGATGGCAAACATACTCGCCCATCCGCTGATCGTGCTCGCGCCGGTGCTGGCGGGATTGACGCTGCCCGGCGGAGTGCTCGCGTTGTCGGGCATCCTCGCGGATCAGGCGCCGGAGGTGCTCGCTGCCTACCGCCAGTGGTTCGACATCGCGGTTGCAGACCGGCAGGAGGACTGGGTGTTGTTGAGCGGTCTACGAAGGTGAGGGCGCCGGCGTGTCGATGGTAACGCGATGTCCGTCGTGCGCGACGTTGTTCCGGGTGACAGCGCAGCACCTGCAGGCATACCACGGGCAGGTGCGGTGCGGGCGCTGCATGACCGTGTTCGACGCCTTCAAGGCGCTCGCGACTCTGCCTGATCAGGGTGCCCCGGATCTCAAGCCGAGAAGTGCCGCGGAAAGCGCCGCCGCCGTCGGCGAGGGGAACCTTGCCCCGGCGCGCGCCGATGTGGCGTCCATCCCGGCGGCGCCTGTTCCAGCAAGTCCACTTGCGATTCCGGAGGCCGCGGCCGCAGTTGGCGAGCCCGCGCACGAGCCGATCGCGCACGTCATACCTGCGTCACCCGAGTTGACCGAGGGCGCGCTCGCAGCGCCGCATACCGTGGTAGCGCCGGAGGAGGCGCAGCGGGAACCACGGGCCGGAGGCGGCGAGCGGGAACATGAAGCGGTTGCGGAGTCACCACACCGTCGGGTCGCGCTGGGATGGTCAGTCGGCGTCGCTCTGACGTTGCTGGCATTGGGCGGGCAGGCCTTGTATGCCTACCGCGTTGAACTGGCCGCGAATCACCCCGGGCTTAAACCGGTGGTTGACCAGCTCTGCGATTTGCTCGGCTGCAGCGTCCCTCTGCCGCAGCGGCCCAAGCTAATCACCATCGAGGCCTCCGACCTCCAGGTTCAGGATCCGCTGCGTCCGGGCGTGATCCAGCTGACCGCGACGCTGCGCAATCATGCCGGCTTCGAGGTCGGCTATCCGGCGCTCGACCTGGTGCTCACCAACACCAAGGAGCACACCCTGGCGCGGCGGATTTTCCTGCCGGAAGAGTACCTCGACAAGGGCCGCAACGCCTCTGCGGGACTGCCGGCGAACGCGGAGATCACCGTTCGGCTCGTTCTCGATACCGGTGAACTGGGCGCAGCGGGCTTCAGGCTCGCGCTCCTGCCGGCGCGATGAGTAACCTCAAAACGACGCCGCTTCACGCGGCCCATTGCGCGAGCGGCGCCAGGATGATCGATTTTGCCGGATGGGAGATGCCGCTGCACTACGGTTCCCAACTCGACGAGCACCACAGCGTCCGGCGCGCGGCGGGCATGTTCGACGTTTCGCACATGCTGGCAATCGACTTGCGCGGCGGAGGGGCGCGCGATTTTCTGCGTTATCTGCTTGCCAATGACGTGGCGAAGCTCGTGACTCCGGGCGGCGCGCTCTACTCCTGCATGCTCAACGAGTCCGGCGGCGTGCTCGACGACCTGATCGTCTATTTTCTCGGAGAAGACCGGTTCCGGCTGGTGGTCAACGCGGGTACTGCCGAGCGGGATCTCGCATGGATTGATGCATGGCGCGCGCAGATTGCCGGGACGCTCGAAATACGCGCGCGACGTGATCTCGCGATCATTGCCGTGCAAGGGCCCGCGGCGCGCGAGCGATTCTGGCGGGCGCGCGCAATTCTGCGAGGCGCCACGGAGCCCCTCGCGTCATTTCGAGCCGTGGAGATCGACACCGTGCTGGTGGCGCGTACCGGGTATACTGGCGAAGACGGCTTCGAGGTCATGTTGCCTGCCGCCGCGGCGCTCGACCTGTGGCACGGACTCATTGCTGCCGGCGTGGCGCCCGCGGGTTTGGGCGCGCGCGACACGCTTCGACTGGAGGCCGGGATGAATCTCTACGGCCAGGACATGGACGAGGATGCGACCCCCATGGAGTGCGGTCTGGCCTGGACGGTCGACCTCGCTTCCGGCCGCGACTTCGTCGGCAGGCGCGCCCTGTCGGCCCGTCCCGCCCGGCGGCAGTTGGGCGTGGTGCTGCTCGACCGCGGCGTGATGCGCAGTCACCAGGCGGTGCGCACTGCCGCGGGAGAGGGAACGATCACCAGCGGCGGTTTTGCGCCTACGCTCAATCGCTCGATAGGGTTAGCCCGGGTGCCGGCTGCGGTGAACGAAGGCGCGATCGTGGCGATCGATGTGCGCGGAAAGTGGCTCCACGCGAGGACGGCGAGCCCGCCTTTCGTGCGCAAGGGAAAGGTATTGATCGCAGTCTAGCGTTTGGTGTTGGGGGTTGAGCGTCGAGTCGGACCGGAGGCCAGCAACGAGGTCTTCGTCAATCGGGAAACGCTCAACGCCAGACGCTCGACGCCAGTCGGGGAGAATGATGACGACGCCGGACCATTTGAAATATACGGAGACCCACGAGTGGGTGAAGCGGGAAACCGACGGCACCGTGAGCGTCGGCATTTCCTCTTACGCCCAGGAGATGCTGGGCGATATCGTGTTCGTCGAGAACCCCGCCGTGGGCCGCAAGGTGGTGAAGGGCGAGGAATGCGGCGTGATTGAATCGGTGAAGGCGGCGGCCGACCTCTACGCCCCCGTGAGCGGCGAGATCGTCGCGGCCAACGACGAACTGCGTGATGCGCCGGAAAAACTCAACCACGATCCCTACGCGGCGTGGATGTTCCGCATCAAGCCCAGCGATCCCGGCGAACTCGACGGCTTGCTTGATGCCGCCGCCTACCGGAACGTGGTGGAGAAGGACAAGAAGTGACGCGCCATGCCCTTCATACCGCACACAGACGAGGACGTTCGAACGATGCTGCAGGCGCTCGGCGTAGGCTCGATCGAAGCATTGTTCGACGAAATTCCCGCAGCCTTGCGCGGCGTGCGTTTGAACGACGTGCCGCCGGCGCTGACCGAGATGGAAGTTTCGCGGCTGATGCGCGAGCGCGCCGAGGCCGACGGCACCTACCTCAATTTCATCGGCGCCGGCGCCTACGAGCACCATGTTCCGGCCGCGATCTGGCAGATCGCGACGCGCGGCGAATTCTACTCTTCGTACACTCCGTACCAGGCGGAGGCAAGCCAGGGCACCTTGCAGGTGCTCTACGAATATCAATCGATGATGGCTTCGCTGCTCGCGCTCGACGTGACCAACGCGAGTCTCTACGACGGCGCGTCCGCCTTGGCCGAGGCGGTGTTGATGGCGGTGCGCGCGCAACGGAGCGCGAAGCGCGTGCTGCTGCCGCGCAGCGTGCACCCCGTCTGGCGCAAGGTGGCGCGCACGATCACAAGAAACCATGGCATCGAGCTGACCGAGGTCGGATACGACGCCGATGCCGGACATACCAGTCTGCCGGCCCTCGAGAACTTCAAGGGCGAGGAGATCGCGGCCGTGGTGGTGCCGCAGCCCAACTTCTTTGGCGTGCTGGAACCGGCCGATGAACTGGTCGACTGGGCCCATGCCCATGGCGCGCTTGCGATTGCTGCGGTGAATCCTACCGCGCTCGCGATCCTGAAGCCGCCCGGCAGCTGGGGCACGACCGGCGCCGACATCGCGATCGGTGACGGCCAGCCGCTGGGTGTGCCGCTCGCGAGCGGCGGGCCGTACTTCGGTTTCATGGCTTGCCGCAAGGCTCTGGTGCGACAGATGCCAGGGCGTATCGTCGGAGCCACGCGCGATTCCGAGGGCAGGCGCGGCTACACGCTGACGCTGCAGGCGCGCGAGCAGCACATACGCCGTTCGAAGGCGACCTCGAACATCTGCACCAACCAGGGCCTCGTGGTGACGGCCGCGACGATCTACCTGGCGCTGCTCGGGGCGGATGGCCTCGCCCGCGTCGCGCGCGCAAGCCACGCCAACGCCATGACGCTGCTCGCGGCGTTGACGCGAGTCGACGGCGTGGAGCGGGCGTTTTCCGGTTCACAGTTTCACGAGTTCGTGCTGCGCCTGAAGACGCCCGTGACGCCAGTGCTCGAGGCGCTCAAGGCGCGCGGCATCATCGGCGGCTTCGATCTCGGACACGATTTTCCCGAACTGGGCGACGCGCTGCTGGTCTGTGCCACCGAAACAAAAACAGACGCGGATATCATGCGCTACGCCGAGAGCATGGAGAGCATCATCGCCCGACGCTATCGGCCGGCACCGTGTGCGGTTCGACCCAGTTCTTAAACCACGGAGAGACGATATGGCCCAAGTCACGCTCGGCGGCAATCCCATCGCGGTCGGCGGAAAATTTCCCGGCAGGGGCGATAGCGCGCCGGATTTCAGCCTGACGACCAAGGACTTGAAGGACGTCGGCCTCAAGGACTTCGCCGGCAAGCGCAAGGTGCTCAATATCGTGCCGAGTCTGGACACGCCGGTGTGCCAGAAGTCGACCCGGGTATTCAACGAAAAAGCGGGCGCCTTGCCGAACACGACGGTGCTTGTCATCTCCGCGGACCTGCCGTTCGCCATGAGCCGGTTCTGCGGCGCCGAGGGCCTCAGCAACGTCGTGACGCTGTCGACGCTCCGCGGACGGGACTTTCATCAGAAGTACGGCGTGGACATTACCGACGGGCCCCTCAAGGGATTGACCGCGCGCGGCGTTGTGGTGCTCGACGAGCACGACAAGGTGATGCATGCGGAACTTGTCCCCGAGATCAAGCAGGAGCCCAATTACGATGCGGCGCTCGCGGCGCTGAAATAGGGTTAAAACGGACGCAGTGGCGCCGTTTTAACTTCGCGAGTTCAAGCGGACGCCAGGCGCCGCTTAACTCGCGATCAGCCACCGGGACCTCGGATGAAATGCTGACGGCAGAATGTTGATATTCGAGTTATCGAGACCGGGGCGCGTCAATCGATCACAAGCGCCCGGGGATGCCCCGGAGCCGCGGGACATCCCGCAGCGGTTTCTGCGCGCGCGGCCGCCGCTCCTGCCGGAAGCCTCCGAACTCGATGTGGTGCGCCATTACACCAGCCTGTCGCAAAGAAACTTCTCGATCGACACGCATTTCTATCCGCTGGGCTCGTGCACCATGAAGTACAACCCGCGTGCCTGCAACGCACTCGCGCTGCTGCCGCAGTTCCTCGCCCGTCACCCCGGCGCCCCCGACGATACCGGCCAGGGGTTCCTCGCCTGCCTGTTCGAGTTGCAGGAGATGCTCAAAGAGGTCACCGGGATGGCCGCGGTGAGCCTTGCGCCCATGGCGGGAGCGCAGGGCGAATTCGCGGGCGTAGCCATGATCCGTGCCTACCATGACGCGCATGGCGACACCGAACGCAGCGAGATTCTCGTGCCGGACGCGGCGCACGGCACCAACCCGGCGACCGCGGTGATGTGCGGTTACGGCGTGCGCGAGATTCCGACCGACGGTGACGGCAACGTCGATCTGCCGGCATTGAAGCGCGCGGTCGGAGCGCACACTGCGGGTTTGATGCTGACCAATCCCTCCACGCTCGGGGTGTTCGAGCACAGCATCCTTGATATCGGGAAAGTCGTGCACGACGCGGGGGGGCTGCTTTACTATGACGGCGCGAATCTCAATGCCATCCTCGCCAAGGTCAGGCCCGGTGACATGGGATTCGACGCGATCCATATCAATCTTCACAAGACCTTTTCGACGCCGCATGGAGGCGGCGGGCCCGGCGCCGGTCCAGTGGGTGCAGGCGCGCGCCTCGCTCCCTTCCTGCCGTTGCCGATAGTGTGCGGCCGCGACGAAGGCTATCGATTGCAGGACGAAAGAGATCTGCCGCTGTCGATCGGAAGGCTTGCCGCGCACGCCGGCAATGCCGGCGTGCTGCTGCGCGCCTACGTCTACATGCGGTTGCTCGGTGCGGAGGGCATGCGGCGCGTCGCCGACTTCGCGACGCTCAACGCCAATTATCTGCTGGCGGAGCTCGTGAAGGCGGGTTTCGATGCCGCGTTCCCGCAGCGCCGCGCCAGCCACGAGTTCATCCTCACGCTCAAACGGTTGAAGGACGAGACCGGTGTCACCGCCGCGGACGTGGCCAAACGACTACTCGATAAAGGTTTCCATGCGCCCACCGTCTACTTTCCGCAGTTGGTCCCCGAATGCCTGCTGATCGAGCCCACTGAGACCGAGTCGAAACAGACGCTGGATGCATTCGTCGCGGCGCTGCGGGAGGTCGCCGCCGAAGCGCGCGCGAGTCCCGATCTGGTCAAATCCGCTCCGCACACGACGCCCGTACGGCGCCTCGATGAAGTGCGCGCAGCGCGCGAGCTCGATCTCACGTGGAAGTCCGTGTGAAACAGGAGGAAGACTCCGCGGCACCCCGTGCACGCGGCGTGGAAAGCCCGCACAAGGGCAGGACAGGGCTCACGCGCATCTGGAATGCGACTGCCTACTCTATAGCGGGTCTCAAAGCGGCGTTCCGGCACGAAGACGCGTTTCGCCAGGAGGTCCTGCTGGCGGCCATTCTGATCCCCGTCGCCCTGCTGCTGCCCGCTTCCGGAGCGGGCAAGGCCTTGATGGTGGGGAGCGTCGTCCTGGTGCTGGTGGTGGAACTTCTCAACTCGGCGCTCGAAGCCGCAGTGGACCGCATATCGCTCGATGAGCACGCGCTCGCCAGGCGCGCAAAAGACATCGGCAGCGCGGCCGTCATGCTCGCGCTGTTAAACGTCCCGCTGGTCTGGCTGCTGGTGCTGTTCGACTGATCCCGCCTGTTATAATTTCCACCCTCCCGCAAGAAACCTCGAGATGCGAACCTTGATCTGTGGTTCGATCGCCTACGACACTATCATGGTGTTTCGCGATCGCTTCAGGAACCACATCCTGCCCGACCGGCTGCACATCCTGAACGTGGCGTTCCTGGTGCCTGACATGCGCCGTGAATTCGGCGGCTGCGCCGGCAACATCGCCTATACGCTCAACCTCCTGGGAGGCGAGCCTCTGATCATGGCGACGGTGGGCGATGACTCCCAGCCGTATGCCCAGCGCCTCGAACGGCTGCGGCTCGCGCAGGATCATGTCCGCCGCATCCCGGACACGTTCACGGCCCAGGCGTTCATCACCACCGATCTCGACGACAACCAGATCACGGCGTTTCACCCGGGCGCGATGAACTTTTCGCACCACAACCATGTCCACGAAGTCGGAAACGTCGGGCTCGGCATCGTCGCGCCCGATGGACGCGAAGGCATGCTGCAGCACGCACGCGAATTTGACGCCGCAGGCATTCCGTTCATCTTCGACCCGGGCCAGGGGCTGCCGATGTTCACCGGCGAGGAACTGCTGGAGTTCGTGCGGATGGCGACCTACGTCACGGTGAACGATTACGAAGGCGAGTTGCTGCAGGAGCGCACCGGCCGCCGGCTCGACGAACTGGCAAAGCTTGTATCCGCGCTCGTGGTGACGCTGGGGGCCCGCGGTTCGCGCGTTTATGCGAAGGGTCAACAGATCGATATACCGTGCGTTAAGCCGGAGGAGGTCGTCGATCCGACCGGGTGCGGCGATGCGTTTCGTGCGGGGCTGCTCTATGGCATCGCGGCGGGACTGGACTGGGGCCTTGCCGGGCGGCTCGCTTCGCTTCTGGGCGCGATCAAGGTCGCCAGGCGCGGGGGGCAGAACCATCATTTCACGCGCGATGAGATTGCGGCGCGCTTCAAGGAAGCTTTCGGCACCCGCCCTTGGTGAATTGGAGGGTTGCATGAAGACGGTCGTCAGGATTGGGATGGCAGGTGTGGCGCTTGCGCTGCTGAACGCGTGTGCGCCGAGCCTTTCGGGCAGCAGCTACACGCGCGATCAGGCGCAACGCGAGCAGAACGTGCGCATGGGGGTCGTTGAAAGCGTGCGGCAGGTTCAGATCGAGGGCACGCGCAGCGGCGTCGGACCCGCGGCGGGTGCGGTGGTTGGAGGCATCGCGGGCAGCAACGTGGGACACGGACGGGGCGCTGCGGTGGGTGCGGTGCTCGGTTCGGTGGCGGGCGGGGTTGCGGGGCAGGCTGCGGAGCAGGCCGCGACACGCCAGCCGGGGCTGGAGATCACCGTCAAGCTCGACAGTGGCCGCATGATTGCAGTCACCCAGGCGGCCGATGAGAACTTCCGCCCGGGCGATCGCGTGCGCGTGCTCTCTGACGGGCGCACGGCGCGCGTCACGCACTAGGAGCTTGTCGGACTTGAGATGCGACAAG
>MEQT01000115.1 GCA_001770325.1 Betaproteobacteria bacterium RIFCSPLOWO2_02_64_14
GGCGTGCGCAACACCGGTGAGCAGGCCATGCTCGCCTCGCCTGGCGAAGCGTGCGGGGCGTACGTCGGATTCGTCGGCCCGGAGTAAGGCACGAGCAAGAACCTGTGCGTCATCGTAGCGATGCTCTACGGGGGATTGCGGGGCTTCAACGCTCCTTCTCATCGGCGCTGGCGTGGATACCGCTCTGCCAGGTGGATGGCCTGATGCCCAGCTTGTTTTTCGAGCGCTTCTCCAGCCAGTATCCGTAAACCTGCGACGCGTGCGCGAATGGGGACTCGATTCCGAGTTTCTGCGCGGCGTCGATCGGCCAGTTGGGGTTGTGCAGGTATTCCCGCCCAAGGGCAACCAGGTCCGCACTCCCGTAGTTCAGGATTTCCTCGGCCTGATCGGCGTGAACGATCATGCCCACCGCCATGGTCATGATTCCCGCGCCGGCCCTGATTTTTCGCGCGTACTCCACCTGGTATCCGTAGCGCGGCGTGGTCTCCGAGGTGGTCTGGTCCGACATGCCGCCCGCGCTGCAGTCGATCACATCCGCGCCGTTCGCCTTGAGCACTTTCGCCAGCGCGATGCTGTCCTCGATCGTCCAGCCTTCCTCGTCCACCACCGATGCGCGGAAGAACAGCGGCTTGTCATCCGGCCAGAACTTGCGCACCTCCTTGATGACCTCCACGGCGAAGCGCATGCGGTTCGCTGGGGAACCACCGTACTCGTCCGTGCGCCGGTTCGCCCAGGGTGAGAGGAATTGATGGACCAGGTAGCCGTGCGCACCGTGGACTTCCACCACGTCGAATCCGGCCTCGCCGGCACGCCGCGCGGCCTGCCCCCAGGCTTCGACCGCCTCACGAATGTCGGCGTGCGTCATTTCGCGCGGCACGGCGGATTTTCCCGAATGGGCAACCGGGCTGGGAGCGATCAGCTCCCAGTCTTCACCATGGTCCACGCCCGGACACTGCGCGAGTGGTACGCGGCCTTCCCAGGGGACGCTTCGGCGCGCCTTGCGCCCCGAATGGCCGAGTTGAATGCCGGCGGCGGCGCCGTTGCGCTTGATCAGATCGGTGATGCGGCGAAGGGGCTCGATGTAGTCGTCTTTCCACAGGCCCAGGTCGCGGGGCGTCGTGCATCCGCGCGGATCCACTTTGGTCGATTCCACGAACACCAGGCCCGCGCCGCCTGCGGCGAATTTTCCATAGTGCATGAGGTGCCAGTCGTTGACGTAGCCGCCGGTGGCGGAATACTGCAACATCGGGGAGAGCACGATCCGGTTCCGCAGCGTGATCCCGCGAATCCGCAGCGGCGAAAACAACCTGGCATCCATTTATTGCAGCGCTTGCGAGTATTCCATGGCCGGCGCGCCGCAGGTCAACGTCGTGCGGCGCAGGTCGCGGGGGTACTTCATGTCCTCGTAGGGCCTGCCGCGGTGCATGGTGACACGGTTGTCCCACATCACCAGGTCGCCGACCCGCCACTTGTGGCGATAGACGAATTCCCGCTGCGTCGCATGCTCGGTCAGTTCGCGCAGCAGCATCAGCGCTTCCGGCAGCGGCCGGCCGACGATGCGCCCGGCGTGGGAGGAGAGAAACAGCGAATGCCGCCCGGTGTGCGGGTGGGTGCGCACCAGCGGCTGGCGCACCGGCGCGAAGTCCCGCAACTCCTTTTCGGTGAACTGGATGCCGAGCGCGCCCTTGGAGAAGATGCGGCTGTGCTCGGTAACCAGGTCCTTGATCTGGTCCTTCGTGCCCGGATCGAGCATGTCCCAGGCAGCGCGCATGTCGGCGAATTCGGTGTCGCTGCCCGTGGGCGGAATGACGTGCGCACACAGCGCGGAATACTTGGCCGGGACGGTCTTGTAGCTGCTGTCGCTGTGCCACATCTGGTTGCCCAAGGTGAACAGCCGCTTGCGGTCCTCGCGCGACAGGATCCGGTCGCCCGGCGCGAGATTGGAGATGTCGGAGAGCAGCGGATTGTCGAGCCGCGCCCCTTCCTCGGCCTCGATCTTGGTGTAGGGCGGTTCCAGCTCGCCCAGGCTTTTCGTGAAGCGGATCTGCTGTTCGGTGGTGAGCGGCGTGCCGCGGCGGAACACCAGCACCGCGTATTGGTCCATCGCGTCATCGATGGCGGCTGCAATCGCGGGCGAGATCGCCTCGCTGATATCGACACCGAAGCATTCGGCGGCGAAGACGGGATGCAACGGCGTAAAGGTCAGGCCGAGGGTGTTGCGCATTGTTCCGCTCACTTGAGCGTGGCGGCGATCTGCCGGATCTCAGCCGGCGAGCGCTCGCCCGCAAGCGACGTTCCCGGGATCAGATGTTTTCCCATGGCTGCGAGCCCGCCGACGAGGACCGGCTCGTAGCCGATCTCGCGCACCAGGCGTGAGGCCACCGCGACCGCCTTGGCGTCATCGCTCGCCATCGGCATCCCCATGCGTTCGGCGCTTTGATGCGCAACCGCCATTCTCGAATACCCGATCGCATTGAAGGCACGGACGATGCGCGCCCCGGGAAGGAGTTCCATCGACGCGAGGCCGGCGCCCTTCTCCCGGGCCCACTTCGCAATCTCGCCGTCACGCGGGAGGATGGGATTGCACGCATCGATCACCACCTTGCCCTTGATCTGATTCGCAAGGTCCTTGCCAACCGCAGGGAGTGCGGGGTAAGGCACAGCCATCAGCAGCACCTCGCCGAATGCGGCAGCCTCGCGCGGCGTTCCGGCACGGGCGCCGGCCCCGAGCTTCGCCGCGAGCGCCTTGTCGTGCTCGAGATCGAGCGACGAGAACATGACTTCGTGCCCGGCTTTCACCCAGAGCCCGCCGAGCGTGCTGCCGATTCTGCCGGAACCGATGACTCCGATCTTCAGTTTGTCAGTCGCGGCACGTGCTGCAAACGGCAGACTGCCCAACGCAAGAGTTGCCGTAGCGATTCCGGCAACCTTCAGAAATCCGCGACGATTCTGCTTCATGCTTCATTCCTTTCGTGACAGGTATCCAGAATACGCTCGACCGTAAGACGCGGGTCCACATACACTAATCATGCCAGGCCCGATGCGCAAGCGCCGGGCTAGCCCGCGGCGCACCCGGGGCGCAGCCCCTCCCAGCGGATCTCACGGGCCTCGACCGGGACGCAGTCCATGCCGGCGGCTGTCGCCGCGGCAAATCCGGTCAGCGTGTCCTCGAACACGAGGCAGCGGCGCGCCGGCACGCGCAGCCGCTCGGCGGCGAGCAGGAACGTGTCCGGATATGGCTTGTGGCGCTCGACGTCCTCCGCGCACACTGTGGCGCGGAAATACTGGGCGAGCCCCGTGGCGGCAAGGATGCGTTCGAGGTTCGCGCGCGGCGTGCCGGTAGCGACGGCCATGGGCAACCGCCCGTGCACCGACGCGATGACCTCCATCGTCGCGACGATTGGACGCACCTCGCCGATATGCCTGAGGTAGTGTTCGGCCTTCGTCGCTGCGACCGCCTCGGCGTCGAGCGTGAGTCCCTGGCGCTCGTTGATCAGGCGGGCAACCTTGCGGCTCGGGATGCCGCCCCAGGCGTGATAGGTGGCGTAGTCGAACGCGAAGCCATGGCGTTCTGCGGCGTGCTTCCACGCCGAGAGGTGCAGGTGCATCGAATCGACGATCGTTCCGTCGAGGTCGAAGATGAGGCCTTCGTAAGCCCCGAGCCGATCGAGTCCCGCCGCCGCGCCGGACCCCGCGCGCTCAGATGAAGGCATGGCGCACCTTCGCGGAGACCCATTCGCTCACCGCCACGGTGGCAAGGATGATTATGAAGATCAGCGTCACCTGCGGCCAGGCCAGCACGTTCAGCGAAGCCTGCAGCTGCAGCCCGATGCCGCCGGCCCCGACCAGACCCAGCACGGTCGATTCCCGGATATTGATGTCCCAGCGGAACACGCTGATGCCCGCGAAGGCGGGCAGGATCTGTGGCCAGATGCCGTAGGCGAGCACCTGGGCCGGGCGGGCACCGGTGGCGCTGATCGCCTCGACCTGGGTAGCATCGATCTCCTCGATGGCTTCGTAGAGCAGCTTGGCGATGAAGCCTATCGATCTCAGCGAGATCGCGATGATGCCCGCCAGCGCGCCCGGGCCGATGATCGCCACCAGCAGCAACGCCCAGATGAGCGAGTTGATCGAGCGCGAGGAGACGATCACGAAGAGCGCAACCGGGCGCACGAACACGCGGCTCGGCGTCGTGTTGCGCGCAGCGAGGAACGCGACCGGTACGCCGAACGCGATCGCAAGGAGCGTCCCCAGCGTTGCGATGTTCAGCGTCTCCCATAGCGAGTACCACAGGTGGTGGATGTAGCTCCAGCGCGGCGGGAACATGCGCGAGCCCAGGTCGGCCGCCTGTTTGTGCGCGTCCCAGAGGAACACCCACATGGTGTCCTCGGTCATCACCTTGAAGCAGTAGAGAGTGAAGGCGGCGAGCGCCAGCCAGCCGGCGAAGCGGGCAATCTCGACGCGCGGCGCGCGGCGCCGCCAGACCGGAGTGTCGGGCGCGGGAGTGGCCGCCATTACTGCACCCGGCGCCGGATCCAGCTCGACGAGTACTCGGCAAGCATCACGATGGCGATGATGATGAGCAGCACGGCCGCGGCCGAGTCGAACTCGTAGCGATCGATCGCAGTGTTCAACGTCGCGCCGATGCCGCCGGCGCCGACGATCCCGATCACCGCGGATTCGCGGAAGTTGATGTCGAGGCGGTATAGCGACAGGCCGATCAAGCGCGGCATGACCTGCGGCTGGATGCCGTAGTTGAGCCATTGCAGGAACGAGGCCCCGGTCGACTTCACCGCCTCGATCGAGGCCGGCTCGATGTCCTCGATGTCCTCGGCGAGAAGCTTGGAGAGAAAGCCGATGGTTGCGAACGAGAGCGTGAGAAAGCCCGCGAACGGCCCGAATCCCACCAGGGCGACCAGCACGATGGCGACGATGATCTCCTGGAAGCTGCGCGATGCGGCGATGATGGAGCGGCAGCTGAGGTAGATCCAGGGCGGGGCGACGTTGCGCGCGGCGCCGATGCCGATCGGTACCGAGATCGCAATTCCCACCACGGTCGAGGTCAGTGCCATGGTGAGGCTTTCCGTAAGCCCGGAATGGATCTCGTGCCAGCGGCTGGCGAAATCCGGCGGGAAGAACGCGGCCACGAAGCGGATTGCGCGCGGCACGCCTTCGGCGAGTCGTAGCCAGTTCACTTCCAGCGTGGCAAGCGCGGCGGCGAGATAGAGCGCGGCGCCCGCGACGAGGCCCCACCGCAGCCAGGCGTTCGCTATGAGCGGAGGTGCACGCCAGTGCCGGGGAAATGCGGTCTCGCTCACGTGAGTCCCGCCATCCGCTCCTCGTCGACTTCGACGGCGTCGTCTCGCTCGCCGTGCACGCGCTTGCGCCCGAACGTCGCCGTCCAGTCCTCCTCGCCGTAGATCTGCGTGAGAACGTCGGCGTTGAGGTTCTCGGGCGCGCCGTCGTAGACGACGCGCCCCGCGCGGAGCCCAACGACCCGCTGCACGAACAACTGGGCGAGCTGCACATCGTGGATGTTAATCACTGCCGCGAGCCCGCGCTCCGCGCACAGCTCGCACAGCAGGCGCATGATCTGGCGCGAGGTCTTCGGATCGAGGCTCGCGGTCGGCTCGTCGACGAGCAGGATATCGGGGTTCTGGACCAGCGCTCGCGCGATGCCGACGCGCTGCCGCTGGCCGCCGGAGAGCGCGTCCGCGCGCTTGTTCGCTTGCTCGGTCAGGCCCACGCGCTCCAACATGGCGTAGGCCTGCGCGACGGCGTCCCCGGGAAAGCGCCGGAAGTAGCTGCGCCAGAACCCGACCTTCCCGAGCTGGCCGGAGAGGACGTTCTCCATCACCGTGAGGCGTTCGACCAGCGCGAACTCCTGGAAGATCATGCCCATGCGCTGGCGCGCGAGCCGCAGTTCGCCGTGCCCGAGCCTGGTGATTTCGATGTCGCCGAGGAAAATCCGGCCGGCGGAGGGATCCACCAGCCGGTTGACGCAACGGATGAGCGTGGACTTGCCCGCGCCGGAGGGGCCGATCAGCGCCATCACCTGGCCCGCGGGAACCTCGAGGGTGACGCCGTCCAGCGCCAGGTCGCCGGTCCGGTAGCGCTTGGTCAGGCCCTCCAGCCGCAGCATCGGGTCGCGGCCGCTACTTGCAGGTGTACTTCACGTTGTTGGCGGCGTCGATCTTGCGCACGACGTCCCAGTGCTCCTTGAACGTGATCGGGATGAACTTCGCTTCCCCCGATCTTTCGAACTCCTTCTTCAGCTCGGAGCCGTCCCAAGGGAAGCTGAAGAACGCCTGCCGAATCTTCTCCGCGAGCTCGGGCTTCAGGTTGTAGACATGGCCGTAGCCGGTCGTTGGAAACGTCTGCGACTTGTAGATGCTCTTGAGCTGCTCGGGCTTGACGACATTGCGGACGATCATGCGCTTCATAACCGAGTTGGCGACCGAGGCGGCCGGGTAGTCCTTGTTCGCGACGCCGAGGATGGAGTTGTCGTGCTTGCCGGAAAACGCGGGCTTGAAATCCTTGCCGGCCTCCATCTTGAATTCGGACTTGAGCAACGCGGAGGGCGCCTTGAATCCCGAGTTCGACGTCTCGGAGGTGAAGGCGAGCGTCTTGCCGCGGATGTCGGACACCTTCTCGATGCCGCTGCCGGGATGGGTGATGATCTCCATCTCGTAGCCGAAGCTGTTGTCGGCGCGCGCCATCATGGAGAAAGGCACGAAGCCGGCGCAGTTCACCGCCAGCGGGTTCGACCCGGTGTTGAAGCCTGCGATGTGCAGCCGGCCGGCCCGCATCGCCTCGATCTGGGCGGCGTTCGACTGAACCGGGAAGAACTGCACTTTCTTGCCGGTCACCTTCTCCATATGGCGGAGGAAGCCCTCCCACACGTTGGCGTACACCGCGGGGTCCTCGACCGGTGTGTAGGCGAAGATCAAAACGCCCGGATCGACCCATTGCCTGCTTTCTTTCGGCGCGTCCGCGACCATGTCTCCGTTCTCGTCGCAGAAGCGGGCGTCGAGCGCGCCGCGCGGGCAACCCGATTGTGCAGATGCCACGCCGGGGCCGAAGGCCCAGGCGGCGGCAGCGAGCACGGCAATTACAACCAGTGACGTGGAGCGAAGCGGATGCATGACGATCCTCCCAGCAGGCGAAGTAGGCAGTGGGCCCCGGACAGTAGGGCACTTTGGAGTCTGTCTCAAAATCGAAACATGAAGCATTTCTATGACGATCCTGTGACGCCCTTTCCCGCGCGTTAGCGGTGGCGGGATTATACCTGCAGGCCGATAATCGAATCCAAGAATGCCCAAGGCACTCTAAGTTGTCAGTCAGAACAGGCGCGGCGTTACAGCGGCACTATCCCCATCCAGAACATCACTTTGTCGCCGACAACGACGTCGTACTTGCGCGCGAAGGTGAGCTTGCCGTCATCGCCGATACGGAAGACGGACAGGCCCGCGTGCACGGTGCGCACCGTGCTGCCCTCTCGCACATCCACCGGCAGATTGTGCTGCACGACCATCATGCGTCCGCTCGGATCGATGTGAAATGTCCGCGGGTGAATGCCGCGGGTTTCAACGTGCTGGATCGGCGTCGGCTCGCCCGTCGCCTGATCGATCGCATAGACCACGATACTGTTCTCCCCGCCCTTGAACACCTTCTTCCCCTCGAACTCGACCGTGGCCTGGGCACGATTCGCCCCGTACAGGAAGCGGCCGTTCGGGTGCACGTGCACCGTGCCGGCCGCCTGGCGCGCCCTGATGTTCCCGGGTTCGGCAAGCGTGTCCTTGCGGAATACGATGTCCGGAAGAATCCCGCCGCCTTCCATCCAGTACATGTACATCCTGTTCTGCGTCTCGATCGACACGTACATCCATGGCTTCGTCGGGTGAAAATCGAGGTGGCGCGGGCCGAAGTCCTTGCCCCCGTTGGGCGCGATCGAGATCCCATTGGTCAGAACGCCGTTTTTGTAATCGAAGACCTTGAGCGCGCCGGGATCCTCCGCCTTGGTCGCCGTGCCTTCGTTGCCGCGAGTGACGAGTATCGCGAGCCGGTTATCGGGCGTCACGCGCACCTGGTGGGCGAAGATGCCGGCGTCGATGAGTCCCGGCTGCTTCACTTCTTCTCCTGGCGTGAAGTCCGGGTTCACGCGGTAGATGTGCAGCGCGCTTGGGTTGTTGAACGCCACCAGGATATTTTCGGACGGAATGTCGGTGGTCATGTGGATGGGCCGCGTTGGCAGGCGTATCGGTGCGCCGTGCGAAGCAAGGGCCCCCGTCGCAGGATCGATGCGAAACGCCGTGACGTGATGCTCCGTGCCCGCCTTGCCATAGCCCGAAGCACTGCTGCTCGACGCAACGTAGAGATAACGCCGATTCGCATGCGGCCATGCATACTGCACGCCCGCGGGCAGCGTGACCGTGGCGCGCCTGTTCAGCGCCGCGCCTTCGACATCCACTTCGTAGTGCGTAAGATCCGGCCCCACATTGGCATAGAGCGCGACCTTTCCCGACGATGGGCTGGGCATGATGACTCCCCCGGTTAACGCGTGAACCGTTTCAACGAATCTATCACCAAAGACGCCATCATCGCCACCACCGATGGCAGCCATTCGCGACCCTACTGGAAACCTGCGGAAAACGGGCGGACAATATGGAATCTGGAGGAAATAACCATGGCGTACCAGCTCACCCCTCTCACGAATCACGAGACCGGCGCCGAAATCCTGGGGCTCGACCTGAAGGCGCCCGTCGGCACCGAATTGCGGAATGCGCTCAATGACGCGTTCGCGAGATACCACGTGCTGGTATTCCGCGACCAGAAACTGACGGCGCCGGAGTTCGCCCACACCGGGGAAATCTTCGGCGAACTCATGTCGCACCATCACAAGGACGTACGCGCGAGCGGACACCCGGAAGTCTACGTAGTCCGCAACGAGCAGATCGCGCCGGGCAAGTACCGCATCCAGGGCGAAACGTTCCACACCGATCATTCCAACCACCCCATCCCGCCCAAGGCCACCGCGCTGCACCCGGTGTCGCTTCCCACCCACGGCGGCGACACGCAGTTCGTCAACATGCACAACGCCTACGACGATCTGGCGGAAGCCATGAAGCGCCGCATCGACGGGCTCCGGGCCGTGCACGTTTTCGAAAGCAGGTTCAGCCCGCGCAAGCTGCGGCCTCTCAATGAAGAAAGCAGCAAGGCGTTACCGCCGCCCGGCGTGCACCCGCTGGTGCGACTGCATCCCGAGAACGGCCGCAAGGCGCTTTATCTCAATCCCGTGCGCATTGAATCCATCGTGGGCATGCCGGAGGACGAGGCGCTGGCGCTGGTCGCCGAACTGATGGCGCACGCCACGCAGAAAAAGTACGAGTACCGCCACCAGTGGCGTTACGGCGACATGGTCATCTGGGACAACCGCAGCGTGATGCACCAGGCGAACGGCGACTACGACATGAATGAAGTCCGCCACCTGCATCGCATCATGATCGCTGGCGAACCGGTACTCGCGGCGCCGCCGCTAGGTGTAGCCGCCTGACGCCAACTCGAAGCGGGTAAGCTCTACGCTACTCTATCCGGCGCGCTTCTGGGCGTAGGCCGAGTAGAAATGGTCGAAGATCTTGCCGGCTTCCAGCGCAGTCTCATCATCGCTCCGTGCTCTCCCCTTGATGCCTTTCAGGATCGTTTCGAGACCTCTGGCATCCGCGACGGGTATCCCGCCGACATCGAGGAAGTGGACGGCGTCGCCCAGCGCCACAAGGGCATGGTCGTGGCCGAGGCCGAAACTTCCCACTAGCACCTCGTAGGTCACACGGCTCTCGACGTGCGTGAACCTGGCGCCGTCGTAGTCGAAGCCGAGGGCGCCGCGGGGACGGTCGCCTGGGCGGTCGATCCACACGAACTTCGCGTGCCTGTCGATGAAGCGCCGGATGAGCCAGACGCAGGCGAGACGATCCACCCACAAATCCTTGCGCGTCGCCCAAGTGCGGTTGCGAAACGTCGCCGGATCAAGCCGGCGCGTTTTCCTCCGCACGGCATGCGGTTCGTTCACCGCATGCAGCCGCTGCGCCTCCGCTTCGAGGACTGACATCGCGGCGCTGGCCTGCGAACGGGCCTCGCCGGGGTAAAAATCGATCGCCGTGACCTCCTCGAACGACCGGTGCAGGCGCTGCACCAGGGTGTCAGCCCTGCGCTTGCCGAGGCGCGGCAGGCCGCGTTTCGCCGCCCCGATCCTCTCGACGAGCGCTCCGTAGTCGCTGCTCCGGTCGAACAGCCCGCGCACGTGCTCGAGCTGCGCGGAGGTTTTCAAATTCAGTTCCGCGCTCATTGCAAATCCGCCCGCAGCTTTGACGGCCGACTCCGCCTCGACGAGCGCCGGCGCCTGAGGCGCATCGACGGGCAGAACGTAGACGCCGTCGCGCAGCACCGCGCACCCGGTATTCCTGAGCGCGCGCCACACCCGCATGCGTAGCGTCGAATTGCCGGTCGGCAGGCTGGTCAATAACGCCAGAAACACGGTCATGAAGTGGTCGGGCCCCGGCAGCGCCGGGCTGGGAGGGCCGGGCAAGCCTTTACGAAATGGTGTTGACTTTGTCACATTCTTGCATTAATGTCTACGACAATCGGGTCAAGGCAGACATCCGGTTCACCCAAGGCATTTCGCCCAAGCTCTGCATGGTCCCCGCTCGCGGGGGCATGGATCGGTGCGGCGAAATGCGTCAATCAGGAAGTTCCCGAGTACCCGCGTCCCGCCCGACCGCTGCCCTCCGTCGCGGAGCCCCCCATTTGGGAGGCCCGATAAAGACCAACGTTTGATGCCTCGGGTAGTGTAGGCGCCTGGGCCGCCCGAAAGGCGGCTGAGTCACCTAGCCGGGTCTGCGCAGACACCCGGTCCGCAAAGACATTCCGTCTCAAGTGCTGCTCCGTTCTCACGTGAGAGGAGTGCGCTTATGAGTAACCGAATCTTTTCTGTTCGTGGTTGGGCAACCTTGCTTCTGGCAATGACGGTAATGGCGGGCTGCGGCAATGAAGGAAAGCCGACACAAAGCTCGATGGCAGACCGCACAGGAAGCGACATTGCTCTGCTGGAGAAACACGGAACTGGCGAGCGGGACGCTTTCCGCATCAGAACGGACACAACACGCAACAGGGTTTGGGTACTCGGTCCCGATGATGTGCGCGTCTACGACGCGGCAAAGAGGCCGATACGGCGAATAATATTGTCGAACTGGTCCGTTGCCCACTTCATCTGTGCCCCTGACATGGTGCTCGACGGTTCGGGATCCGCGATCATCTCCAGTAACCTGCCCGCATGGTTATGGCGGATAGACGCGGACAGTTTCGAGGTGACGCAGCATGAAATCAGCCTGCAAGGAAAAGAACAGTGGGATATCGGATTCGGCGCCCTTGCGTTCGCCGCGGATGGAACTCTGGTTGCGTTGACTGCCTCGGCGAACTCGTTGTGGAAAATCGACCTTGCCAGGGCGAGCGCCAGGCTGATCGAGCTCTATCATCCCCCCTTGAAGACATGCGCCCTTACAGCACAACTGCCACGTTGATCATGCGTTCTTGCCATAATCGCACTGCGCCGCAGTGTTCCACGAAATTGTTTGATGCAAGCACGCATGAACGTGAAGGAGGAAATATGAAAACGGATTCGCCGGCACAGGTATCCTTCGACCAGGACGCGCCGGGCGCCGAGCCCCCGGGCTGGCGCACCGGGGTGACGGGCCGCGGTTCGCCGAAGTGGCGGATCGAAGCCGACGCGAGCGCCCCCAGCAAGCCCAACATCCTCAGGCAATCGGGGAGCGGGACGTTTCCCTGGTGCGTACGGCCGGAGGTCTCGCTCGCCGACGGCTACGTCGAGGTCAAGTTCAAGCCGATCTCCGGGCACGAGGACCAGGCCGGGGGGCTGGTCTGGCGCTGGAAGGATGGCGACAACTATTACGTCGCCCGCGCCAACGCACTGGAGAACAACGTCTCGCTCTACTATACGGTGGGCGGGCGGCGCAACACGCTCAAGTACGCCGACGCGCCGGTGCCGGCAAACGTGTGGCATACGCTCCGGGTCGAGTTCTCGGGAAAACGCATCAAGGTCGCGCTCAACGGGAAAACCTGGATCGAGATGGAGGACGACCGCATCGCCGGCGCGGGCGCGGTGGGCGTCTGGACCAAAGCCGACAGCGTGACGGCGTTCGACGACTTCGCCTACGGAGGCTCGAGTTGAACGCCTTCATCGCCATCGTCCTCGCGAGCATCCTGTCGCGGCTCGGCTACCAGATGGCGCGCAGCCCCGTGCTGCCCGCTTTCGCCGCCGATCTCGGCGCGCTTCCCGAAATGATCGGGCTCGTCGTCGCGGCCTCCACCGTGACCGGCGCTTTCTTCAAGCTGCCCGCGGGCGCGCTGTCCGACGTCCTTGGCAGGAAGCGCATGATGGTGCTGGGCGCACTCTTCTTCGCGATTCCGCCGTTCTTCTATCCGCTCGTCACGGATCCCTGGTCGCTCGTCGCGCTGCGCTTCGTGCACGGCTTCGCCACCGCGATTTTTTCGCCGGTGGCCGCCGCCTACGTGGCGAGTCTCGCCGAAACCGGGCGCGGCGCGCGGCTCGGCTGGTTCTCGTCGGGCAACGACGTCGGGGCGACCGCGGGCCCGCTCCTCGGCGGCTTCGTCCTGTATTTCACGGCGAGCTACCAGGTAACCTATCTCACAGTGGGCGCACTCGGCGTGATCACGCTCGTCGCAGTACTGCTGCTGCCCGACGTCGGTCGCGCCGAACGCCAGTCACGCCCGTCCGCCTCACGGGCTGCGGAGTTTCGTCAGGGTCTCGCCGAGGTGCTGCACACGCCGCCGATTCTCATCGCCGCCGGGATCGAGGCGGTCATGTATCTCGGATATGGCGCTTTTCTCGGATTCCTGCCGATCTACGCGAAGGCGACAGGGCTCAACGATGCCGAGATCGCGATCGTGCTCGCGAGCCAGCTCGCAGTCGCGATGCTGTCGAAGCCCCTCACCGGGCGGCTCTCGGACCGGATGGGACGCAAACCCGTCATCATCGGCGGACTTCTTGCGTGCGCCCTCGCGCTGCCGCTCATTTTTCGCAGCGCGGATCTGGCGACGTTCGTCCTGACGGCGCCGCTGCTCGGCCTCGGCGTCGGGGCGGTCACGCCCGTAACCAACGCACTCATCGCGGATCTCGCTTCATCCCGGCGTCTCGGCGCCGCCATGGGCGTGTTCGGCACCATCTGGGACATCGGCGAGGCGGCGGGCCCGATCCTCGCGGGCTTCCTCATCGGCAGCCTGGGCTACGCTTCGACATTCGACGTGCTGGCGGCAGCCAGCGTCGCAGCGGCGCTCGGATTCATGCTGCTGGTGCGCGATCCGCGGTGACCAGTCGCCCGGCCGCCTTGACGTCGCCGCCGCGCTCACCCAGACTTGATTCGCAGTCACAACCGACGAATCGATAGAAAGGTCCAGCATGGCGCGAGTGCCCTTCGTTCAGAATGATGAAGCATCACCTGACGTCCGCGCCGCATTCGAAGCGGCGAACAGCTTCAACGGCCGCGTCGCCAATTCAATGCGGGTATTTGCCCACTCGCCGGCGATCGTGAAGTTCCTGCTGCCGCTCCAGGCCGTGCTCCAGAAGGACGGCCTGGGCTGCAAGCTCGACGCGAAGACCCGCGCGCTCGCGATGATCAAGGTCTCGGCGCTGAACGAGTGCCGGTATTGAATCAAGCACAATCGCCTGGTCGGGCGAACAACCGGTTGGAGCGAAGAGCAGCTCGATGCGCTGAGCGGCGACGGGTATATGGAAAGCCCGCTCTTCGGTGAACGCGAGAAAGCGGTCATCCGCTGGGCCGAGCTCGTGACGTGGAACGAGGCCCGCTACGATGACGACGCCTACGCGCAACTCGCCAAGCACTTCGACAGCGCCGAAATCGTCGAGCTGACGACCGTCGCGGCCTTTCGCGGCCTGATGAACCGTTTCATGGATTCGCTGCAGATCGAGCTCGAAGGACCGGAGCTTCAAGCGCGGGGCGGGCGCGCCACTGCAAGCCGCGAAGACCTGCACGCTTACATCGAGAAGCTCGTGGGTCTCGTATAAACCCTTGCCTCCTCCCCTCGCTTGCGGGGGGAAGCTGTCTACCGCGGCTTGATGCCGACGTCCTTCACCACCTTGGCCCACTTGGCCCGCTCGGAGCGGATGAACGCCGCAAATTTCTCGTGGGTCAGCGGGGTAAGCTGGATACCCTGATCCGCAAGGCGCTTCCGCGTGTCCGGCAAGGCTAGAGCCCCGGCAAGGGCGGCGCGGATCCGGGCGAGCACTGCGTTTGGCACCCCTGCGGGAGTGCACAGACCCTGCCAGGAGATGACCTCGAAACCCGGCATGCCCGATTCGGCAATGGTTGGCACGTCGGGCAGATCGGGGGAGCGCGTCGTCGACGTGACACCGAGCACACGGACCCTTTGAGAGCGGATCGCCCCGATCAGCGATGGCACGGTGCCAAACATCGCCTGGGCCTCGCCCCCGATCAGGCCCACGACCGCCGGCCCGCCACCCTTGTACGGAATGTGGACGAGGTCGATGCGGCCCGTCGACTTGAACAGCTCCATCGACAGCTGCGGCGAGGTTCCGGCGCCGGACGACGCGTAGTTGAGTTTGCCGGGACGGGATTTCGCATAAGCGACGAATTGCTCGACCGTCTTCGCCGGGATCGAGGGATGAATGGCGAGCGCATTGGGGTTGCTTCCGATCAGGCCGATCGGCGCAAAAGCGCCGGGATCGTAGCCGAGATTGCGGTAAAGAGCGGGGCTCACCGCGAGCGATGCGATATTGCAGGCGAAGAGCGTGTACCCGTCCGGTGTCGCGCGGGCCGCGATCTCGGCGCCGAGAGTTCCGGCCGCTCCGCCCCGATTGTCGATGACCACCTGCTGGCCGAGCTTGCCGGTCAGCGCTTCGGCCACGACGCGGCCGACAATATCGGTCGAGCCACCTGGCGGGAAAGGCACGATATAGCGCAGATGCCGATTCGGAAACTTCGGTCCTGCGACCTGCGCCAGCGCGCCGCCAGCCGTCACCGCCAGCAATGCCAAGGTAACAACGAAGCCCACACTCTTCATCGTCGGCCCTCCTCCTAGCCAGCCCTGCAAGTGCAAGGATACGCCTGATCCGGGGAAACGGCAGGAAATTCGCTCCTGCGCATTTCTGGCACCTGCTGCCGCTCCAGGCCGGATCGATGCGCACAATCCCGCTCAGCGAG
>MEQT01000116.1:0-933 GCA_001770325.1 Betaproteobacteria bacterium RIFCSPLOWO2_02_64_14
ATTCAGGATTGAGTCAGTGCGGCGCCCGAACGATCGCGACCCCGGCGCTCCAAGGTGGGCTATTTTAGTGCCTAACACGGACCCGCTGAAAAATATCCGCGTCGTGCTGTGCGCACCGGTGCACCCCGGCAACATCGGTGCGGCGGCGCGCGCGATGAAGACGATGGGGCTCGCGCGGCTCTATCTCGTCGCGCCCCGGCGCTTTCCCGATCCGGAAGCCGAATGGAGAGCTTCGCGTGCCACCGAGGTGCTCGCGCACGCCACGGTTTGCTCTGCGCTCGATGACGCATTGCAGGGTGTCGGGCTCGCGATTGCGTGCACGGCGCGCAGCCGCGAGCTCGCGGTGCCGGAGATGACGGCGCGCGAGGCGGCGGCGGAAGCGGTTGGCGTGGCGCGCACGCAGCAGGTGGCGTGCGTGTTCGGGAATGAAACCTTTGGCTTGACCACCGCCGAGGTCAACTGTTGCCAGAGGCTCGCGACCATACCTGCGAATTCCCGCTACTCGTCGCTCAATCTTGCAGCGGCGGTGCAGGTCATCGCCTATGAGCTGCGGCTTGCAGCAAGGGGGGACGCAGCGGGTCCGGTCAAGCAGCGGCAACTGGCGAGTTTCGAGGAACTCGAGGGCTTCTATGCGCACCTCGAGCGGGCAATGGTCGAGGTAGGTTTCTTCGATCCCCGGCACCCGAAGAAGCTCATGCCGCGGTTGCGCCGCCTGTTCGCGCGGGCGCGGGTCGAAAGGGAGGAAATCAACATTCTGCGCGGCATCGTGACATCGTTTCAGCGGCACAAACTCAAGCGTTAGAAAGAGCTGTTAGCCACAGAGATCACAGAGGTCACAGAGGGAAATCAAGGACTCAAGCGCTGCCCATCCTTGCCGATCTGGTGCGCCCAGGAGCTTGTCGGACTTGAGATGCGACAAGCTCCTTGGGCAAA
>MEQT01000116.1:942-10092 GCA_001770325.1 Betaproteobacteria bacterium RIFCSPLOWO2_02_64_14
CTGGGGTATTGTAAGTTCTCGCTCATGCAACCTGGGAAACATCCATGTTCAACCGCCTGAAGGAGGACATCGCGGTCGTATTCGAACGCGACCCGGCCGCGCGCAACACGTGGGAGGTCCTCACGTGCTATCCGGGATTTCACGCCATGCTGGTTCATCGCCTGGCGCATTGCCTCTGGGGAGCCGGCCTGAAATGGTGCGGGCGCATCGTTTCGCATGTTGGGCGCTGGCTCACCGGGATTGAGATACACCCGGGCGCCGCCGTCGGGCGGCGGTTCTTCATCGACCACGGCATGGGGGTGGTCATCGGCGAGACTGCGGAAATCGGAGACGACTGCACGCTTTATCATGGCGTCACCCTTGGCGGCACCAGTTGGAACAAGGGCAAGCGCCATCCCACGCTGGGAAAGAATGTGGTGGTGGGCGCCGGCGCAAAGATCCTCGGGCCCATTACGGTGGGAGATGGCGCCAAGGTGGGGTCGAATGCGGTGGTCGTCAAGGACGTGCCGCCCGGCGCGACCGCGATCGGGATTCCGGCGCGGATCATCGAAGCGAGCGGCGAGCCGGCCGGGGGCCGCTTCGCGGCCTACGCCGTCGTCAAGGATCTGAGCGATCCGGTGGCCAAGGCGATCCACGAACTGATTGAACATTGCGTCGATACCGACAAGCGCATCGAGCGGCTCACCGCCGAACTCCAGCGCTTGGGTGGGGTGATCGACGAGCGCGGCAAGATGACTTTCGATGGGAACCAACTCAGCAAGATTGTTGACTAAATTGGTCGGGATAAGTATAGTTGACAAATACAGTAGTGTATTGAAAAGTTGCAGGTGACTGATTTATTGAGTATTTAGAGAGGTGGGCCATGAGACTGACGACCAAAGGACGATTCGCGGTAACGGCAATGGTCGATCTTGCAATGCGCCACGGCAGGGGGCCGGTTACGCTCGCGCAGATCAGCGCGCGCCAGAAGATCTCGCTCTCCTATCTGGAGCAGCTTTTCGGCAAGCTGCGGCGGCATAACCTGGTCGATAGCGTACGCGGTCCAGGCGGTGGATATTGCCTGGCCAAGGATATTGCGCAGATATCGGTCGCCGACATCATTCTCGCGGTGGATGAACCGATCGATGCAACGCAATGCGGCGGCAAGGAAAACTGCCAGGATGACCAGAAGTGCCTCACGCACGACTTGTGGGCGGCGTTGAACGAACGCATATTCGAGTACCTCGGGTCGGTCAGTCTGCGGCACCTGGTGGACAACCAGAAAGCGAAGGAGTCGGGGATTGCTCCGGTTCATGACATGCGGGAGAGCGGAAGCAGACGCGTGCCCGTACCCGCCTGCTGATCTGATGCGGCCGATGACCCACGTCTACTTCGACCATAACGCGACCACGCCCGTCGACGAACGGGTGCTGGCGGCGATGTTGCCGTATCTGCGTAATCAGTATGGCAATGCGTCGAGCCGGCACGAGTTCGGCACGCAGGCGCGCAAGGCCGTTGAGCATGCGCGCGAGCAGGTAGCTGCGATCGCAAATGTGCAGCCGGTGCAGGTCGTGTTCGTGAGCGGCGGCACGGAGGCGAACAACCTCTTTGTCAAGGGCGCGGCGGCGTATCTCAAGCCCACGCAGATCGCGGTGAGCAGCATTGAGCATCCCTGCGTCGCGAAGCCGGCGCAGGAACTCGCCCGGGCAGGCTGGAAGCTGCGCCGGCTGGCGGTGACGCGCGATGGCGAGATCGATCTCGCCGATGTCGATGCCGCGCTGCGCGAAGCGACGGGGCTGGTGTCGGTGATGCTCGCCAACAATGAAACCGGCGTGATCCAGGATGTTGCCGCAGTGGCCGAGCGCGCGCGCCGTGCGCGGGCCTGGATGCACACCGACGCGGTGCAGGCGCTGGGCAAGATACCGGTCGATTTCGAGGCGCTCGGCGTTCACGCCATGACCGTGTCCGCTCACAAACTCTACGGGCCCAAGGGCGCTGCGGCGCTGATCGTCGACAAGCGGCTCGAACTGAAGGCGATCATCAGCGGCGGGGGCCACGAGCGGGGGCTGCGCTCGGGAACCGAAAACGTCCCGGCGATTGTGGGGTTCGGCGCGGCCTGCGAGCTTGCGGCGGGGCGCATGGTCGAGCTTGCCGCGCGTTTGTCGGCGCTGCGCACACGGCTGGAGCGCGAATTGAACCGCATGGGCGCCGTGATTTTCGGGGGGCGCGCGCCGCGCATTCCGAATACCAGCTACTTCGCGTTCAAGGACATCGACGGCGAGGCGCTGGTGATCGAACTCGACAAGGTGGGATTCGCGGTGGCGGCCGGCGCGGCGTGTTCCAGCGCCAGCACCGAACCCAGCGCCACGCTGCTGGCGATGGGCGTGCCCCCGGAACTGGCGCGCGGCGCGGTGCGCTTCAGTCTGGGCGCGGCCAACACGATGCAGCAGGTTGAAGAATTTGTCGTGGCGTTATCGGGCGTCGCGACGCGCCTGCGGCGCCTGACGGCAATTGCGGTCTAACGTCCCGCTCTCCCCCTACCCCTTGAAGGGAGAGAGTTGGGAAGGGGTGAATAGCAGAGTTTGAAAGGTGAAGGGAAAATGGCGATCAAGTTGACGGAAAGTGCGGCACGACAGATCCAGGCGCAGCTCGCGAAGCGCGGCCATGGCCTCGGCCTGAGGGTCGGGGTGAAGAAGGTCGGATGCTCGGGTTTTGCGTACACCTATGATTACGCCGAAGGGATCGATGCCGGCGACCGGACGTTCGAGTCGCACGGGGCGAAGGTGGTGGTGGACGGCAGGGCCCTGGAATTTCTTGACGGCTCGACGCTCGATTTCGTGAAAGAGGGTTTGAAGCAGGCCTTCAAGTTCGACAATCCCAACGTGGATGCAACCTGCGGCTGCGGCGAATCCTTCAGCGTGAAGTCGACTGACGCAAAAGTTTAGCGATCGGTGTTGAGCGTTTAGCGGAACAAGCGTTCTACGTATCAAAGTTAACTCTCAACTCTCAACGCTCAACCCTCAACTCTCAACGCTGAAACGCCATGAGCACGGTCTTAGAGAACCTGGTCAACCAGCCCTACAAGCACGGTTTCGTCACTGAAATCGAGTCCGAGACCGCGCCCAAGGGGTTGAGCGAGGACACCATCCGGCTGATCTCGGCGAAGAAGAACGAGCCGGAGTGGTTGCTTGAGTTCCGCCTGAGCGCGTACCGCCACTGGCTGACGATGCCGGAGCCGGCCTGGCCCAACGTCAAGTACCCGAAGATCGACTTCCAGGACATCATCTACTACTCCGCACCCAAGCCGAAAAAGCTTGCCAGCATGGACGAGGTCGACCCCGAGCTCCTGCGCACCTTCGAGAAGCTCGGCGTGCCGATGAACGAGCGGGCCAAGCTCGCCGGCGTCGCGGTCGACGTGATCTTCGACTCGGTCTCGGTCGCGACCACCTACAAGCAGAAGCTCGCCGAGGTCGGGATCATCTTCTGCTCGATCTCGGAAGCGGTGCGCGAGCATCCCGAACTGGTGCGCAAGTATCTCGGCACGGTGGTGCCGCCGGGCGACAACTTTTACGCGGCGCTTAACACCGCGGTATTCACCGACGGCTCGTTCTGCTTCATCCCCCGGGGCGTCAAATGCCCGATGGAGCTCTCGACCTACTTCCGCATCAACACCGAGTCCTCCGGGCAGTTCGAGCGCACGCTGATCATCGCCGAGGAGGGCGCCTCGGTATCCTACCTCGAGGGTTGCACGGCGCCCAAGTTCGACACCAATCAGTTACATGCCGCGGTGGTGGAACTCGTCGCGCTCGATCATGCCGACATCAAGTACTCGACGGTGCAGAACTGGTACGCCGGCGACGAGAAGGGCGTGGGCGGCATCTACAACTTCGTGACCAAGCGCGGCCTGTGCAAGGGCGTCAACTCCAAGATTTCATGGACCCAGGTCGAGACCGGTTCGGCTATCACCTGGAAATACCCGTCCTGCGTGCTGCTGGGAGACAACTCGATCGGCGAATTCTATTCGGTCGCGCTGACCAATCACCATCAGCAGGCCGATACCGGGACCAAGATGGTGCATATCGGCAGGAACACCAAGAGCACCATCATCAGCAAGGGCATTTCCGCCGGCCATTCCAATAACAGCTACCGCGGCCTGGTGAGAATCGCCCCGAAAGCCGAGGGCGCGCGCAACTACTCGCAATGCGACTCGATGCTGATCGGATCGCAGTGCGGCGCCAACACTTTTCCTTACATCCAGGTGCATAACGACACCGCCAAGGTCGAACACGAGGCGACGACCTCCAAGATCGGCGAAGACCAGCTCTTTTACTTCCAGAGCCGCGGCATCGGCGCCGAGGAGGCGGTATCGATGATCATCAACGGCTTCTGCAAGGAAGTGTTCAGGCAATTGCCGATGGAGTTTGCGGTCGAAGCGACCAAGCTCCTCGGTCTCAAACTCGAAGGCAGTGTCGGATGATCAAGGCGGACGCAAAGGTTCTGCTCGAGGTGCGCAACCTCTCGGCGACGGTGGCCGGCGTCGAGATTCTCAAGGGCATCGATCTCACGGTGCGCGCCGGTGAGGTGCACGCCATCATGGGTCCCAATGGCTCGGGCAAGAGCACGCTCGCCAAGGCGCTGGTCGGCCACCCGGCTTACACGGTGAGCGGCGGCGAAGTCTTGTTTGAGGGCAAGGACTTGTTCGCTATCGCGCCCGAAGAGCGCTCGCGTGCCGGCCTGTTCCTCGGTTTCCAGTATCCGGTCGAGATTGCCGGCGTGTCGAACAGCGCGTTCCTGCGGCTCATCTACAACACGGGGCAGGGGGCGCACGGCAAGGACGAGCTGGATCCGCTCGAATTCGACGATTTCGTGCGCGAGAAGATGAAGCTGCTCGACATGGATCCGAATTTCCTTGATCGCAGCGTTAACGACGGCTTCTCGGGCGGCGAGAAAAAGCGCAACGAGATCCTGCAGATGGCGCTGCTGGAGCCGAAGCTCGCGATTCTGGACGAGACCGACTCGGGGCTCGACATCGACGCGCTCAGGACCGTCGCGGGCAGCGTCAACCGGCTGATGACGCCCGACAACGCGGTGGTACTGGTGACGCATTATCAGCGCCTGCTCAACTACATCGTGCCCGACTACGTGCACGTGATGGAGGGCGGGAAAATCATCAAGACCGGGGGCAAGGCGCTCGCGGAAGAATTGGAGACCCGCGGCTACGATTGGGTTGTCGAAGAGTACCGCAAGCAGGAGAGCCGCCCTGGTTCGCCCGCGTACGCCGAATCGCATCTATGAATCTGACGGTTCGCATCGGCGCGTCTCTCCCCTCATCCCCAACCCTTCTCCCGGGAGGAGAAGGGAGCGTCGTGCTTCCCTCTCCCCGCGGGAGAGGGACCGAGGGTGAGGGAGGTTTCGTTGGTGGGGTGGCGGCATGACCACGGTTGCGACGGCCAGGCATCCCTATATCGAGGCATTGCTGCAGAATTATGAAACGCCGCATGGCGGCGTTTCCTGGCTCAATGAGCGCCGCAGCGCGGCGCTCGAGCGCGCCAACTCGCTGGCGGTGCCGACCACGCGCGACGAGGATTGGCGCTTCACCGACATCTCGCCCCTCACCAAATTGCACTTTCAGCCGGCAGCCGAGGCGCCCCGGCTCTCGCTTGCCGACCTGTCGCACTATTTCATTGGTGAAGCGGCCGGACGGCTGGTATTCGTTGACGGGCTGTTCGCCCCCGACCTGTCGGCGACGGATGACCTGCCCGCCGGCGTGCAGGTGTCGAATCTCGCCGAGTGCCTGAAAAACCACGGTGCGCTGATCGAGCCGCACCTCGCGCGTCATGTGCCGTTCGGTGACAACCTGTTCGCGGCGCTCAATACCTGTTATCTGCGCGATGGGGCGCTGGTCAGGATCGCGAAAGATCTGGTCCGTGCCGCGCCGGTGCACCTGTTGTTTGTTTCGACACGGCCGGAAATTGCGACGTATCCACGCTGCCTGGTGATTGCCGAGAACGGCTCCGAGTGCACAGTGATCGAGGATTACGTCGGATTGACTGACGGCGTTTACGTCAACAATTCGGTGACCGAGATCTCGGTGGCGGCGAACGCCCGCGTGAGGCATGTGAAGCTTCAGCGCGAAGGCGGGGGAAGCTTCCATATTGCCAATTGCGGCGTCTCGCTCGCCAAAGATTCCGCCTACGCTTCGCATACGGTGACGCTGGGCGCGCGCATGTCACGCCATGATCTGAACGTCGTGCTGCAGGGCGAGGGCGCCGCCGCGAGAATCGATGGGCTGGCGCTGATTTCGGGGCGGCAGCTCGCCGATACCCACACGCTGCTGGACCACGCGAAGCCGAACGGAAAGAGCGTTCAGATTCACAAGTGCATCGTCGGCGGCGCGGCCCATGCCGTATTCAACGGCAAGGTGCTGGTGCGGGAAGGCGCGCAGCTCACGGATTCGGCGCAGGAGAGCCGCAACCTCCTGTTGTCGTCCAGGGCGCACGTCGACACCAAGCCGCAACTCGAGATCTTCGCCGATGACGTGAAATGCTCGCACGGGGCGACCGTCGGCCAACTCGATGCCGAGCAGGTCTTCTACCTCAAGAGCCGCGGCCTTTCCGAGACGCGGGCACGCAGCCTGCTGACTTACGCCTTCGGCGCCGAGATCATCGACCGTATCCCCGTGCCATCGCTGGTCGCACGGCTCGAACGGATCGTGCTGGACCAGACCGCGGCCCAGGCTTGAGCGCTTCCCGATGACAGCGATCCCCACCGCAGTGATGCAGCAATCGCCGGCCGCGCTCGACGTCGAGCGGATCCGCCGCGACTTTCCCATCCTCAAGCTCAGGGTCAACGGCAAGCCGCTGGTTTTTCTCGACAACGCCGCCTCCAGCCAGATGCCGCAGCCGGTGATCGACCGCTGGGTGCGCTATCAGACGAGCCAGCACGCCAACATCCATCGCGCGGTGCACTACCTGTCGGAGACCGCCACCGCGGAATACGAAGCCGCGCGGCGCAAGGTGCAGGCATTCATCAACGCGCGCGAGGAGCGCGAAGTGCTCTTCACCAGCGGCACGACCGAGGGCATCAATCTGGTCATGCATGGCTATGGCCGAAAATTCATTGGCGCCGGCGACGAGATCATCCTCACCACGCTGGAGCATCATTCGAACATCGTGCCGTGGCAGATGCTGGCCGAGGAGAAGGGCGCGCGATTGCGCGTCGTTCCGGTGAATGACCGCGGCGAGTTGCTGCTGGACGAGTACCGCAAGCTCTTCAATCCGCACACGCGCTTCGTCGCTGTGACGCACGTCTCGAACGCTCTCGGCACGATCACTCCGGTGCGCGAAATGATCGCCGTCGCGCATGAGCACGGCGTGCCGATTCTGGTCGACGGCGCGCAGGCGGCGCCGCACCTCAACGTGGACGTGCAGGAGCTCGACTGCGATTTCTACGCCTTTTCGGGTCACAAGATGTGCGGGCCGACGGGCATCGGCATCCTTTACGGCAAGGCGGCATGGCTTGAGCAGATGCAACCCTTCAAGGGCGGGGGGGACATGATCCTGTCGGTCACCTTCGAAAAGACCACTTACAACGTGATACCCCACAAGTTCGAAGCGGGCACGCCCCCGATTGCGGCGGCGATCGCACTGGGGGCAGCGGTGGATTATCTGCAGTCCGTCGGCATGGAGCGGATCGCGGCGCACGAAACGGATCTGCTCGACTACGCGACCGACCAGGTCAATCGCCTGCCCGGTGTGCGCATCATCGGCACCGCCGAACAGAAAGCGGCGGTGCTGTCGTTCTCGGTCGATGGCATTCATCCGCATGACGTCGGCACGGTGCTCAACGACGACGGCGTCGCCATTCGCACCGGCCATCATTGCGCCCAGCCGGTCATGCAGCGCTTCAAGGTCGCGGCGACCTCGCGCGCGTCGTTCGCGTTCTACAACACGATGGAAGAGGTCGACGCGCTGGTCGCGGCGATCCGCCGCGTGCAGAAAGTCTTTGGCTGAAATGCATTGTAACCGCCGATGGATTCTTCTCAATACCCCCTTGAGGGGTACGCCGATGAACGCAGATAAGATCGAAAACGATATTCGGGCGGATGTTATCGGCGTGTATCTGCGTTTATCTGCGGTTAATACTGGTTTTTGACGATGGCTGACAGCACACAGCTCTACCAGGAAGTGATCCTCGACCACAACCGCAAGCCGCGGAACTGGGGCCTGCCGCCGGACGCGACCCACAAGTCGGAGGGCGTGAACCCGCTGTGCGGCGACCATATACATCTGGCGCTTCGGCTCGCCGATGACACCGTGGAAGCCATCGGTTTCGAGGGTGAATCCTGCGCGATCTGCAAGGCGTCGGCATCGATGATGACGGCCGCGGTCAAGGGCAGGGTCCGGGCCGACGCCGAGCGGCTGGTGCAGGAATTCCGCGACATGGCGACCGGGACGCTGGATCCGGCGCGGCCGCATCACCTGGGGCGCCTCACCGTATTCGCCGGCGTGCGCGATCTGCCCACGCGGGTCAAATGCGCGATCCTGCCGTGGCATACCCTGCACGCGGCACTGAATGCGATCGCCAGCACATCAACCGAGTCGGAAGCCGACCCGATGCATGCCCCGATGGGCAATGCGTGAAAGGCAATATGAACCGCCAGGATCGCCAAGCACGCCAAGAATTACAGACAGAGTCAGGACAAACGAACCGCAAGGATGCGAGATAGGAATGAAAGTGAAGACGAAGACTTCTTATCTGGATTTGGTTTCTCTTGGCGGCCTTGGCGGTTAATTTGGATTGAGCCATGCCGAAGATAGCCGAAATCGAGCCGACGCCGAATCCGAACGCGATGAAGTTCATCCTCAGGGAGCCTCTGACCTGGGGAATCACGCGTTCGTACGACAGCGCGGATCGTGCGAACGGCGATCCGCTCGCAAGCCGGTTGTTCCAGATCGACCACGTCGTGAACGTCTTCTACGTCGATCACTGGATCACCGTGACCCAGGACGGCAAGGCGGACTGGCAGGAGTTGATGCGCAAGCTCGCGGTGCCGATACGCGACGCGCCGGCGGCCGACGAGGAGTCGGCCCAGCTCGCGGCGCAGGCGTCCGATGCCGTCAAAAGCGAGGACCTGAGTGACTCCGACCGCGCGCGACTGGACAAGATCAA
>MEQT01000117.1 GCA_001770325.1 Betaproteobacteria bacterium RIFCSPLOWO2_02_64_14
GAACTCGGGGCGAAGGCCGCCATTCTCGAAGCCGACGACAAGACGCTCGCCTGGCTCGAGGCCCACCGGGCGCGCGCGCCGCACCCGGTCAGGGCCGATGCGGACGCGAACTACGTCGAGAGCATCGAAGTCGATGCTTCGACGCTTGCGCCCCAGGTCGCGCGCCGGCACAAGATCGACGACGTGGTAGGCGTCACCGAGGCGCAGGGGCAGAAGATCAACTTCGCGCTGATCGGCACCTGCACCAATGGGCGTCTCGATGACATCCGGCAGGCGGCGGCGATACTCAAGGGGCAGCGCATCGCCAAGGGCGTGCGCATGATCGTGACGCCGGCCTCGCGCCTGGTCTATCTCGCTGCGGCGCGGGAGGGCCTGATCGAAGAATTAACGCGCGCCGGGGCCTCGGTCGAAGCGGCGGGCTGTGGCACGTGCGTCAACATCACCGGGCATCTCATCATGGGCGATGGCGATGTCGCGATCTCCAGCGCGAACCGCAACTTCAAGGGCCGGCTCGGCAACGACAAGTCCGAGATCTGGGTCGGATCGGCCGCCACCGTCGCCGCTTCCGCCCTGATGGGGCGGATCACGGACCCGCGAAGCGTGGTTGGTGGAACTTGGCGATCCGCGGCGTGAAATCAGAAGGGCATTGCCACAGAGAACACAGAGTTCACAGAGAAAGGCAAGACCAAGGTCCGGTTTACCAAGACGTCTTCTCTGTGTTCTCTGTGATCTCTGTGGCTTAGATTGGGGTTTGGGGCATGACTTCCACGATTCGCGGGCGCGCGCACGTGCTCGGCGACGACATCAACACCGATACGCAGTGTTCGAGCAAGTATCTGCCGGGCAAGGACAATGCCTACGTCGCCCAGCGCGCGTTCGAGCAGGTTGCCCCCAGCTTCGCCTCGCGCTTCAAGCCGGGCGACGTGATCGTCGCGGGACGCAACTTCGGCATCAATTCCTCCCGCGAGCAGGCAGTGCACATCATGCACTTGATGGGCGTCGCGGCGATCGTCGCGCGTTCCTTCGGCCGGCAGTTCTTCCGCAACACGATCAACAACGGGCTGCCGGCGGTGGAGTGCGACATTGCGGGCATAATGGAAGACGATGAGATCGAGATCGACCTCGCTGCGGGCAAGGTGCGTGTTGCCGCACGCAAGATCGAGCGCGCGGTGCCGCAACTGCCACCCGCCGTGCGGCAGATACTCTCCGAGGGCGGCCTGATCGCGTTTCTCGAAAAGCATCCTGACTGGCGGCTCGCATGAGCGTCAAGATCGAACGCACGGAATCTCAACTCCGCTTCGAGCCGGCGGCTGTCGCCGCCTGACGCAGACCATGTCCGACGCTGAAAGAGTTGCGCCGCGGCAGCGGCTGCGCGGACGGCTCACCGAGGGGCCGATGATCGTGGCGCCCGGCATCTACGACGCTTACGGCGCGCGTTTCGTCGAGCAGGCGGGTTTCGAGGCGGTTTACATGACCGGCAACGGCGTCTCGGCGAGCCTGCTCGGGCGTCCCGACGTGGGACTCATCGATCTCACGCTGTTCGCGGCACACGCGCACCGCGCGGCCGCCGCGGTCGACATTCCGCTGATCTGTGACGCCGACACCGGCTATGGCAACGCAGTCAACGTGCGGCGCACGGTGGAGGAATTCGAGGCCGCGGGCGTGGCGGCGATACACCTGGAAGACCAGGTCTCACCCAAGCGCTGCGGACATCTGCCGGGCTCGCGGCCTGTGGTCACCCTCGCGGAGCACGCGGGCAAGATCGAGGCGGCGCTCGCGGCCCGGCGCGACCCCGACTTCCTCATCATTGCGCGCACCGATGCCGCTGCCGGCATGGGCCTCGACGAGGCGATCGTCCGGGGCAAGGCATACCGCAAGGCGGGCGCCGACGTGATCTTTGTCGAGTTGAAGGGCAGCCCTGACATTGTCGAGGAATTGAGGCGGGTGACGCACGAAATCGATGCTCCGTGCCTGGTCAACGTTGAGGAGGCGGGCGTGGTCGGCGACCTTGCGGCAGGGGAGCTCGATCAACTTGGATTCCGCATCGCCATCTACCCTGGCCTTGCGCGCTACGCTGCCGGCTACGCCATACGGGAAGCGCTCAACGTGTTGAAGGCGGACGGCAGCACGAAGAGGGCACGCTCCCGAATGCTGGGCTTCAAGGACTATAACGAGGCGTTGAAGCTTCCCGAAGTCGAGGCGTGGGAGAAAAAGTACCTGCTCTCCCGCCAATGACCTACTTGTGGCTCAAGTGGGTGCACATCCTGTCCGCGACGGTGCTGTTCGGCACCGGATTGGGAATTGCCTGGTTCAAATATCGCGCCGACCGCAGCGGTGACCCCGGCTTGATCGTAGGTGTGTCGCGCCTCACGGTGACGGCCGACTGGATCTTCACCACACCTGCCGTCGTCGTGCAGTTCGTCACAGGCGTCTGGCTCGCCGCGCTGCGCGGTCTGAGTCTCACGGAAGGCTGGGTGCTGGCGGCGCTCGTGCTCTATTTCGTGGCCGGCGCATGCTGGATCCCGGCGGTCGTGCTCCAGATCAGAATGCGGGATATCGCGCAACGTTGTCTCAGGACGGGCGCCCCGTTGTCGCCCGAGTACCTGCGCTACCGCCGCGTGTGGACGCTGCTGGGGTGGCCCGCGTTCGGCGCCATCCTCGTCATCGTCTATCTCATGATATTCAAGCCGGCACTCTGACATGGAAGGTGAGGGCGCCCTGCTGCGGACCCTGATAATCGGCGGCTACGGCTTTTTCGGGGGGCGCATCGCCCGTGCGCTCGCGCGTGACACGACCTTGCAGGTGATCGTGGCTGGCCGCAGTCAGGAGCGTGCCGGAGCCTTTGCAGGTGAACTGCGGGCGCATGCCGCCCACCCAGTGATGGCGGCGCCGATAGACATCGACGACGCCGGCCTCGCCGACAGGATTGCGACGCTCGGCGCGCAGCTCGTCATTCACACCAGTGGACCGTTTCAGGGTCAGGATCATCACGTGGCGCAGGCGTGCATTCTGGCTGGCGCGCATTACGCCGATCTCGCTGATGCGACAGAATTCGTGGCGGAGATCGGCGCCCTGGACGCGGCCGCCCGCGAACGCGGGGTGCTGGTGGTGAGCGGGGCAAGCAGCGTGCCTGGGCTTTCATCGGCGGTGATCGCGCGCTACCGTGGCGAGTTTGCCGCCATCGACAGTGTGGACATCGGCATTACGCCCGGCAACCGTACGGCGAGAGGGCTCGCCACGGTGCGTGCCGTGCTGAGTTATTGCGGCAAACCTTTCGAATGCTGGATCGATGGCGCGTGGCGTACCGTGTACGGCTGGCAGGGGCTCAAGTGGCATGCATATCCGGAGCCGGTAGGCCGGCGTCTGCTTGGCTACTGCGACGTTCCCGACCGGGTGCTGTATCCGCGCACCTGTGAAGGCGTCCGCACCGTGGAATTCCGTGCAGGATTCGAACTGCCTGTGCTGCAGCTTGGCATGTGGTGTCTCGCGTGGTTGAGGCGGTGCGGCTGTGTTGGTGACTGGTCCCGCCATGCCGAGAGGCTGCAACGCATGAGCGAATTCACGACGGGGTGGGGCACGTACGCGGGGGCGATGCACGTCGATATTTCCGGTACGCGTCACGACGGGACACCGCACCGGGTGAAGTGGTATATTGTCGCGCCCGACGGGGACGGGCCGCAGATTCCGTGCACCGCGGCGATCGTCATCGCGCGCAAGCTTGCGCGTGGCGACATGCCGCAGCGAGGCGCGATACCTTGCCTCGAACTTTTCAGCATCGACGAGTTCATGGCGGCACTCCATGGCTTCAACGTCCATGAGATGGCGTTGATCTATCCCGGGGTTTGACGGTAATTCCACGCCATGACAGGAGAACAAATTGATTGCGAGAGGTGAGTTTCATTCCGCGCACGCGGCAGCCGGGGACGCGGTGGCCGCGGGCCCTGCGGGCGCGACTATGAAGGCGGGAGAGCGGCGTTACAAGCGGGTCATCGACGCGCACGTGCACTGGTATCCGCAGGAATTCGTGGACCTGATGATCAAGAAAGGTCCGGCCAACGGCGCGGTCATGAGCGAGGACGCCAGGGGCCCTGTCGTCGTGTCGGTGCCCGATTGCACCCAGAAATCATCGATGCGCAGGACCATGACCAACCTGGACGATATCATCCGGGACATGGACAACCGCAAGGTCGATACCTACGCGCTGTCGATGACCAATCCGCTGGTGTACTGGGCGCCGGCGGGCTTCGGCCTCGAGCTTGCCGCCGCCCACAACGACGCCTGCGTCGAAGCACACCGCAAGTATCCGGACCGATTCTACGGTTGCATCGTGCTGCCGATGCAGGACGTGAAGCTCGCGGCGCAGGAACTGGAGCGCATGGCCAAGCACCCGTGCATGCGCGCGGTGTTCATCGCCGAGCACATTCTCGGCAAGAACCTGCACGAAAAGGAGTTCTGGCCGATCTACGAGCGGGCCGAAGGGCTCGGCCTGCCGCTTTTCCTGACGAATCTCTATCCATCCGGCGCCGAGCGCATGAAGGACTTCTTCATGATCAACGTGCTCGGCAATCCGCAGGAAGCGGGCTATGCCGCCGTGAGCCTCGTGTACGGCGGCGTGCTCGACGCGTTCCCGAAGCTCGAGGTCTATCTGCCTCACGCCGGCGGCACTTTCCCGTGGCTGGTCGGGCGGATGGACCTCGCGATCGAAGTGAGCCCCGAGTTGAAGCACATGAAGAAGCCGGCGAGCGAGTACTTGCGTCGCTTTCATTACGATCTCATCACGCACCACCCGCGGATCATGCGCGATCTGGTCGACCTCGTGGGCGTCGACCGCATCGTCACCGGCACCGACTTTCCGCAGGGCATGTCGGTCAAGCAGCCGGTCGATTTTGTCGAATCTATACCCGGCCTCACGCACCGCGAGCGCGAGATGATCCTGTGCGTCAACCCGGCCAGGCTGTTGGGGATCTGACATGGAAGTCACGCGCGCGTTGGCGCGCTTTATCGTCGGGCATCACGGGGCCGACATCCCGGAGACGGTGCGGCGCGAAGCGGCCCGGTCGTTTCTCAACTGGGTGGGCTGCGCGGTGGGCGGGTCCAGGCATGAGACCGTGGAGCGCTCGCTCGCTGCACTCGGTGAGTTTTCCGGGCCGCGCGTGGCGACGGTGCTCGGCCGGGGAGAGCGCCTCGACGTGATGCTTGCGGCGCTGATGAACGGGATCACCTCGCATACCTTCGATTTCGACGACACGCACCTGAAGACCGTGATCCACCCGAGCGGCCCGGTCGCCTCCGCTATCCTCGCGCTCGCCGAACGCTCGCCGGTCAGCGGCGCGGATTTCCTGCATGCGTTCATCCTCGGCGTGGAGGCCGAGTGCCGCATCGGCAACGCGGTCTATCCGTCGCATTACGATGTCGGCTGGCACATCACCGGCACCGCCGGCGTGTTCGGAGCGGCCGCGGCAGCGGGCAGGTTGCTGGGATTGACCGAGCAGCAGATGACCTGGGCGCTGGGGATCGCGGCGACGCAATCCTCGGGCCTGCGCGAGATGTTCGGCACGATGACCAAGCCGTTCCACCCCGGCAACGCCGCGCGCAACGGACTGCTCGCAGCGATCCTGGCAAAGGCGAATTTCACCAGCTCCAACCAGGGGATCGAGGCGCCGCGCGGGTTCGCGCACGTGCTCGCGAGCGAGCGCGACCTGTCGCAGATCACCGACCGGCTGGGAGAAACGTGGGAGATCGCATTGAATACCTACAAGCCGTTTGCCTGCGGCATCGTGATTCATCCGGCGATCGACGGCTGCATTCAGCTTCGAAACGAACATCAATTGAAGGCGGGCGATATCACGACCATTTCACTTGGCGTCCATCCGCTGGTGCTGGAGCTGACGGGCAGGAAGACACCGGGCGTGGGGCTTGAAGGCAAGTTCAGCGTTTACCACTCGGTGGCGGCGGCGATCATCCACGGCGCGGCGGGCGAAGCGCAGTACAGCGACGCCGTGGTGCGCGACCCCGCGGTGATTGCGCTGCGCGACCGCGTCACTGCAACGGTCAAACCTGGCGTGCGCGAAGACCAGGTGCACGTGTCGATCAAACTCAAGGATGGGCGCACGCTGGACAAGTTCATCGAGCACGCGGTGGGCAGCGTTGATCGGCCCATGACCGACGCCCAGCTCGAGGAGAAATTCAGCGGACTTGCGAGCGGCATCCTGTCTGTAGGCGAGACGGACCGCCTGATCGGCTTGTGCCGGGACATCGGCAAGCTCAAGGACGCCGCCGAAGTCGCCCGCGCCTCGGTGCCCGCAGCTACGCTCAATCGCGTGGACCGTAGGTTGGGGTGAACGACGTGAACCCCAACGGTCGACGTTTGTCCCGTGTTGGGCATCACAGTGTTCAGCCCAACCTACCTATGCTGAGCATGCCCCATCCTCGCGACACTTGCTTTCCTGATCACTGTTCTTCTCCCGGGGGGAGAAGAATTTGTCTTCCCTCGTCTTTCGGGGGAGGGAATGCGTGTGACCAGGAGATGCATCAGAGCCGCGAACTCAATTCGAGAGTCAGAGAGGGAAGACAGTGCTGAAGATCGGTAGCGTTCCGGGCGACGATATCGGCCTGGAGGTGGTGCCCGAGGCGGTCAAGGTCATGAAGGCGGCGGCGGCGAAGGTCGGGCTGCAGATTGAATGGCAGGAGAAT
>MEQT01000118.1:0-3328 GCA_001770325.1 Betaproteobacteria bacterium RIFCSPLOWO2_02_64_14
TGGCCGCCGCGGGCGCGTCACGCGCGGGTGCGACCATGGCGGAAGTCGTCGATGCGCTTGCGAACCATCCGTCGGCCGCCACAGCGCTTGCGTCCGCGCGCCGGGAAAAGCCGGTCGCGCTCGCCTCGGCGCGGCTGCTCGCGCCCCTCGACAATCCGCCGGCGATCTGGGCCGCGGCCGCCAACTACCGCGCCCATCAGGCCGAGATGATCGAGCGCGTCGGCGGCTACGACCGCTCGAAGCTCTCGAGCGACGACCTGATGGCGGAGCTGTTTCTGAAGCCAGCCTCGTCCATCATCGGGCCCGGCGGCACCGTGATACTGCCGAAGATCGCGCGGCACGTCGATTTCGAATGCGAGCTATGCGCCGTCATCGGCCGCCCGGCGCGCAAGGTGCAGGCGGTGCAGGCGCTCGACTACGTTTACGGTTACACCATGTGCTGGGACATCAGCATCCGCGATCCCTGGGGCAAGGGATTCCACAACACCCGCAACATCCGCAAGGGCTTCGACACGTTCTGCGGACTCGGGCCGTGGATCGTGACGCGCGACGAGATCCGCGAGCCGCAGGATCTCCACATCGACGTCGAGCAGAACGGCAGGAACGTGATGCACGCGCACACCGCCGACATGATCAACGGCCTGCGCGACCTGATCCGCTTCCTGTCAGCCGCGCTGACGTTGCAGCCCGGGACCCTGATCACGACCGGCACGCCGGCCGGCGTATCGAAGCTCGCCGACGGCGATCACCTGAAGGGCACCATCGAGGGCATCGGCACGATGGAGCTGAAAGTGGCCGCCGAGCGCTGAACCCGACGCGGAAGAAGCCGCTCTAGTCGGGAAGCTTCGAGATAAGTGGCCCGTGACGCGTGACACGACAGGCACGATCCTGGCCCCTTTTTTATCGCAGTTGATCTAGACTCGCGGTTTGCTGCCAAAAACGGGAGGAGCGAGAAACACCATGAGTAACGAAACCCACCACCACCATCACGACGGCCGCCGCGTAGAAGACGTACGCCTCATCACCGGCGCCGGCAGGTACGCCTCGGACTGGAACGTGCCCGGCCAGCTCTACGGCCATTTCGTGCGATCTGACCGCGCCCACGCCGAGATCGTCTCGGTGGAGACGAAGAACGCGGCGGCCTTCCCCGGCGTGAAGCACGTGTTCACGGGCGAAGACGCGGTGCGCGCCGGCTACGTTCGGGCGCCGCATACCATGCAGTTCATCGGCAAGAACGGCATGAAGGCGAGGTCCCCGGAGCGCCCGGTGCTCGCGCACAAGAAGGTGCGCTTCGTCGGAGAAGCCGTGGCGCTGGTCGTCGCCGACAGCGCGGCGGCCGCGCAGGACGCCGCCGAACTCGTTGAAGTCGAGTACCGCGACCTCCGGAGCGTCACCGATCCCGAAGGCGCGCTCAAAGAGGGCGCGCCGCAACTCTCCGACGAAGTGCCGGGCAATCTCGCGTGGGAGTCCGAGATCGGCGACGAAAAGGCCGTCGAAGCGGCGTTTGCGGCCGCGGCGCACATTACCCGCGCCAAAGTCGTATCGACGCGTGTTGCGCCGAATCCCATGGAGCCGCGGGCGTGCCACGTCGCCTACGACGCGGCCACGGAATCGTATCGGCTCCACACCCCGATGCAGGGCGTCGGCACGCAGCGCTCGCAGCTCTCGAACTACACCAAAGTGCCGCCGGAGAAGCTCGTCTTCGAGGCGCGCGACGTCGGCGGCGGCTTCGGCCAGCGCTCGGGCGCCTATCCGGAATACGCCGCGCTCATGATCGCCGCGAAGACGCTCGGCGCGCCGGTGAAGTGGACCGCCACGCGCACGGAAGGCCTGATGACCGACACGCACGGCCGCAACATGATCGCCCACGGCCAGCTCGCGCTCGACAAGGACGGGAAGTTCCTGGCGATGCGCATCGACTGGATCGTCGACCTGGGCGCGTACCTCTCGCCGGGCGCGCAGGGGCACATTCGCAATACGACCAACTGCATGACGGGCGTGTACCGCATTCCGGCGCTGTACGGGACGTATCGCATCCCCATCACGAACACCACACCCATCGGCGCCTATCGCGGCGCCGGACGGCCGGATATCGCCTACACCGTCGAGCGCCTCGTCAACCAGGCCGCCGCGGAAATTGGCATGGACCCGGCCGAGCTGCGCCGGCGTAACTTCATCCCCCCGTCGGCCTTCCCGTACACGTCGCCGACCGGCGGCAGCTACGAGATCGCCGACCTGCCGGGTGTGCTCGAAAAGGCGCTCAAGCTCGCCGACTGGAAGGGTTTCGCGGGCCGGCGCGCCAAATCGAAGAAGGCCGGGAAGCTGCGCGGCATCGGCATATCGACGGTCATCGAGAATACCGGCCTCGGTAACGCCCCTGTGGACGAGGTCGAGATTCAGCTCGACGCGAGCGGGACGGTCTCCGCGTTCATGGTCGCCAAGTCGCAGGGGCAGAGTCACGAGACGACGTTCGCGCAGATCGTCTCGGATGCGCTGGAGATCCCGATCGAGCGGGTGAAGATCGTGCAGTGTGCGCCCGGCACGAAGCTCAAGGGGAATGGCACCGGCGGCTCGCGCAGCACCGTCGGCGCCGGCAGCGTGTGCCACCTCGCGGCGAAGAAGCTGGTCGAGGAAGGCAAGGCGCTGGCGGCCCTGGAACTGGGTGTCGAACCCTCGCAGGTGGAATACGCAAAGGGGACGTTCCGCACCCGTGAATCGCGCAGGACGGTGAAGCTCGCGGACCTGGCCAAAGAGAAGACGCTGAGCTACATGGCGGAAGGCAAGTTCGGCTCGACGTATCCGAACGGCTGCCACATCGCCGAAGTCGAAGTCGATCCGGACACCGGCGAGACCAAGGTCGTGTCGTATTGCGCGGTGGACGACATCGGCGTCGTCATCAACCACAGCATCGTCGAAGGGCAACTGGCCGGCGGCGTCGTGCAGGGAGCGGGACAGGTCTTCGGCGAGAAGGTGATCTACGATCCGGAGACGGGACAACCGCTGACCGCGACCTTCATGGACTACTACATGCCGCGTGCGGGTCTGATCCCTGCGATTCGCGGCGAGGAACATCCCACCGAGAGCAAGGTCAGCCCGCTTGGGGTGAAGGGCGTCGGCGAATCCGGCTGCACCGCTTCGATTCCGGTGCTGGTCGGCGCGGTGCTCGACGCGGTGCGCCCGCTGGGCATCAAGGACCTCGACATGCCGCTCACGCCGGCGAAGCTGTGGCGGGCGATGAAAGGGGCAGGTTCGTAAGCTTTTCCGCAAGCGGCTGTTGTTTCGCCACTCGCGCTCAAAATTAGCGACGAACTTCAGCATCGACGCTTGG
>MEQT01000118.1:3358-7898 GCA_001770325.1 Betaproteobacteria bacterium RIFCSPLOWO2_02_64_14
CTAGGGGTGAGGGAAGCAACAGGTTCATGTTGCTCCGGGAGAGGGGCTAGGGGTGAGGGAGGCAACAGCTGCACGTTGCCCCGGGAGAAGGGCTGGAGATGAGGGCATACTGAACATTGTCACTAATCAGGCAAAGTTTCTGGGAGGACTCCATGAAGGTGTACGAAGCGATGGCGAATGCCTTCATCAAGGAAGGCACCACGACGCTCTTCGGCCTGCTGGGCGACGGGCAGATGACCTGGTGGTCGGCCATGGCGAAATATCCGGAGCTCAAGATCGTCGATGTCCGCGACGAGGGCTGCGCGGTCACCATGGCCGAAGGCTGGGCGCTGGCCACCGGCAAGGTGGGTGTCGCCAGCGCGACCCAGGGGCCAGGCCTCGCGCGGATGACGACCGCGCTCATCGTCGCGGCCCGCGCGCGCACGCCCGTCGTCGTCTATACCAGCAAGACGGCCCTGAACAACGAACACCTCGTTCAGTACCTGAACCAGGACCAGCTCGTCACCGCGACCGGCGCCGGTTACATCGAAGTGCTGAAGCCGTCCTACGCCGAAAACGCAGTGCGGGACGCGTTCTATCGCGCGCGGCGCGAATCGCGTCCCATCGTGCTGTGCGCGCCGCTCGATGTGCAGCAGATGGAATGCGATGCCGATGGCGACGACTACCGGCCTTCGAGCGAAATGTTTTCGGGACAGCAGGCGATCCGCCCGGCCCTCGAACGTCTGCGCGAAGCCGCCGGGATCATCAAGCAGAGCAGGAAGCCGGTCATCGTCCTCGGACGCGGAGCGATGTCGCCTGCGGCGCAGGACGCAGCGAAGCAGCTGGCCGAGCGTATCGGTGCTCTGGTGGCGACCACGCTCGTCGCCAAGGGGACGCTCGCGGATTCGGAGTACTACGCAGGCGTTTCGGGGCTCTTCTCCGCGCGCGAGGTGATGCAGCTTTTCGAAGACGCGGATTGCGTCGTGGCCATCGGCGCGAGGCTCTCCACGCACACGCTGTCGGGCGGTTATCTGTATCCGAAGGCGCGCTTCGTCCACATCGACATCGAACCGCACAAGGTGATGGGGAACGACCGCGGCGCCGATTGCTACGTCCAGGGTGATGCCGCAGCGACCCTGCAAGAGCTCCTCGAACGGCTCGAGCGTGACGACGTGAAGAACCGGGGCTTCCATACGGCCGAAGTGCGCCGGATTCTGAGCGGCGCGGGACGCGATCCGGCGGAATTCGAGATCGAGGAGGGAACGGTCGATCCTCGCGAGGCGGTGCAACTGCTGGACGAAAAACTGCCGCCCGAAATGCACCTCGTTTCTTCCGGCAATGCCCATGCGTGCTCGTTCCGCGTGATGCTGATGAAGCGGCGGCGCGGGCTGCAGATCTATTGCACCGCTTTTGGATGCATCGGGCAGGCGCTCTCAACGGCGGTCGGGGCTGCCCTCGGCACGGGCCAACCGCTGGTGTGCGTGGAGGGCGACGGCGGCGCGCTGCAGAACATCCAGGAGCTGGATACCGTGGCGCGCCTGGGCCTCAAGTTCCTCTACGTGGTCGTAAACGACGAGGCGTACGGGGCCGAATACCACAAGCTGCGCGCCCACGAGCGCGACCCCATGCTGTCGTTCGTGCGCTCGCCCGACTTCGCAGGGCTCGGACGGGACTTCGGATGCCGCGGCGCGAGCGCGCGCACGCTGGACGAATTCAGCGCCGCGATCGACGCGTTTCTCGCCGGCGACGGGCCGATGGTGATCGACCTGCGCATCTCACGCAACGTCGTCAGCATTCCCTACCGGCGCCTGCACTTCGGGATGGATGTTTAATGTTTAAGGGGGTCGGAGTAACATTTCCAAGGGAACTCCATTGTCGCCGCGCGCGGAAAATGTTACTCCGACCCCCTTCGCGCGATGTTGCCCATCTCTTTGTCAACGCGAGGAGTAAGACGTGAAACGTAGCAGCGTGTTCGTGCTGGGCAGTATGGCCGTGTCGATGTCGGTGACCGCCGCGTTCATCGCGAACGCATCGGCCCAGAGTTATCCAGCCAGGCCGATCAGCATCATCCTGCCGTTCCCGCCCGGCAGCGGCAACGACACGGTTGCCCGCATCATCGGGCCGAAGATCACCGAGGAGCTGCGTCAGCCGGTGATCGTGGACAACCGTCCAGGGGCAGGCGGGGTCGTCGCCGCGGATGCGGCGTCGCGGGCGGCGCCCGATGGCCACACGCTTTTCCTGCCCAGCTCGAGCGTCGCGATCAACATGCACTCGGCGCGTGCGAAGTACGATCTGATTCGCGACTTCGCGGCCATATCGGTCGTCGGCACGCTGCCCTTCGTGCTCGTCGTCCACGCGTCGCTGCCTGTCGGCACGATCAAGGAGCTGATCGCCCTGGCGAAACGCCGGCCGAAGGAGCTCAACTATGCATCGAGCGGTATGGGAGGCACCGGGCATCTGCTCGGAGAACTCCTGCGCACCAGCACCGGCATCGAGATCACGCATGTTCCCTACAAGGGCAGCGGGGCGGCCTCGACCGAGCTGATCTCGGGGCAGGTCCACATGCTCTTCACGAACCTGTCGTCGATGGCGCCGCACGTGAAGTCGGGACGCCTCAAGGCGCTCGGGGTCTCGGGCTCGCAGCGTAGCTCGGTCCTGCCGAGTGCGCCGACCATGGCGGAGGCGGGCTATCCGCAGCTCGACATCGGCACCTGGTTCGCCCTGGTGGCGCCTGCGGCGACACCCGGCGCGATCGTCGCCCGGCTCAACCTGAGTATGGTCAAGATCCTGGGGATGTCCGATGTGCGCGAGCAGCTCATCCGTCAGGGCGTGCAGCCGAGTCCGACCACGGTCGAGGAGGCCGCGTCTTTCTTGAAGAAGGACGTCGCGGGCTGGGGAAAGATCATCAAGGACGCGGGCATCACGCTGAACTGACGCCGGCGCATCCGGCCGGCGCCGCTTGCCGGGCACTGCAAAGGCGGTGGCCCGGCGGCGGTCGCGATCCTCGGCGGCGAGACACAGTTTTACTTCGTCAATGCATCCTCACGTACTTGTCCACGCGGGCCGTCTTCGTGAGTCCAATGTAGATGTTGCCTGCCGCGTCGATGCCCATCCCGTGCGCAGGCGTGACTTCCCAGCGGGCAAGCACCGCGCCGTTGCCGTCGCGCACGCTGACCGCATGCTTGCTGGCGGCGGTCGCCTGCTCGGCCAGATAGAAGTTGCCGGCGGCATCGCGGGCCATGTCGTTCGGACCGCCCATGCCCGTCCACATGCCGATGTACCCGCCGTCCGGCGTGAAATGCTGGACGCGGGCGTTGGCGCGATCGGAGACGTGGATCGTCCCGTCGGGCGAGATCGCGAGGCTGTGCGGCAGATGAAATTCACCCGGCGCGGTTTTCCCCGGCTGCCCCCAGGACTGAATCAGCTCGCCGTCTTTCGTGAACCGGTGGACCCGGCTGTTCCGGTAGCCGTCGGTCACGTAGAGATCGCCCGAGGGTCCCGGCATCATCTCCGTCGGATGGTTGAACGGGCCGGCCGCGCGCAAGGGGAGGTTGTGCCAGTCTTCGCAACCGGTATCGGAATGCTGTCCGCGCGTGCCGAGTTGCCGCAGCAGCTTGCCCTCGAGCGTGCAGACCAGCGCGACGCAATCCACCTGGTCCGTGAGGTAGGCGACGTCGCCAACGATCTTGAAGCCATGGGCACGCTTGAACTGTCCGCTGCCCCAGGAATTGAGGAAGTTGCCATCGGGGTCGAACACCAGCACCGCCGGGTCCTTGCGCTGGAAGACATACAGGCGGTTGCGGGAATCCGTCGTGACGCGGCTGATCAAGCCGAAGGTCTCGCCGTCGGGCAGTTTCGCGAAATTCTCGACGAGTTCGTAGGTGTAGTTGCCGCTTCCGACTTTCATGATGCCCCTTTCTGTCTAATCCGGGATGAAGGCGACCGCGTCGATCTCGATGAGCGCGCCCTGGAGCAGGCCCGCAACCTGGACGGCCGCGCTCGCGGGCAGGTTCGTGCCGAAGCGCTCGCCGCGCACGCGTGCGTATTGGGCGTACTCGTCCAGGCTGGTAAGGAAGGCGGTGATGCGAACGACGTGCGCGAGCGAACCGCCGACGGCCCGCAGCGCGGCGTCGATCTGATCGAAGCACCCGTTCGTCTGCTCGGCGAGCGAGCCGCCGGAGGCGAGGTGTCCCGATACGTACACCGTCCTCCCCGCTCCACTGACCGCCACCGCCTTGCTGAAACTGGCGCCGCGCGCGCCCGGAACACGCTGTATGCCCATGTCTGCCTCCTGTTCGAGTAGCATGCATCAGTGTACGATGATTCGGTGATATCGGCACAAGGAAAAGTACTCCGACCCCAGGGAGTCACATGTCGAAAGTTGCAGTCATCGGCAATACCGCGCGTGCGATCGGCGCCGTGTGCGCGTCGGACCTCACGCTGTCGGGCCACGAAGTTCGCTACGCGGTCTTTCCGGAGCAGAAGGATCAGCTCCCGGCAGTGCGCAAGGCGGGAGGCTTCACCGTCGAAGGCGATGCGAAGCACCTCATCTCGAAGAAAA
>MEQT01000118.1:7910-9984 GCA_001770325.1 Betaproteobacteria bacterium RIFCSPLOWO2_02_64_14
CCGGCTTCGCCAGGCTGGCCAGGGTCTGCGACACCACTCGCGAGGCGCTCAAGGATGCCGGGGCCGTTCTGATCGAAGTCGACATCCATCAGCTCGAAGAGAAGTTCAGCGCGATGATTCCCGAGTTCGCGCGCGGCGCGGTCGTGCACGTTCAGAGCCACGGTTACTGGCCGGCGGCGCGCCTCACGCCGCTCCTGCGCAAGGCGGGCCGCGAAGACGTGCTCGTGACCGAAGCGCCCGCGCCGACGCATGCCGCGCGGGTCGACGGCACGGTGGTGACGCCCAAAGGGCTGCGCAAGGGCATACGGATCGCAACGGTGCCTGCTTCACGGTCGGGCGAAGCACTCGCAGTACTGAAGCCCCTGTTCCCCGATTTCGCGGCGGCGGCGTCGGTGCTCCAGACCGGGCTCGAGAACTTGAACCTGATCGTGCATCCGGCGATGGTGCTGCCGAACGTCGGCGGAATGGAGCGCGCGAAGCTCGAGGGCAGGAAGTTCGGCTTCTACCAGGATGGCGTGGTGCCCGCGGCGGGCGTGCTCGGCGACGCGCTCGACGCCGAGCGCAAGCTCGTGTGCGAGGCCTATGGCGTCGAGCACACGCCGATGGCCAAGGCGATCGAGCAGTACTACGGCTTCAGGAGCAGCACCTTCTACGAGGCGATGCAGAATCCTGTTTACAAGTCTTTCCCGCCCTTCCAGCCCGACATCTGGCGCGAGTGGGAATCGGTCGATCTGCCCTATGCCATCGTGCCGTGCGTGCAGCTTGCCGAGCAGGCGGGGATCGCGGTGCCGCTGCACCGCGCGTTCGCGGAGATCCTCGGCGTGCTGCTCGGCGTCGACCCATGGAAGTGCGGGCCGTCACTCGCGGACATGGACCTCGAAGGCTCTCCGGAGGCGGTGAAGATGCGAGTTCAATCGGGGACTATGGCCCGTCCCTAGTCTCATGTCCCGCAAGCATCTTGCAAAAATCGTTCTGTCATCGCGAGGCGCCGATAGCCGCGAGCGGAGCGTGGCGGGCTGCGACGCGGCGATCTCGCGCCCAGGGTGTCATCGCGAGGAGTGGGCGACGCGGCGATCTCGCGACAGGTCGCGGCGTTGCCTGCAACGAGATTGCTTCGGCCCGCCGCCGCGGGCCTCGCAATGACAGTGCATTTATGCAAGCTACGTGCTAATTCTGGCCGGCGAAGGCGCCCCGGTACAGCCGCTCCAGCTCGGCGACGTCCTCGTAGTCCAGAGGCGGCAGGTCGGAGCAAGCCAAAGAATCCTCCAGCTCCGCCAGGTTCTTGAAGCCCGGCACCACCGTGGCGATAGCCGGATGGTCCAGGCAGAATCGCAGCGCCACCTGGGACAGGGTGCAGAACCGAGCCTTCTTGAAATAGGCCAATCTCCGGGACCGCGTAAAGTCCCGCGCAACTTCGGAATGCGGCGCGACCACACGGTCCGGCCGCTCCACCAGCGCTCCGGCGGCATGGGCCCGAATGCCGATAACCCCAATGTCGTTACGCTGCGCCACGGGGAGGGACAGCCCCTGGTCCACATCGTCAAAGTCGGCAGGTGGCTCCGAAGCAGCTGTCTGGTTCAGCATGTTGTACAGAATCTGCACCGTGTGGAACACGCCGCTGGACAGCAGGGACTCGACGACATCCGGATGTCCGTCCCAGGCGGTGATGCCCAGGAAGCGAACCTTTCCCGCCTGGACCATCTGTTGCATGGCCTCTCCCAGGCTCATTGCCGCTTGCCGGGTCAACCGAAAAGCGTACCGCGGTGGCGGACCTGCCGCCGCCAGGTACTGGCCCCCTTCGGGTCCCAGTTGATGATGAATCTGTAACACGTCGATTCGGTCCGTGCGCAACCGGCGCAGGCTACGCTCCACCGAGCGACGCACCGCTCCGGACATGTCAGCCAGGTCACCCTCGGTCTGCAGGCGCACCTTGGAAGCGACATAGACACGGTCGCGCACGCCCTCCAGTCCCCGGCCCAGGTTCTCCTCCGATCGCCCGCCACCGTACATGGGAGAGGTATCGAAGAAGTTTATCCCCGCGTCGACCGCACGCCGTACCGCTTTCAGACACTCC
>MEQT01000118.1:9995-20978 GCA_001770325.1 Betaproteobacteria bacterium RIFCSPLOWO2_02_64_14
ATTTCATGAGACTTATGCGATCGGCCAAGGACGACGAAACTGCCCACCGGCGCGCAGTGGGTGACTACGCTCAGGAAGGCCGGAACACTGGGCGCGGCGTACTGGCCGGCACGCTGACGCCCTCAGGCGAACGGCTCGAGCCCGAGTGCCGACCCGGCCTGTGCCGTTCTATTTCCCCACCCTACTTGGCGGCGAGCCCCGAGTCGCGAATGATCTTCCCCCAGCGGGCGTTTTCGCCGCGGACGTACGCGGCGTACTCTTCCGGCGACTGGCTGAAGACGGCCTCCGCGGCTGCAGGTTTCAGGCGCTGGATGATCTGCTCCTGCTTCATCGCGCTCGTTATGGCCTTGTGCAGCTTCAACACTACCGCCCGCGGTGTCGCGGCCGGGCCGAACACGCCGTTCCACTGGCTCATGATGACTTCCGGATAGCCGAGCTCCGGCATCGTCGGCACGTCGGGCATCAGCGGGGTGCGAGACGTGGCCGCCACGGCGAGCGCCTTCAGCTTGCCGGCCTTCACCAGGCCCGCTATCGAGGCGGGCGTCACCGACAGGATTTCCGTCTCGCCGGCGAGCAACGCCGTCGTCGCCGGCCCCGCCCCGTTGTACGGCACTTCCAGTACCTTTACGCCCCGGGACTTGAGGAACGCCACCATGATGAACCGTCCCGGGGACGCCAGCGTTGCGGTGCCGTAGCGGATCTCGCGTTTCGAGCGCAAAGCGTCGTCAAGGAATTCCTTCAGCGTGTTTCCCTTCACGCTGAGGTGGCCGACGATCATGGTAGGAATGCTCACCACCGGGGCGATCGCGACGAGATCCTTTATCGGGTCCACCTTCATCCGCTGAATGTGCGGATTGATTGCCTGCGTGTTGACGTTGCCGAGAAACAGCGTGTAGCCATTCGGATCCGCGCGGACCGCGAGTTCGGTGGCGATGAGGCCGGATGCTCCCGGGCGATTGTCCACGACGATCTGCTGGCCCAGGATCTCGGTCAGCCCGGCGCCGACCAGGCGCCCGCCGAAATCCGAGGCGCCGCCCGGCGGGTAGGGAATGATGAGCCGGACCGGGCGCTCGGGAAACTCGGCACCCTGAGCTAAAGCGGCAAAACACACCGCGCACGTAAGCAGGAAACAGCGAAAAGATATCCGCACCATTGTCGTGACCTCCTCGTTTTGCGTGTTTTGCCGATACGATACTCCATATAGTGGACAGTGCAAAGGGGTAATCGAGACTCTGATAGCGCGTAACAGAATGGACTGCCCCCACCCTAACCCTCCCCCTGGCCCAAGGGGAGGGAACATCATTCTGTTACCCGCTCTAAGGGGCTACGCGAGCCATCGCTCGAGCAGGCGCAACACCACGCGCGTCACCGCCCGCACGCCGATTGCTATCGCCCGCTCGTTGCACTGGTAGTCGGCGCGGTGGATGGCTGTGTCCACCCCTTCGATGCGCGAGCCGATCCGCAGGTGCGCCGCCGGCACGCGCTCGGCGAACCACGCGAAATCTTCGCTCCCCATCGTCGGCTCGCTCAAGTTGATCACCTTGTCGGCGCCCACGACCTCGCGCGCCGCTTCGACCATGCGGGCGACGACCCGCGAGTCGTACTTTGTCACCGGCGTCTGCCGCACCCAGTCGATCTCGTATTCGAGGCGCGCGCCCGCCGCCACGCCCGCCACCACGCGGCGGATCGCTTCTTCCACGTGCTTTTCCACCAGCGCATCGCGCGTGCGTGCCGTGCCCTTGATGATGACCCGGTCCGCGATGACGTTGCGCGCCGTGCCGCCCGCGATCTGCCCGATGGTCACGACCGCCGGCACCGTCGGGGCAATTTCGCGGCTGACTATGGTCTGGAGTTGCGTGACGAGCTGCGCCGCGCCCACGATCGCGTCGATCCCGACATGCGGATGGGCTGCGTGCCCGGTCCGCCCCTTGAGCACGATGTCGAACGCGGCGGCAGAAGCGTGGCCGATGCCCTCGGTGTACGCAAGCAACCCCGTCTCCAGCCGCGGCGAGTTGTGAAAGCCGACGATCGCGTCCATCGCCGGGTCATCGAGCACTCCATCGGCGATCATCGCGGCGGCGCCGGCGAGCGTCTCCTCCGCGGGCTGGAAGATGAGCTTCACCCGGCCCGGCAACGCGGCGCGCGCGCCCGCAAGCAAGTGAGCCACGCCGAGCGCGATGGTGGTGTGCACGTCGTGGCCGCAAGCGTGCATCCTTCCGGGCACCCGCGATGCGAACGGCACGCCGCTCGCTTCCCCGATCGGCAGCGCGTCCATGTCGGCGCGCACGCCCACCGTTGGCCCGGCCGCACCGCCGTCGATCACGGCTACCACGCCGGTCTTGCCGACGCCCGTCCGGTGCGGGATGGCGAGCGCGGAGAGGTAGTCCGAAACGGCGTGCGCGGTTTCGTGTTCCTCGAACGCGAGCTCGGGATGCTCGTGGATGCGCCGGCGCAGCGCGATCAGGTCGGGCTCGATGCGGGCGACGAGTGATTCGATCTCGAGGTTGGTCAGCATGGGAGTGCATTATTGACCATCCGGCGGCGGGGCGCACCTGACGGTCTCGCCCGGACGATGGTAAGGTTCGCTTAGTTCTACCGTGTCAAAAAACTCGATTCCCTCCCTCTTGATGGGGGAGGGCTAGGGTGGGGGTGAAGATCAGCACGGTACGCATTTTTTCACCCCCATCCCAACCTTCCCCCCTCAAGGGGGAAGGAGTTTCTTGGGTGTCTTGTGACACAGTACGATTAGGCGCGCATTTGCAAAAGGAGCGTACGGATGACCCAGGACGATCTGCCCTTCGAAGGGGTGAAGGTTCTCGATCTGTCGCAGGGCGTGGCGGGGCCCTATTGCGGCATGCATCTGGCGCGCAACGGCGCCGATGTGATCAAGGTCGAGCCGCCCGGTTCAGGCTGCTGGAGCCGGCAGCTCGGCAAATGGACGGGCGATCATACGGCGCATTCGGTCATCGTCAACCGCGCCAAGCGCTCGCTCGCCGTGGATCTCAAGACCGCCGAGGGCGTCGCGATCGTCCAGCGGCTCGCCACGGACTGTGACGTCCTCCTCCAGAACTTTCGCGTCGGGAAGATCGACAAGTTCGCGCTCGACTACGAGAGCGTGAGGCGGGCCAACCCGGAGGTCATCTATCTCTCCATTACGGGCTTCGGCCCGAAGGGCCCGCGTTGCGACGATCCGGCGACGGACTCGGTCATGCAGGCCTATACAGGGATGATGTCGATCAATCGCGGCCCGACAGGCGTCCCGCAGCGCATCGAAATGCTGGCGATCGATTTCTCGACGGGGCTTTACGCAACCCAGGCGGTCGCGGCCGCGCTCTACAGAAAGGCGACGAAGGGCCGCGGCGCCTACATCGAGACCAGCCTGCTGGAATCCTCGCTCGCCCTGCAGGAGGGGGCGATGATGGAATCCTATCTGCAGGGCGCCGCCGCCGAACCTATCGGCATGCCGGTCGGCATGTTCAAGACCATGGACGGCTACATGAGCGTCAACGCGAGGCGCGACGCGCACTTCCAGCGGCTCGCCAGGCTGCTCGGCAAGGACGAGTGGCTCCAGGATCCGCGCTATGCCGATGCGCGGGCACGCGTCAAGAATGGCGCCGAGCTGATGGCCGCACTGCGACCCATCCTGGAGACGAAGACATCCGACGAATGGTTTGAACTGTTTTCGGGCATCGACATCCTGAAAGCCAAGGTGAATAGTTACAAGGATCTCTTCGCCGACCCGCAGGTGCAGGCGATCGATGCCGTGCGCTGGGTCGAAGACGACACGCTCGGCCGCGTGCCCATGGGAACCCTCTGCGGCCAGCGACCGCCGGCGACAGGCGATCGTCTCACTCACGCTCCGCATCTCGGCGAGCACACCCGCGAGATTCTGGGCGAGATGGGCTACGACGCCGCGGACATCGAAAAGCTCACCGCTTCAGGCGTGGTGGCCTGTTACGGGGGCTAATGGAGCGTCCGATGACGACTGCGTCGAACGCGTTGTTGCTTCTGGTAGGGGTGCCGGAAAATTACCGCCTGGGTGGGCCGGCGTTTCAGCGATTGCATCAGGCGCATCCGCGCGTGCAGGTGCGCATCGTTCATGATCAGGCGGAATTTGCCCGACAGGTCGCACAAGCGGACGCCGTGATCGGCAGTCGTCCCTATCTGAAATTATCTGCCGAGGTGGCGAAGCCCGGCGCACGTCTGCGTTGGGTGCAGACGACCACGGCGGGGGTGGATCAAGCGGTGCCGCCGGACTTGCTTGCGGCCGAGCACGTAACGGTCACCTGCATCAAGGGGCCGCCGGGGCCGCTGATGGCCGAGCATGCGGTGCTGCTGATGCTGGCGCTCTCGCGCAATTTGCCCGTGTATCTGAAAAATCAGCAGCAGCATATCTGGCGGCGCGAAGGGCAGGACTGGTTGCCGCTGCATGGCCAGACCATCGCCATTCTGGGCGTCGGCAGCGGCGGCGGAAATCTTGCCCGCGTATGCAAGACCGGATTCGGCATGACGGTACTGGGCATGACCCGAACGCCGCGCGAAATTCCGCATGTCGACCGCGCCTTCGGCCAAAGCGGACTGCTCAGCGTGCTGCCCGAAGCCGATTTCGTCGTGCTGTGTCTCCCGCATACGCCGGAAACGCGGCACATCATCAATGCCGCCGCCTTTGACGCCATGAAGCCCACGGCCTGTCTGATCAACGTGTCGCGCGGCGCGTTAATCGATGAGGATGCCCTGATCGCGGCGATGCGGGCGGGCAGGATCGCCGGCGCGGGCCTCGACGTGACGACCGTGGACCCTATTCCCAGGGAAAGCCCGTTATGGGATTTGCCTAACACCATCATCACACCGCACATTGCCACCGAGTCGGTGAAAATGAGCGACGCCGTAGTGGATTTCTGGTGCGAAAACCTGCGTCGATTTGCGGAGAACCAGCCGCTGTTGGGAGTGGTGGACCGGCGGGCTGGCTACTGACAACAGTCAAGGCGCGGCCCGCCAACGACGTTCCGCTGTTGAAGGACGTCTAGGGAAGCTCTGAAAAACTGTCATCGCGAGGAGCCAACGGCGACGTGGCGATCTCGTGTGCCACGGGATTGCTTCGTCACGGCGTTCCTCGCAATGACAATTTCAGGTTAACCAGAGGTTCCCTAGAGGAAGTAACGCGCTCAGATCACGGGTTAGCGGCTTCCGCTGCAGTGCCTTTGCGATTTCTCTCGATTGCGGCCTTCCGCGCGCTCCATCCGTCGTCCAAGGTGTCGATGTAGCGATCGAAGCGGTACACGCGTCCACGCTTCTGGCCGGTGATTTCGCGCACGATCCCCAGCTCCTCGAACTTCTGCAGCCACGCGATCGCCGTGTCCAAAGTCACGTCGAGATGCCTTTTCACGCCTCGGGCATCGATGATCGGATATTCATAAAGCAGCGGGAGCAACTCGTGGCCACTACGCTGGCCTTCGATGAGCTTATTCGTGCCCGATTGAAGCACAACCAGCCGTTCCGACACGGCGGTCGCCTCTTTGGCGGTCAGCTCAATGCCCAGGAGGAAAAACTTGACCCAGCCCAGCCAGTCGCCCTTCGCCCGAACCTCGGTCAGCCGGTCGTAGTACTCGCGCCGGTTTTGCAGCAGATAGAGGCTGATGTAGAGCAGCGGCTGCTCCAGTTTTTTCATCTGACAGAGCAGCAGCGCGATGAAAAGCCGGCCGATCCGGCCATTGCCGTCGGTGAACGGATGAATCGTCTCGAACTGTGCGTGCGCGAGCGCGCATCGAACGAGCGGCACCATCGGGCTCTGGTGCTCGTTGATGAAATACTCGAGGTTGCCGAGCGCCTGAACCATCTCCTGCTCGGGGGGCGGGACGAAATCGGCTTCCGCCGCGCTTGAGCCAACTCGTCCTATCCAGTTTTGCTTCGGACGGAATATGCCGGGATTCCCCTCGTCTTCCCCCTGGAGAAGAATGCCGTGCAGATCCTTGAGCAGCGTTGAGTCGATTCTGCTGGTCTGTCCGAGACGCTCCAGGCCTGCGTTAAAGGCCCGCACGTACTTGACGACCTTTTCCACCGACTTGTTCTGGCCGTGATTGATATCGGCTTCCGCCTCGTATTCGAGCACCTCGTCGAGGGTGCACAAGATGTTCTCGATCTCCGAGCTGAGGATCGCTTCACGGCGCACGTACATTCCGGCGAACAAGTCGGGGTTCGGAATGGACTTGGCCATCTGGGCGAGTTTGCCCAGATGGAACTCGGCGTTCGTGAGCGCCAGGATTCCTTCCTCATCGAGGGCGATTTCGGGGTGCGGCGGGAGGGGACTCGGAAAGAACGCCAAGTACCCTTCCGGTACTTGCCGCGTCTTGCCAGCCGTGGACTGCATCGGGATCATCCGGGTCCTTTCGATTAGCGTCTAGAGGCCGCCTTTAATCGATCAAATCTAACTAATGTCGATTAATAAGTTCATAATGTATCCCTTAATCGACCAATCATTATTATAATCGATTAATTCTCCAAACCGCAGCAACATTAATCGAATTTAGAAGAAGAGCTCTGGCGCCCGACATGCTGAAGCAGCGCCAGGCGTGTTTCGCAGGCTCGGCAGCCGCGGCGGCGGAATGGCTCAATGGCTACGTGCAGGAAGGCGCGCGCTACCTCGTGCTGCGCTTCGCCGGCGACCACGAGCGGCACCAGGAAACAATGATCAAGCTGCGCGAGCAGCTCGCAGCGTAGACCGCTTACGGGCTCGGATAGACGGTACGCAAGAGCTCCCCGTTCGCCTCGGCGGGCGTGGCGTCGATCAGGATGAAGGCGAAGACCGCCGGCACCGAGCCCTTGTTGACCCACGTGTGTATCGTACCGCGCTGGACGACGACGTCGCCGGGCTTCATGTGCACGACCTGGTCGCCGTCGAGCTCGAGGTCGATTTCGCCCGACAGCAGGATCGCGTAGTCGACGGTCTCGGTGCGGTGCGTGAAGCGCGCGTGCCCGGGGGCCAACTCGGTGATGCGACACGTGGTGCCTCCGCCGCTGCCCACGTAGTTGTAGCGTTTCACGAAACCGGCCCGCTGCGCGGCGTCGGCCGCCTGCGAGTTGTCGACCGGCATCCGGTCGGTCGACCAGATCTCGCAGCCCGTGATGTTCGCGCCGATCCTGCGCGGCACCGCGGTCAACACCTCATCGGTGGTGACGACCGCCTTGCCCTTCGCATCGTGTCCCGTGACGATCCGTCTCACTTGCAGCGTCATCGCAATCCTCCTTTCATGGTTGCTCGTTTCGTCAAGACCGCCTGCGTATAGGAAGTTCACACCACCCATTTCGCTAAACGCCACGGTATCACCAGTTCCGCAACATGCCCGGTCGGACCGAGGGATGCCTTTGTAATCCCAGAGAATCTGCTCGAAGAATGCGCGATTTTCTGGCTTAGAGCAACGTTTTTGCCCACGAAACCGTCGCTTTAGGCTGCGCCGCAAGCGGCAGCTCCTGGCCCGTTCGGCTGCCCCTCGCCATTCGTGCGTGCTTGAGCGGGTCGTCAATTGCAATGAGTTCTGCCAGATTCCAAGGTGGTGGTGGCGGTCGGGCTGCGCGCGCCGTAACGGCGGGGCAGGCCCCTCGGGGGGTGGCGACCACAGCCCCGCGGCGCCCGGCACACGCTGGCGGGGTTTCACCACATGGTTCCCCCAGACGAACGAGATGGGTCCGCGCTTTCCTCTGACGTATTCCGTTCGTTTCTGAATATGCTCGCGGCGCTTCACGCGCGAATCAATGCTGTCAGTCAGGAGTGTGAGAATCTCGAAAGGTAAAATTGCTCAATTGGTAAAGAAGGAGTGCCGCCATGGCGGGTAACAACGTCGACGTCGAACTGTGGAATCTGTGCGTTCCGCTGGTTCCGCCCATTCATTCGCCCAAAGGCATGACGACCGAAACCTGCCTGTTGCTCGCCTTCCTGTCAGACCAGGGCGGCAATCGCGGCATCGGCTATTCGTCCTTCAGGCGATCTTCGGACATGGACCTCGCGACTGCGGTCGCCAGGAAACTCGTCGCCGAATCGGCGCCCGGCCTGGCAGGGCTGCTCGATGTCGAACGTCAGGAGGAGGCGACCTGCGAAAGCAGCGCGGCGAGCAGGTGCGCGGCCAGCGCGATCAGCCTGGCGGCCTGGGATCTCGCCGGCAAACAAGCGGGCGTGCCCTGCGCCGATCTGTGGGGATGCCCCGCGGGTCGTGACCACCTCGAGTGTTATGCGAGCGCCCTCTGGCTGGACAAATCGCCCGCTCAACTGACCGCCGAAGCCAGGATGCACCGGCGCAACAACTATCGCTACGTGAAGATGCGCGTCAATCGTTCGCTCAACGACAATCTGCAACGCATCGCGGCCGTGCGCGAGGTGTATTCCGAGCCCCGAACCGTCGCGCTCGAAACAGGCTCGGAATGGACGGCGGCGATCGCCAACGAGTTCCTCGATGCGTGCAGCGATAAGCTCATGTGGATCGAGGATCCCGAACGACATGACAAGATACATCTCGTCCGAGACCACCCGCTCAACACCATCGCGGCTGGAGAGAAAGCCACCACTGCGCGCGAGCTCCACGACCTGTATACGCGCGGCCGGCTTCGCAAGCTGATCATAGACGTGCAATACGTGGGTGGGCCGGTGCGCTGGCTCGAAGCCGCGAGAGTCCTGAACGCACTGGGCGCAACGGTGGGCGCGCACCGTTTCTCGCATTACTCCATGCACATGGTGGCGTGTTTGCCGCGCAGCCTTCCCATAGAGATGCTCGACTGGACCAATCCGGCGTTTCATCCACTCGCAGGTCCGGACGCGTCCGGACGATTAGCGGTCGAGGGACCGGGCTTTCGAATTGACCTCGATCAAACCGTCATCGACCGGCACGGTGTGAAGGTGCAGCGCTGATAGACACGGCACGGCTGCTTTTCCCGCGCCCCCAGTCATTGCGATAGTGCATACATCGCGCGCACAAGCTTACGGAGGAGCCGTCATGGCGTCGAACGCATTGTTGCTTCTGGTAGGGGTGCCGGAAAGTTATCCGGCAGTCGTTTTTCGCTCGGGTTCACCGGCAGCGCGAGTTAGGCTAGAATCCTTACCTGGTATTACTTCCGGAGAGCGAGCGCCATGGCCACAGTTTCGGTAACCAGCAAGGGGCAGGTCACCATCCCCAAGCGGGTGCGGCGCGCGCTCGGCATCACGCCGGGCAGCAAGGTCGAGTTCGATATAGACCGGGGCGGTGCTCGCCTGAGACTGGTGAAAAGGCAGGCCCCTTCCCGCATCGAGGACGGTCCGCCGATCCTGAATTACTCGGGACCGCGCATCCCCATCGACCGGATGCACGGCGGCGTCGCGATGCGCAAGGCGGCAAGACGTGCGCGCCGTTGATACCAACGTTCTCGTGCGTTATTACCTGCGGGACGATCCGGCGCAGGCCCGGTTGGCCGAGAAGGCACTCTCGGCCGGAGACATATTCGTGCCGAAAACCGTTCTGCTCGAGCTCGAATGGGTGCTCCGATCCGTTGCGGAGCAGCCGGCCGGCAAGGTGCTCGACTGCCTCGGGCATTTGATTGCCCTGCCCGGTGTTACCGTGGAAGACCACGATCAGATCGAGACAGCGCTGCGCCACTGCCGGCAAGGAGTCGATTTCGCCGACGCGCTGCATCATGCGGCAAGCCACGCATGCACCGAGTTGTTGACGTTCGACGACCGGCGCTACGTTCGGCGCGCCGCAAGGCTGGGCCTGAAGCCTCCCGTCCGTCTGCTTGCCTCATAAGAGCAACTACGGGCCAGGGTCGTCCCAGCCTCCGTCCATGTCGGCGCGCATGCCCACCGTCGGCCCGGCCGCCACCGCCGGCGCCTACTGACTCTCGTGCAAATGCCTGACAACAATTTTGCACCTCGAATTTCTCCTCTCCACTCGGGAGAGGGGCATGGGGTGAGGCGATGATCGTCGTCAGGCATGGAAAGTAGGGTCAGTGTAACTTTTTCCGTAGGTGAAGCGTTTGCGAGGCATGGGAAATCTTACACTGACCCTATTTTTTAACCAGGGCGTTCAAGCCGCGGTGCGGCCATTGCTCGTCACAAAGCGGGCAATGTCGTCGGCGAACACGCGCTCGGAGTCGTCCTGCGGCGCATAACCGATCACTTGCCGGGCGTTGGCGATGCTCCAGCATGAGCGCGTATTGTCGGACACGCCATAGAAGCAGTGCCACGGCACGCCATCGGCGTTGCGGATGTCGGGCGTCTCGATGGATTTCATGTAGAGCTGCTGCAGATCGCGCTCGCTGATGTAGCCCGCCAGATCACGCTTGTAGGTGGTCTGGTTGCTCGCAAGCTTCGCGCCATCGACCGCGCGCGGCACGACGATGCGGATGTGAATGTTTTCGACCGGCCTTCCGAAACGACCGGTGGCGAAGATAAAGCCGAGATTCTCATAGGCGATCTTCGCCCAGCCGTAGAAGTTGTCCGAAAGCGGATAGGTCGTGTGATCGCAAGAATCCATGCGGCCGTCGTGCAGTTTGGTTTCGTACCAGTCGGTGGCGTGGTTCGAGCTCGCCGTTACGACGCGAGTGACGCCTTCTTCCTGGGCGAGGCGAAACACGTGATAGGCCATGTCGAGCGAATCGCGTTCGACGTAGTAACCCTCCAGATCGCCCAACGGCCGGTCCTTGAGCCACTGCCGCGGTGCGCCGGTATTCACGCCCGGGCGAGTGCTGCGCGTGTTGTGAACGATCGCATCGACGCCTTTGAAGTGTTCGCGATAGGTGTCGATGTCGGGATTGACGAGATCGACCTCGATGATGCCGTCGATGTCGTGCGGCTTGCGGCGGTCGAGCAACACAAGGTCATAGCGCTCGCGGAACACGGGCAAGAGCTGGCGCGAGAGGTAGCCGGCTGCGCCGGTGATCAGGACACGTTTTCGAGCCATGGTCGGTCACTCCGTAAGTGAAACGTTCCGATGATAGTGGAAAATGAGCGCCATTGACGCCGGT
>MEQT01000119.1 GCA_001770325.1 Betaproteobacteria bacterium RIFCSPLOWO2_02_64_14
AATCGGAACCCCACGCGGTTCGCGCATTGCGGACCCGCGCCCATTATCGGAAGCGGCGCTTCCGATGGCGGCTTCGTAATCGCGCAAGGCCTTGCCCGTGTGTGAATCAAGGCACGCCGCAACTTGTTGCGGCGTGCCTGCGCACACGACTTCGCCGCCGGCATCACCGCCTTCAGGCCCAAGGTCGATGATCCAGTCGGCCGCGGCGATCACGTCGAGGTTGTGTTCGATCACGATCAGCGAGTGTCCCGCCGCAAGCAGCTGCCGGAATGCGCGCAGCAGCTTCGCCACGTCGTCGAAATGCAGGCCGGTCGTGGGTTCGTCGAACAGAAACAACGTTGAGCGTTGAGCGTTGAGCGTTGGGTGGCCGCCGCGGCCGGCTGTTTCCGCGAGGTGGCCGGCGAGCTTCAGGCGCTGGGCCTCGCCGCCCGAGAGCGTCGGCACGGGCTGGCCGAGCCGCAGATATTCGAGCCCGACGTCCGCGAGGGGCTTCAGCGTCCGCCGCACTTCATGGTGATCGCGGAAAAAGGCGAGGGCTTCCGATACCGTCATGTCGAGCGCGTCGGCGATGCTCCGGTGTTCGAACTTCACCTCGAGCACCTCGGCCCGGTAGCGCCTGCCGTCGCAATCCGGACAGCGCAGGTAGACGTCGGAGAGAAACTGCATCTCGACGTGCTCGAAGCCGTTGCCGCCGCAGGCCGGGCAGCGCCCGGTGCCGGCGTTGAAGCTGAAGGTGCCGGCGGTGTAGCGGCGCTCTTGCGCAAGCGGCAGCGCGGTGTAGAGCTTGCGGATGGCGTCGAACGCGCCCACGTAGCTCGCCGGATTGGAGCGCGTGGTGCGCCCGATCGGTGACTGGTCGACCATGACGACGTCCGTGACCCGGTGATGACCGTAAAGCGAGCGATGCGTCCCCGGCGCTTCTGTCGGCCGGCCTTTGGCCTTGAGCAACGCTGCGTACAGCACGTCCTGCACCAGCGTCGACTTGCCCGAGCCCGATACCCCGGTCACGCATACCAGCCGCTCGAGCGGGAACTCGACGTCGATGTTCCTGAGGTTGTGCTCGGCGGCGCCCTTCACCTCGAGCCACGCGCCGTTCTTCGGCGGGAGGCGCGAGCGGCCGCGTTCCGCGCGCCGGCGCCCGGCGAGGTAGTCGCCGGTGAGCGAGTCGCGCGCGGCGCGCAGTTCCGGCGGCGTGCCGAAGAACACGACATTGCCGCCGCGCTCGCCGGGGCCGGGACCCAGGTCGAGGATGCGGTCCGCGGCGAACATGATCTGCGGGTCGTGTTCCACCACGACCAGGGAATTGCCCGCGTCGCGGAGCTTCCGCATGACTCCGATCACGCGCCCCATGTCGCGCGGGTGCAGGCCGATCGAAGGCTCGTCCAGCACGAACAGCGTGCTGGTGAGCGACGTGCCCAGGGCGGTGGTGAGATTGATCCGCTGCACTTCGCCGCCGGAGAGCGTGCGCGACTGGCGGTCCAGCGTGAGGTAGCCCAGCCCGACCTCGACGAGATAACCGAGACGCGCGCGGATATTGCCCAGCAACAGTCCGGTCGCCTGGTCCAGCGGCGGAGCGAGTGTGACGCGGTCGAAGAATTCCTTGCTGCGTATGATCGGCAGCAGCACCAGGTCGTGCAACGTGAGGCCCGGCAGCCCTTCGAGCACGCCGCGGTCGAATCCGAGGCCCTGGGGAAGGAAACGCGCGGACGGGGAGACGGCGCCGTCCGCGTCGGCGCTGTTTCCCACGCGCCAGCTCAACGCTTCGGACTTGAGCCGCGCACCGCCGCAGGCGGCGCAGGGCGTATAGGCGCGGTAACGCGACAGCAGCACGCGGATGTGCATCTTGTAGGCTTTGGTCTCGAGCCAGTCGAAGAACCGCTTCACGCCGTACCACGTGCCCGGCCACGACTTGCGCCAGCTCACCCATTCGGCTTCGCCCTCCAGCACCCAGCGCCGGTGTTCCGGATCGAGTTCGCGCCACGGCAGATCGAGGGGTACGCGGCGCTTTCTCGCGTACTGCAGGAGATCGTCCTGGCATTCGCGGTAGGCGTCGGTCTGCCACGGGCGAACCGCGCCCTCGCGCAGGCTCTTCGCTTCATCGGGAACGATGAGCCCGTAATCGATGCCGATCACGCGCCCGAAACCGCGGCAAGTGTCACATGCGCCGACGGGTGAATTGAACGAGAACAAACTCGGCGTCGGTTCCTGGTAGTGGATGTCGCAGTCGGGGCAGTGCAGCGCCGTGGAGAAGCGCCACGGCGAGTGATGAGTGATGAGTGATGAGTGATGAGCGTTCTCGCTCTCGGCGAGGGCATGGACGTTGACGCGTCCCTGGCCGATCTTGAGCGCGGCTTCCAGCGCTTCGATGACGCGGGCACGCTCCGCCGATGAGAACCGCAGCCGGTCCTGTACGACTTCCAGGGCGCTGCGGGTTTCGCCGAGAATGCGGGTGTAGCCTTGGCGCTCGAGCAGTTGCTTCACTTCAGCGACGGAAAAGTTCTTCGGCACCGAAACCGGAAAGGTGATGAGGAGCCTCGGGTCGTCAGCCGCGCTCGCTCGCTGCACCAGTTCGTCATGGATGCTCTGGGGCGTGTCGCGCCGCACCGCCGCGCCGCAACCGCGGCAGTAGAGCTGCGCGGCGCGGGCGAAGAGCAGCTTCAGGTGGTCGTTCAGCTCGGTCATCGTGCCGACGGTCGAGCGCGAGGTGCGCACCGGGTTCACCTGGTCGATGGCGATCGCGGGCGGGATGCCCTCGATTGCATCGACTTGGGGCTTGTCCATGCGGTCGAGAAACTGGCGCGCGTAGGGACTGAAAGTCTCGACGTAGCGGCGCTGCCCTTCGGCGTAGAGGGTGTCGAAGACGAGAGAAGACTTGCCGCTGCCCGAGACGCCGGCGACCACGATCAGCTGGTTTGCCGGCAGCTCGAGCGTGAGGTTCTTGAGGTTGTTCTGCCGCGCGCCGCGGATGACGATGGAGTCGTGGGCTTGGGACATTGGGGCTGCGTATAATACCCGACTTGCATCCGCGCGGCAGAAACACAACAGCAACGGCACGGAGACCGCCATGGCTACCCCCACCATCAAGCAGATCCGCAAGTTCGTCGACCGTTATCACGTCACCGACGGGCGCAAGTTCCGGCTGAAAGACATCCGTCCGGACGATACCCACGGGCTCAAGTCCGAGTTCAAGGACGAAGCCAAGGAGCTGCTGGCGCGCGGGGTCGACTGGCTGGAGGAAGAGCAGGAGCGCCTCTACGCGCAGGATCGCTGGGGCGTGCTGCTGATCTTCCAGGCAATGGACGCGGCGGGCAAGGACGGCACCATCGAGCACGTGATCTCCGGCGTCGATCCGCAGGGCACGCAGGTTTATTCGTTCAAGGCGCCCTCGAGCGAGGACCTCGACCACGACTTTCTGTGGCGCTGCATGAAGGCGCTGCCGGAGCGCGGCCGCATCGGCATCTTCAACCGTTCATACTACGAGGAAGTGCTGGTGGTGCGCGTGCACGAAGAGTACCTGCGGCGCCAGAAGATTCCGCCCAAGCTCATCACCAAGAGGGTCTGGAAGGAACGCTACGAGGACATCAGGGCATTCGAGCGCTACCTCGCGCGCAACGGCTTCCTGATCCTCAAGTTCTTCCTGCACGTCTCGCGCAAGGAGCAGAAGAAGCGCTTCCTCGAGCGGCTGGACCAGCCGGAGAAGAACTGGAAGTTCTCGAGCAAGGATGCGAAGGAACGCCAGTACTGGGACCAGTACATGGAGGCCTACGAGCAGATGATCCGCAACACGGCTGCCCCGCACGCGCCGTGGTTCGTCGTGCCCGCAGACAATAAGTGGTTCACGCGCCTGGTGGTCGCAGCCGCCATCGTCGAGGAGCTCGACAAGCTCAATCTCAAGTTCCCGAAGGTCGACGACGCCATGCGCAAGGAACTCGCCGCCGCCCGGCGCATGTTGCTCAAGGCATAGGCGGAAAGTCAGGCCCGCACAGGAGGATGCCCATGAAAGCGATGGTTCTGAAGGCGCCGAAGACGCCGCTCGTTCTGGAAACCGTTCCCGATCCCGTGCCGGGTCCGGGAGAAGTGGTCGCGAAGGTGCTCGCGTGCGGCGCGGGGCTTACGATACACCACGCGCGCGCCGGCCGGATGATCCTGAAGAAATATCCGCAGATCCTGGGACACGAGATCACGGCGGAGATCGTCGCGCTCGGCGCGGGGGTGACGGACCCGAAAATCGGCGATCCGGTGACGGCGTATTTCTACATCACGTGCGGTCACTGCCATTGGTGCCGCATCAACCGCGAGACGCTGTGCGACAACCTCGGCGGTTACATCGGGCGCGAAACCGACGGCGGCTACGCGGAGTTCATCAAGCTGCCGGCGCGCAACTGCATCAGGCTGCCGGAGGGGCTCGACTGGCGCAAGCATCCGGCCGAAGCCGGCGTCATCTGCGACGCGATCGCGACACCGATCAAGGTGATCCGCAGGGCGCGCGTCACGCCGCATGACACGGTCGCGGTGTTCGGCGCAGGCGGCGGGCTCGGCGTGCACATGACCAAGGTGGCGCGCTGGGCGCACGCGCGCAAGGTGATCGCGGTGGACGTGATGGCGTCCAAGTTCGAGACCTGTCTCAAGGCCGGGGCGGATGCGACCGTGGACGCTTCCGATGGCCGGATCACCGAACAGCTCATGGAACTCACCGCTGGCCGGGGCGTCGATGTCGCCATCGATTTCGTCGGCAAGCCTGAGGTGCTCGAAGCGGCGTGCGCGGCGCTTGGCAAGGGCGGGCGGCTCGTCGCGCTCGCGGGCCAGGGCGCCGGGTTCAGGATCGATCGCGAGGCGCAGCGCAAGGAAGCGGAGATCATGGGCAGCCGCTACGCCACGCGTCAGGAGGTGATCGATGCGCTCGATCTCGTGGCACGCGGCGAAATCTGGCCGATGGTGACGGAGAAGGTGCCGCTCGAACAGGCCGAGGCGGTGCACCAGCGGCTGGACAAGGGGCTGGTCACCGGCCGCGCGGCGCTCATGATCGGTTGATGCGGGCCGCGAGCCTGCGCTGCGCGCCCGCGGCGAAAGCCTGCTCTAACCCACGTGTTCCAGCGGCAATGGGCGCTGTTGGGCAGCGCCTGTTTCGGCCAGCGGCAACGCCACCACGCGGTTTCTGCCTTCGTGCTTGGCGCGATAAAGCGCTTCGTCGGCGCGCGCGAGCAGTGTTTCAAGCGTCACGCCCGGTGCGCCGGCGTACGCCGTGACGCCCACGCTGACGGTGATCTTGATCGGGTGTGCGGTGAGCGCGGTTACCGCAGTCGAGGCGCGAATGCGCTCGGCGAGCGCGACGGCCGCGGGCAGCGAGGTCGCCGGCAACAGCACGCAGAATTCCTCGCCGCCGTAACGCACCACCAGATCGCCGCGCCGCGCGCGATCCCTGATGAGGCCGGTGAAGGCAACCAGCACATCGTCCCCAACCAGGTGACCGTAGGTGTCGTTCACCTGCTTGAAGTGATCCAGATCGAGAATCATCAGCGAGAGTGACGTCGAGTCGCGCCGGCTGCGCGCGAGCTCGCGCTCGGCGAGTTCAATGAAGGTGCGGCGGTTGAAGAGGTCGGTGAGCGGGTCCGTGGTCGCAAGTCTGCGGGTTTCCTCGTCGGCACGCTCCCGGTGCATAAGCAAATAGGCGAGCGAACTCGACACCACGAGCGCGCAGGCGACGAAGTAGAGCAGGCCCTGATGCGAATGGGGCGCGAGCGCAGCTGCGTACTCCTGCGGCTCGACCCACGCTCCCACGCTGCGGAGGAACAGCACGGTGGCTGCCACCAGGTAGCCGCTCGCGAACAGCCCATACGCGCGGAATCCGTAAGTTGGCCGATGCGTGAACGCTGCCCCCGCGATGAGGGTGCAGAAGGCGCCGTACAGGGGGCCGCCCACGATGAGCCTGAGCCGCGCGTCGTCGATCAGCAGGAAGAACAGCACGAAGACGATCACCGCCGGCGCCCACACCAGGACGGAGGGCACGCGGCGGCGCTGAAATTCGAGCACGGCCGCGAACTGCAGCGACCAGCCCAGCGCCAGCAGGCCGTTGGCCGCCGCGACCGAGACGACATCGGGAATTTCGCCGAGTAGCGCGATGAGCAGCCACGCCAGCGCCTGCACCCACAATGACTGCGTCCAGCGCGCCAGGCCGTCGCGAAAGCGTCCGGCGAAGACGAACCACAGCACGGCTGCCATGAGGATGCTGCTGGTGAATGCGACCACCACCAGGGTGCGCGCATCGAGTGGAAAGAGGGGGTCGTTCATCGCGCGGGATGGTCGATTCAGGCACGCTGGTGGAAAGGTGCGAACGGATTCTCGCATTGCGCGGCACGAAGCCGCTGTGCACAAGTCGTCAATCGGCGGCAAAACGCCGTCGTGGCGCGAAGCACCGGGCGGCGTCCGGTTGCCGCGCTTTCGCGCTGCTGTTTCGCTTCATGGGCTGCTCCTTGCGGTTCCCACCTGCGCCGGCGCTGTTGTCTGAAGTTGTCGCCGCCCGATGACCGTGAACCGGTCTCCACCCCGCCGGGCATATGTTACGGCAATTTCCATCGCCGGGAACGCATCCCGGAACAGCGGCCTAGTCCACCGGCAGCAGCCGCAGATTGCAGCGCAGGCACAGGGAACAGGAA
>MEQT01000120.1:0-6628 GCA_001770325.1 Betaproteobacteria bacterium RIFCSPLOWO2_02_64_14
GTTGAGGTTGAGCCCGGACCCCTGCACGAGCATGCGGTCGACGCCGAGCAGTTGCATCGTCACGCTCAGCACCGCCAGCACGGCGAAATTGGTCACAATCAGCAGGAAAATTCGTTTCATATGCGTATCGATACTCCAGTGATGAACTTGCCTGTCTTAGATGGGGACCCACAAAGGGAGTTCAATCCCCCGTCCACCGCCTCTCCCATCCAGGATCCTGTTGCAACTACGGTTTTTGCCGCTTTCGCTATCATAGCCGGCGGAGATACGATGAACGAAGTGCGGCGCAGGTTCCTGCAAGCGTGGACAGGCGCGGCGGCGACCGCCACCCTCTCTGGTTGCGGTTTCTCCCTGGAGCACGGTCTCCTCAATCCCTGCCGCGCCGCACTTCCCCCGCACCTCGCCGAGCACGAGGCAGTGGCGGCGGCATGGCAGGGTGTGAATTCATCCCTACCGCGCCGACTGCGTCGAGGCACTGCGGCTCGCGCACCGGGACGGCGCGCGTGCGGTGAAGTGGATGCCCGCCGCGATGGGGATGAATCCCGCGTCGCCGCTCTGCGACCGTTTCTACGCCGCGCTCAGCGAACTCGACATGCCGCTCATCACGCACGCCGGGATGGAGCGGGCGATTCCCGTCGGGGATCGCCAGGCGCTCGGCAACCCGCTGCTGCTGCGTCGCGCGCTCGACCATGGCGTGCGCGTGGTGGTCGCGCATTGCGCCACCCTCGGGGCGAATCGCGATCTCGATCGCGGGGAGCATGGCCCCATGGTGCCGAGCTTTGCGCTTTTCGCGCGCCTGATGGACGACCGGCGCTATGGCAGCACGCTCTTTGGCGACCTGTCCACAATCACGCAGCTCAATCGCGCGGGTGCGCACCTGGTGACGCTGCTCGAGCGCGACAACTGGCACCCGAGATTGATCAACGGATCCGATCGGCGCACCCGCACGGGCCGCCGCGCGTCGCCGCGGGTCTACGAGCGTCCGCCGGCGCACAGCATGTCGCGGAGGGCCTCCGGATCGAGCGGACGGGCGTACAGGTACCCCTGTATTTCATCGCATCCATTCTCGCGCAGGAACTGCAACTGGCTCTCAGTCTCCACGCCCTCCGCGATCACGCGCAGGTCCAGCGCGTGTCCGAGCTGGATGATGGCGCGGGCGATCGTGGCGCCGTCGACGGAAGACGTGACCTCGCGCGTAAACGACTGATCGATCTTGATGCGATCGATGGGAAAGCGCCGCAGGTAGCTCAGGCTGGAGTAGCCGGTGCCGAAATCGTCGATCGCGAGCTGCACGCCGAAGGCTTTAAGGTCCTTGAGTTTCGCGACCACGGCATCGATGTCGCGCATCACCAGACTTTCCGTGATCTCGAGTTCCAGGCGCGCCGGATCGAGCCCGGTACGCGCGAGGATCTCGTCGATGCGCTCGATCAACCGCCGGTCACGGAACTGGCGCGCCGACAGGTTCACCGCGACGTGGCCCACCGCAAAGCCCTGGTCGAGCAGCGACCGCGTCTGCCGGCACGCTTCCTCGAGTATCCAGGTGCCGAGGCTCACGATCAGATCCGTCTCCTCGGCGACAGGGATGAAGCGCCCGGGCGGCACCATGCCCAACTCCGGGTGTTTCCAGCGCACCAGCGCTTCCATGCCGATCAGGGCGCCATCGCGCAGATTCATCTGCGGCTGATACTGCAGCAGCAGTTCGCCGCGCTCCACGGCGTGCCGCAGGTTGGTTTCCAGATGGAGCCGCTCCTCGGTCTTGCGATCGCTTTCCGCGGAGTAGAAGTAGAAGCAGTCGCCACCCAGGTTGCGTGCGCGCCGCATCGCGGTATCCGCGCGGCGCAGCAGCGTCTCCGGGTCATCACCGTCGAGCGGAAACAGGGTGCAGCCTATGCTGCAAGTGACAACGACCTCCTCGGCGCCCAGTTGCGCGGGTTCACGCACGGCATCAAGTAGTCTCGTCATAACCTGTGACGCCGCGCCGAGGTTTTCCTGGTCGATCAGCACCATGGCAAAGGAATCCGCCCCCAGGCGCGCGACGGTATCGTGGTCGCGCAGCGCTTTGCGCAATCGGGACGCGATTTCCTTCAGGAGCTGGTCGCCGGCGTCGTGGCCCAGGCTCTGGTTCACGTACTTGAAGTGATCGATATTGACGACGAGCGTCCCCACCATGCGCTCATAGCGTTGCCCGTAGGCCATCCCGTGGCGCAGATGATCGATCAGCAGCGGCCGGTTTGCCACCCCCGTGAGCGTGTCGTGGGTGGCGCGGTGCACCATCTCCTCCAGGTAATACCGGGTCTCGGTAATATCGGTGACGATGCCTTCAACCACCACCCCGGCGCCGCCCCCGGCCGCGACGCCGATGCCGCGCTCGCTGACCCAGCGCAACGCGCCGTCAGCGCGCACGACGCGGTACTCGGAGCTATAGCGGCCGCCCTTGCCGAGCTGGTCCTGGATCTCGTGCCACGCACGCTCGAGGTCTTCCGGGACAATGATCGAATTCCATTTCCGCACTCGATCGCCGACGAAATCTCCAGGCGCAAAACCGGTCAGTTCGCGGCAACCCTCACTCACGAACTCCATGGTCCATTCGGCGTCGTTTAAGCGCCGGTATGCCATGCCCGGCAGGTTATGCATCAGTGTTGCCAGTCTGCGTTCGCTCGCGCGCAACCGCACCGCGGGTGCGACCCGATCCGTCACATCGTGGGCGATGCCGAGCGTTCCCGCCGCCTGCCCGTCTTCGCCCAGAAGCGCGATACGGTGAATTTCGAACTGGCGCGCTTCACCCTGCGCGGTGTGGACGACCCGCTCGCTGCGCAAGGCTCCCCGCGCGGCCATCACGTCGCGCTCTTCCTGGCGCGAACACTCGGCATCCTCCGCGGGGAACAGATCGAAATCGGTCAAGCCCACGATCTCGACATTGGTTCGCCCCAGATGACTGTCACAGACCTGCTGGCAAGCCGAATTGACCGCCGTGTAGCGCCCCGTGGCGTCCTTCACCCACGCCGGATCGGCTATGGCGCTCAGCAGCGCGCGGGCGAGGATTTGCGCGAGGCGGTCGATGTTACCCTGTTGCATGAGGTCGGGTGCTGCGTCCATTGGCCTCCCTGGGCCGCGTGCAATCTTCTGTCGCGCCGCACATTATGCGCTCCGGCTGCAGGCAGGCATAGGTTCAGATGCAGGCGCGCACCGCAAATCTTCCAATTTGAGAGGTTTTCGATTACCATGAATCCGAGAGTGTCCGTGGCGCCGCCTACCCTCGTCAAGAAGACATCCAACCAACTGGCGATCCCTCCCCGAAGTCCGCGGTTCATGGATGAGCGCGATCAGTTCCCAGATGGGGGCGCCCGTACGGGACACAGGGGCGATCTTGCCGTCCCCTATGGCCCGGCCCTCCGGTTGACGCGGCGCCAATGCCCGCAGCGCAATCGAGGACGCGCATGCCCGTGAATCCGCGGCCGGCGCTTTCTGTCGAAGAGCTGCGCGGCTTCGCGCGCACCGTGGCGGAGATCGAATGGCTGGTGCTCATCCTGGTCATGGTCCACCAGCTGGTGCTGGTCCCGGATTCCGACAGCCGCGTGGCGGTCTCCATGGCGATGTTCCTGTTCGCCGCGTTCGTGCTGATGTTTCACTACATCAACTTCTACAGCGCCGAAACGCCGGCGAAGCTGATGGTCGAAACCCTCGTGATGACCGCATTCATCACCTGGGTGCTGTTTTTCACGGGGCGGCTCGAGAGCCCCCTGCTCAATCTCTATCTGCTGGTCGTCATCACCAGCGCGCTCGCGTTGGGAAAGTACGTAACGCTGCTGTTGATGGTGCTCATCGCCTGCGCCCACGTCTGGCTGGGCTACCACGATCAGGCGCAACGCCTTTTTCCGTACTCCTTCGCAGCCCGGATCGCAACGCAGCTTGCCCCGCTGATTCTGGTCGCCTACATTACCACCATGCTGTCGGCGGACATCCGGCGCGCGTTGATGCAGATCCGCTCGCTGTCCGAAACGGACGATCTGACGGGCGTGCTCAACCGCCGCGCCGTGACGGCGATGGCCGACCACCTGCTGAAACAGGCCGTGCGCTACGCCCGCCCTTTCAGCGTGCTGATGATCGACTCGGACAGTCTGAAGGCCGTGAACGACACCCACGGCCATGAGGCCGGCAACCAGTTGCTCAAGCTGACCGTGCACTGCATTGAGGACGAGTTGCGCGAGTCGGACATCGTCGCACGCTATGGGGGCGACGAATTCCTCGTGCTGCTGCCTGAAACCCCGTGCAGCGGCGCCGCCGGCGTCGCGGCGCGGGTGCGCCACCGCATCGAATCGTCGCCCCTGCACCTCGGCGACAAGACCATAGGGATGACCGTCAGCATCGGTGTCGCCTGCTTCCCCGATCACGGCTCCGATTTCGAAACGGTATTGAAGAAAGCCGATGATGCGATGTACGTCAGCAAGAAGGAAGGCAAGAACCGCGTCACCTTGAGCGGAACGGACTAGCTCCCGGCTTCAGCGGCCGCGCCCGGGCCGGAAGTAGGTTGCGTCGTCGTAGTAGCCGGCGCTCTCGTTTTCTGCGCACCACCCCGGAACGCCCAGGATCGGCAGCGGCGCGAGGTTGCTCGGCGAGCGCAGCCAACCGGGGTCACCCAGCCGCGCCGAGACCATGCGGTCGAGGGCTTCGATCTGGATCGGCAGCGGCGCGGCGGGCAGATCCGCAGCAACGTGAATCAGGATGCTGCGTCCGGTGATGCCGGTGAACGGAGCAAGCGCCTTCTCGTAGAGCGCGTGGCCGAAGAGAAAGAAGCGCATGGCGCGTGTAACCCGTGTGCGCTCGCGCCAGAACAGACGCTTCCAGGCGAAGCATTCGACATGCCGGAGCAATTCGATATCCGATGCCGCAACGATCACGCCGCCCTCGTCAAACAGCGTCAGCGCGTCCTGCACCGGCCCGCGATCGCGGACGCCGCTCTTCTCCTGGGCAAGCAGCGCCAGATAATGCCGCGCGTTGAGCGCGACCTTGGCGCGCGGGAACGTGAGCCACACCAGGACATTCAGCAGATCGTGCCAGTTGGCATCGCGCACCTGCACTTCGCCATGCAGGTAAATACGCGCTTCATAGCGGTCTTCCATGCGCCGCGGCCGGGCGCCCTGTGCGACGAACCGTAGCGGCGCGCCACCCGCGGTGAGGATCGGTTCCGCCCGTGCCGCAACCAGCCGTTGCAGATCCTCCAGCGAGGGCCAATCCCTTGCGTTCAATTCGGCAGCCGCCCAGCGCAGCGGTTCGAACATGGGCGAACGAAGCGCGAAATCCGGGTCCCAGTTCTGGATCACGATGTTAGAATGCGCCGCGCGATGCGAAGCGTATCGCGTTGAGCGATTGGTGTTGAGCGTTTAGAGTTTGGCATTCGTTTGAACCTCCTGGATCGCAGCTTCTGCTCCACCGCCGACGCTTGACACTCAACTCTTATCGCTCAACTCTCTTAACGCTCAACCCTCGCCATGACAGAACGAATCGATTGCGCCGTAATCGGCGCCGGCGTGGTCGGCCTCGCGATCGCCCGCGCGCTCGCCATGCGCGGGCGCGAGGTCGTGATACTGGAAGCCGAGGAAGCATTCGGCACCCACACCAGTTCACGCAATTCGGAAGTGATCCACGCCGGCATCTATTATCCCACCGGCTCGCTCAAGGCCCGGTTCTGTGTCGCCGGGCGGCGCGCACTCTACGAGTACTGCGCCGGACACGCCGTGGCGCACAAGCGCGTCGGCAAGGTCATCGTCGCAACCGACGCGAACCAGATCGACACGCTCCAGAAGTACCGCCAGCAGGGTGAGGCCAACGGCGTGGATGATCTCGTCGCGCTGACCGCCCCCGAATTGCACGAACTCGAACCCGAGGTCGCCGCGGTAGCGGGTGTTCTCTCGCCGTCCACCGGCATCATCGACAGCCATGGGCTGATGCTCGCCTATCTTGGCGACGCGCAGGATCACGGCGCAGCGCTGGCGTTGGCGAGCCCGGTGCACGCCGGCGAAGTCGGCTCCGAGGCAATCGTGCTGGAAATCGGCGGCGCCGAACCGACGGCGCTCGAGTGCCGCAGCGTCGTCAACGCCGCGGGCCTGCACGCGCAGTCCGTCGCTCGCTTGATTCGAGGCATACCCGCCGCAACCGTCCCGCCGACCTACTATGCGATCGGCCACTACTACACCCTGGCCGGCCGGTCGCCCTTCACGCGCCTCATCTATCCCGTCGCGCGCCGTGACTGGCTCGGCGTGCACGTGACGATCGACCTCGGCGGGCAGGTCAAGTTCGGGCCCGACCTCGGCTGGATCGACCGCGTCGACTACCGCTTCGACGAGAGCCGCGCCGCGGCATTCTATCGGGCCATTCGGGACTATTACCCCAGGCTGAAGGACGGGACGCTGCAGCCGGGTTACACCGGCATCCGCCCCAAAATTCACGGGCCCAACGAACCCGCGCCGGATTTCCTGATCCACGGCCCGTTGCAGCACGGCATCGCCGGACTCGTCAACCTCTACGGCATCGAATCACCCGGGCTCACCTCCTCGCTCGCCATCGCCGATTACGTCGCAGACTTGCTTGATCCCTGAGCCTCCGGCAAAACCCGGAATGTCAAATCAGC
>MEQT01000120.1:6647-10430 GCA_001770325.1 Betaproteobacteria bacterium RIFCSPLOWO2_02_64_14
TCATCCCTTGCGTCCTTCGCTTTTCCTTTGTGTGCTACACGTTGAAGCTTGTCCTGTTCTTCTCTGTGATCTCTGTGTCCAATGGCACTATCTTAAGGTTCCTTCCCCCGCGTGCGGGGGAAGGTTAGGATGGGAGCTGGATCGGTTCTGCCCCCTCCCCAACCCTCCCCCGCGCTGCGCGCAAGGGAGGGAGCACGTAAAGTTCACCGCTTAAAATAGTGCCATTGATCTCTGTGTCCTCTGTGGCCAATCGAACTTTCGCAGCCGCTACTGCGCGCTACGCTGCGGGGCGTGCTGGTCGAGGAAGCGGGCGAGCGCCCGCACCCACTCGTCGCGCATGAAGATGAACCCGTCGTTGTGTCCGCCGGCGAGTTCGAGGAACTGTTTGGGTTCGTTGGCGGCCTCAAACAGCCTTTGCCCATGCGCGAATGGAATCACGTCGTCCTGCCGGCTGTGCACGATCAGCACGGGGATGCGTATCGACTTGAGATTGGCGCGGTTGTCGTAGCCGAAGCGGCTGATGAGACGCACCGGCAGGAACGGATAGACCTCCGCGCCCAGGTCGGTGACCGACGTGAACGTGGAAGCGAGAACCAGCGCGCGCGGGGCAACCGTCAATCCTGACCTCTCTCCCAACGGCGGAGAGGCAGCTGGTACCTCCCTTCTCCACTCGGGAGAAGGGTCGGGGATGAGGGACAGTCGCGCTGCCAGCCACGACGCGACGGCCCCGCCGAGAGACTCGCCAAACAAGACGATGTCGTCCGCGCGGATGGCGCGCGTCGCGGTGAGCCAGCGCCACGCCGCCTCGGCGTCACGGTAGGTGCCGGCTTCCGAAGGACTGCCGGTGCTCTGCCCGTAACCGCGGTAGTCGATGATCAGCGTGGAATAGTTCAGCCGATGGAACATCAGCAGATAATCCAGACGCGCCGACATGTTACCCGCGTTGCCGTGAAACAGCAGCACCGTCCCACGCGCCCCGGCCGCCGGCACCCACCACGCATGCAGCCGCTCTCCATCCTCGGTCGTGATTTGCAGCGATTCATGCGCGAGCCCGTACGTCTGGGGCGTGATCGCCAACTCGCGGCCGATCTGCGGGTAATACACCAGCCGCCCCTGGGTCACGAACACCAGGCCGACCAATACCGCATAGCCGAGCACCACCGCGATGAGAACGTTGAGAAGCATGGGCTGCTTCATGCGGCGTACTGCAACGGCGCCTCATCGAGCACCGCCGCCTGCTCGCGCAGCGCCAGGATGTGGTCCTGCCAGTAACGCTGCGTGTTGAAGAACGGGAAACTGGCGGGGAACGCCGGATCGTCCCAGCGCCGCGCGAGCCAGCCCGCGTAGTGGGTGAGCCGCAACGTGCGCAGGGCCTCGACCAGCCACAGCTCGGCCGGGTTGAAATCCATGAATTCGCAATAGCCCGCCCCGAGCGCCGCAAACTGCGTTTCCGTCTCTGAGCGGTCCCCGGCGAGGCACATCCACAGGTCCTGCACCGCCGGTCCCGTGCGCGCATCGTCCAGATCGACGAAATGCGGCCCGTCGTCCGTCCAGAGGATGTTGCCGGCATGGCAGTCGCCGTGCAGCCGGATCGGACGCCAGTCTCCCGCACGCTCGAAGCAACGCTGCACGCGCTCCAGCACGTCGTCCACCACGCTGCGGTAGGTCGCGCGCAGGTCCTCGGGAACGAATCCCTGTTCGAGAACAAAACGCGACGGCTCGAAGCCAAAGCTCTCGATGTCGAGCGCCGGTCGGTGCCGGAACGGAGCCCCGGCGCCGACGGCATGGATGCGGCCGATGAAGCGCCCGAGCCGGCGCAGGACCTCGCTGTCTTCAAGCTCCGGGCTGCGTCCCCCGCGGCGCGGATAGAGCGCAAAGCGGAAACCCGCATGCCCGTGCAAGGTGCGCCCTGCGACCGCGATCGGCGCCACGACCGGGATCTCGCGCGCCGCCAGTTCCAGCGCGAACGCATGCTCTTCGCCTATCGCCTCGTCCGACCAGCGGCCGGGGCGGTAGAACTTCGACACGATGCTGCCACCATCATCGAGCCCGATCTGGTAGACGCGATTCTCGTAGCTGTTCAGCGTGGACAGCCTGCCATCGCACCGGTAGCCGCAGGTTTCGATCGCGTCGAGTATGCACTCGGGCGTGAGGCTTTGATAGGGCGGCGCGTCCGGCATGTCGCGGGCACCATACCACAGGACGTACTACATCAGAAATGTGGCAGTGATGACGCGCAGTCCGACGGTACCAGTGCAGCGCCTATGCGTCAGTGGCGCCCCGGCGTACCCGCGGTGCGGTCGAAATCGCGCACCGAGATGAACGCGGCCGCGGGCGCAGCGGACGGTTCCGTCGCGAACTCCGGCACCCACCTCACGTCTCCCACTCTGCACGCTTCCAGCAAAACCTCGATCGACGATACGATCTCGTTCAGTTCGTCCAGCGGATGCAACGGCCAGCAAAATCCTTCGAGCAATGCGTCGTCCAGCATCGAACTCACGCTCACCCGCAGCTCGCCCGCGTGCCCGTTCCGATGGGCGGATACGATGACCACCGGTTCGCCAGCCGTCATGCGGCACGTCCGCACGGCGTGACTCGCAAAGAGCTCAAACGCGGTCTCGATCACCGCGCGGCGCCCCGCGTGTGCCGCCGCCAGCAACGCTGCGGGAGGACGCGCGAGCGGCAGCAATTCGAGCCCGCTCTGCGCGAGCTGCCGCGCAAGCGTTCGCGTGAACAACGCGCCCCACCTGCCGATGTCGGCCGCGGTTTCGAGGAACGACGGGAGATGCGCCGGCGTGATGCCCGCCCCCACCAGGAAACGCAGATGCGCCTGCTCGCGTCCCGCCGCGACCTCGATCGCCGCACCCTCCATGCCATCCAATGCACCGGCGGCGTAGACATGATTCCAGCGATAGACGCGGCTTGGCCGGATGCGCTCCAGCGTCTCCAGCGGGATGAGGTCGGGGCTCAGCCCGAAGTTGCGGGTCGTCCCCACCACCCCCTGCCGCTCGAGCAAAGAATGGACCTCGGTGATGTCCGGAAGCGCGCCGGGAACGCGCAGTGAACGGCGCGCACCCGCGACAACTACGACCGGAATGGCAAACGGTCGGGCCACGACTGTCGCGTCGTTCTCGCCGGCATCATGCCCTTCCGCAGTCCAGCAGATCGCGTTCCACAGGCGGCGATAGACGAAATCCGATGGCGCCGCGCTCAACGCCTCGGACAGGGCGGCATCGTCTCCAGCGGCGAGGTGATGGCGCACCAGCGATCGCAGCTCCGTGGTGGCTGCGTCTTCGCCGCCTGCCTTCGATGCAAACCGCAGCAGTTCATTGTCGTCGGCACCGGCGCCGTAGCACCGCGGATCGGGCAGGCCGATCACCGCTATTCCACGAGCGGCCCGCCCGCACCGTCGTACGGCGGGGTGGGCAGATAACGGGGCAGGCCGGCAATGCGCGCGAGCCACGCGCGAACACCGGGATAGGGCTTGAGCGAGATGCCGCCCTCGGGCGCAAATACGGTGTATGAATAACAGGCGACGTCCGCGATCGTAAGGCGTCCGAGGGCGAGCCATTCGTGCTCTCCGAGCCGGCTCTCGAGCGCACGCAGCGCAATCGCCGCCACCGCATGCGCCTCCTCGAGCGTCCCGGTCCCATGCCAGCGCTGCCCGCGCATCGAACGCGAGCGGCCCAGCCCGTAAAAAATCTCGTTCTGTGCCAGCGACAGCCATTGGGTCACCTCGGCCTCGCCTTCGGCGTCGAGCGGAAGCCAGCGTTCGCCGCCGTG
>MEQT01000121.1 GCA_001770325.1 Betaproteobacteria bacterium RIFCSPLOWO2_02_64_14
CTGCATCGCGCTCAACAATCTCGATCGTGTCGGGGTGAGCGTCTTCGCCGACGGTCTGGGTGCGAGCCTGCCTCCCATCAAGGCGCGGTATCACCTGGCCCGACTGCTCGCTTTCCTGCGTGAGCTGCCCTGCGCCGGAGTGACCCGTTTCGGCACCGCTTTGCGCGACTTCGCAACGCGCACGCGAAGCCCGGGCCTAGTGATCCTGATCTCCGACCTGCTGGGCGCGGGGGCAGCCCAGGATGGCATCGAGGCGCTGTGCCACGGCGGCCACGACGTAGTGGTGATTCAACTGCTCGCGGAGTCGGAGATCGACCCGCCACTCGACGGCGCGTTGCGAATGGTGGATGCCGAGACCGGGGACGAGCTGGAAGTGACGGTCGACCGGGAGCTGCGCAGGCTCTACCAGCATCGGCTCGAACGCCAGCTGCAGGAAGTGGAGAGCTTTTGTCGCCGGCGCGGGGTGGAATACCTGCGTGCCAGCACCGCCATCGGGTTCGAGGACGTGGTGCTCAAATACCTGCGTCAGGGAGCGCATCTGCGGTGATCCAGTTCGCCTACCCGGCGGCGCTGCTGTCGCTGCTGGCCATCCCCCTTTTGCTCGTGCTTCACTTGCTGCGCCCGAGGCCCCGCCGTGTGGTGCTGTCGACGACGGCACTGTGGCAGGCAGCGCTCAGGGATCGCGAGAGCGCGCACGGGTTGCGCAGGTTGCTCAGGAATCTGAGCCTGCTGCTGCTGCTGGCGACCGCGCTGACGCTCGGGCTGGCCCTTGCCGGCCCCCAGTGGCTGACCCACGCCAGCGAGGACACCGATACCGTGCTCGTGCTCGACGTAAGCGCGAGCATGAAGACTCGGTCGGGCATCGGCACGACGCGCTTTGACCAGGCCCTCGCCGAGGCCAACGGTATCGTCGATGGCCTGCCCCGGGACGGACGCATGCTCGTGATGACCAGCGGGCGCAGGGCCCTGTTGAAGAGCGGCTTCGTATCCGACCGCGGCGCGCTGCGTCACGTGCTGGCGCAGCTTCGCCCCGGCGACGAGGCCGGTCGGCCACGCGAAGCCCTGGCGTTGGCTCTGTCACTGCTGCGAGGCCGTGAGCATGGCCGCATCTACTTCCTGACCGATGGCGCCTTCGACCCGGATGTGGACCCCGGCTCGCCCCAGGTGGTGTTGCGCGTCGTGGGACGGCCCGCGCGCAACGTGGCCATCACCCGCTTCGACTTCCGCCAGGAGCGGGCGAGCGAAGACCGGTTCCAGGTGTTGATGACGGTGCGCAACTATTCCGACGCACCCGTGGTGGTGCCTGCCTCCGCGAGCCTGGATGGCCGCGTGCTGTTCAGGCGTACTCTCGAGCTCGCGGCGCGGGACGGCCAGACCCTGGTTCTCGCTTTCCCCGGCCGTGCGCTCGGGCAGGCGAGCGCACGCATCGACGTCGATGACGACCTGGCGGCCGACAACCAGGCCTTTGCGGCGGTGAGCACGCACGACCCGCTGCGCGTGCTGTTGTTCAGCCGCGGCAACCTTTATCTGGAGGGCGTGCTCGAAGCGTTGCCCAACATGGAGCTCGTCAAGCGCGACGAGCTGGGCACCGAGGACATCGCCCGACTCGCCCGCAGTCACGACGTGGTGGTGTTCGATGGCGTCGCGACACCGGAACTGCCGCCCGGGAACTTCCTGCTCGTAAACACCGTGGCGCCGGGCCTGCCCTTCTCCGACGCGGGTCGGGTGGCGCAGCCGAGCATCCTCGGCAGCGGACCGAGCGCGCTGATGCGCGGCATGGACCTGACGCCGGTTCGCATCGACGAGGCGCGTCGCATCGTCGTTCGTGAGCGGGTCCCGGGACTGCAGCGCCTGTTCTGGTCCCGGGAAACGGACCTCGCGCTCGCGCTGCTCGATGACGGCGTGAAACTGGTCTATCTCGGCTTCGATCTCGCCGGGTCCAACTTTCCGCGGCAGGCCGCCTTCCCGCTGTTCATAAGCCAGAGCATGGAGTGGCTGCGCCCGCGCGGTGAGGACCGCCTGTCCAACCACACTGCGGCGGGCTCCACCCACTCGATCCGGGTGCCCGCTGGCGAGACGCAGGTGATCGTGCGCACGCCGTCCGGCAACACCGACACGCTGGAGGTGAAGGGCGGCTCGGCTGCGTTCGACGCCACTGCCGAGGCCGGCATCTATCGATATACCGTGGGTGATGCGGCACGCTACTTTGCGGTGAGTCTCACCGACGCGCGGGAATCCGACGTCAACCGCCGATTGGCCTCCGGCGAGCAGCGCAAGCAAGCAGAGCCTGCGAGCCACGGCGCACAGGCCCTCGTGCCGCTCTGGCCCTATCTGCTGGTGTTAGCCCTGGTGTTGCTGGCGCTGGAGTGGTTCGTGTGGAGCGGGAGCCGAAGCAGTGCTTAGAGTGCCTAACATAATGACCCGCGTGGTGCGCTGTCACGATTTTGGCTCAGGACGCGAAGCGACCCGCAGTGAATATCGCGAATATTCACAAGGGGCGCGACAAAGTCGTGGGCCAAAATTCGTGCCAGCCCGAAGGGTTGCAGCCACAACGGCCGGCGCGCCGCAGCGCAGAGCAGGGGCCCCGCTTGCGGGGATGCGACCGCGCAGGCGCGCATTGTCCCGCGTTATTCCGCCGCGCCACTGTCCCGCTTCGGGGTCGCATCCAACGATGAAGCCGTTGGAACCTGCTCCGCCCTACGCGGGACACTTTGTCGGCCGGCTTGCTCATATTCGCGATATGAGCTGCGCCGCCCTTCGCGTGATCAATCCGTTCTGGCTGCAACGCACACGTGGTTCACTATGTTAGGCACTCTTAAGTTCGTTCAACCCGGATGGCTCGCACTGCTCGCGGTGCCGGTGCTGCTCGCCGTCCTGTATGTCCGGCGCGCGGGGCGCGCGCGCTTCAGGGAGGCGACCGCCGCCACTCTGCGGGCGCTGGCCCTCGCCTGTCTGGCGGTCGCGCTCGCGGGGCCGCTCGCGGGCTCCAGCGTGCGCCGCACCGACGTGGTGTTCGCGCTCGATGTTTCCAGCAGCGTCTCCCGGGAATCGGTCGCCGAGGCACTGGATTTCGTCAATCGTGCGAGAGAGTCACCGGCACGCATCGGCCTGGTGGTGTTCGGCGCCGATGCGGCCGTGGAATCCCAGCTGCGGAGCGGGGCCGACCCGACACGCGAAATCACGGCCCAGGTCGAGCGCACAGGCACCGATATCGGCCGCGCCATCGAGGTGGCCGTTGGCGCGTTTCAGGACGGGGCGCAGCGGCGCGTCATGCTGCTGAGCGATGGCCAGGAGAACCTGGGGGATGCGCGCGCGGCGGCCGCGGTGGCGCGTTCCCTCGGGGTCGAGATCCACACCGTGATGCTCGGCAGACCCGCGCTGCGTGGGAGCGAAATCCACGTGCAGGGCGTGACGGTCCCGCCGCAGGTGCGCCTGCATGAGCCGTTCAGCGTGCGGGCGGTGGTACACGCGAGCGAAGCGAGCCGCGCCCACCTGGTCATCATGCGCAACGGCGCGCTGCTGCACGAATCCGAGGTCCAGCTCGAGCCGGGCGCCAACGTCTACTCGTTCGTGGAACAGGCGGACAAGGCGGGCCTGCACGAATACGAGGCGATCATCAATAGCGACGCGGACAGCGAGCAGGAGAACAACCGCTACCAGGCGTTCGTGCAGGTCACCGGCGCGCCGAAGGTTCTGCATGCAATGGGCAACCCACAAGAAGGCCGTTACGTGAGCGCGGCGCTGAGGGCCCAGGGTCTGACAGTGGACGAGGTGCGCGCGAGTGCGCTCCCGGCCAGCATGCACGAGCTCGCGGACTACGACCTGGTGATCCTGGACAACGTCTCCGGTTTCGATCTGTCGCTTGCCAAGATGGAACTGCTCGAGGCATACGTGCGCGACACGGGCGGCGGCGTGGTGAAAATCGGCGGCGACCGGAGCTACGCCGCCGGGGGCTATTACGGGACCCCGGTGGAACGTCTGTTGCCGGTGACCATGAACGTGAAGACCGAGGTGAAGATTCCGAGCGTGTCGGTAGTCTTCGTGCTCGACCGCTCCGGGAGCATGGGCACGAAAGCGGGGGGGGAGGAAAAGCTCGCCATCGCGAAGCGCGCCGCCCTGTCATCGATCGATCTTCTGAACCGGCTCGATCGCGTGGGCGTGCTGGCCTTCGACAGCCTCAGGGAATGGGTGGTGTCCCCGACCGAGGCGGCCATGCGCCGGCCGATCGCGGAGAAGCTGCGCGAACTCAGTGTCGGCGGCGGTACCGATCTCTACGGCGCCCTCGAGGAAGCGCACCGCGTCATGCGCAAGGAGCGGGCGAAGGTGAAGCACCTGATCGTGCTCTCCGACGGGCTCACCGAGGGCAAGCAGAACTTCGATGCCCTGGCCCAGCGCATCGCCGCCGACGGCATCACGATCACTACCGTGGCCATGGGCGGAGACGCCGACCAGGCGCTGATGGGGAGACTCTCGGAACTCGGCAAGGGTCGCTTCTATTTCACCGACGATCCCGCCAACGTGCCGCGTATCTTCACCAGCGAGACCCTGGCGATCACGCGCGACCTGGTGGTGGAGGGAAATATCCGGCCCCGGCGTGTTTATGCGGGTGAGCTGATTCAGGGCTTCGGCGCGGACGCATTTCCGGCCCTTGGCGGCTACCAGCGCACCTTCCCCAAGCCCGCCGCCCAGGTGCTGCTCGCCGGACGCGAAGACGATCCACTGCTGGTGTCGTGGCGCTACGGTCTGGGCAAGGCGGTGGCGTTCACCTCCGATCTCTCCGGCCGCTGGGGCCGGCGCTGGGTTGAGTGGCCGGCCTTCGGGCGCTTCATCGCGCAGGCGGCTCGCTGGACCATGCGCCGCAGCGGAAGCGAGACCTTCCTGCCCCGATTCCAGTGGCACGGGCGGCGCGGCGAGATGAGCGTGGATGTGCTGGACCGCGACGATCGCTTCGTGAACGGCCTCAAGCTGGAAGCCTCCGTGGTGGACCCGTCGCGGGGCACCCGGCGCGTGCCGCTCGAGCAGGTCGCACCGGGGCGCTACCGCGGTGAGTTCCCGGTGCCCCGTGCCGGCCGTTACTACATCACCCTCACCGGGCGCGACGGCGAGACGCAGGTGGGCCCCAAGACGTTCGGACTGGCGGTTCCATACTCCTCGGAATACCTGGACCTGGGCGTGGATCAGGGGCTGCTGCGCGACGTCGCCAGCATTACGGGCGGACGCGTGTTCCCGCTCTCCGGCGCCAGCTTGAGCACCGTGACCACTCCCTCGCCCCAAGCATCGGGTACGCTCGCGCGGGTCTGGTGGCCTTTCTTCCTTGCGGCCCTGTTGCTGCTGCTGGCCGAGGTGGCCGTGCGCAGGGTGGTGCTCCCCGATGCCTGGCGCGCACGCTGGGCGTCCTGGCGTGGCGCGCGGCAGGAGGACGCCGATGCGCAGGAGCCGGGTTACGACGCGCTACGCGCCACCATCGCGCAGGAACGGGCGCGGCACCTGGCGGCCATGCGCGACGGTTTCCATCTGAATGCCGATGATCCCGCCGTGCGCGCGCGGCTCTATCTGGCGGCAGGCCGGGGCCGCGGGCGTTGAACCGCGCGCCTGGCCACAGACGATGCTTAGCGTTCCTCGGGGAGCTTAGTTGACCAGATGGCAGGAAACCTGATGATCGGGTGCGACCTCGCGCAACTGAGGTTCCTCCTGGGAGCACTTCGGCATGGCGAAGGGGCAGCGGGGATGGAAGCGACACCCCGAGGGCGGGTTGATGGGAGAAGGGACTTCTCCCGTCAGGATGATCTCTTCGTGCGTGATGTCGGGGTGAGACGGAAGGGCGGCCGAGAAGAGGGCCTTGGTATAGGGGTGCAGGGGCTTACTGAACAGCTCCTTCGTCTTCGCTTTCTCCACGATCTTGCCAAGGTACATGACGGCGACCTCGTTGGCCATGTAGCGGGTCGTCGCCAGGTGATGGGCGATCAGCAGGTAGCTCACTTCGTACTGCTGCTGGAGATCGACCAGCAGGTTCATGATCTGCGCCCGGATCGAAACGTCCAACGCCGAGACCGGCTCGTCGAGGATGATGAGCTTCGGCTTCGACACCAGCGCACTCGCCACGGCGATGCGCTGGCGCTGTCCCCCGCTGAACTCGTGTGGGTAGAGATTCGCCTGCTGCGGGCGCAGCCCGACCGAGGCCAGCGCCTCGGCGACGCGGTCTTTTACTTCCTGGTCGGAGACCTGCTGGTTGCACACCAGCGGCTCGGCCACGATGTCCCGCACCCGCATGCGGGGATTCAAGGAGGACCAGGGATCCTGGAACACCGCCTGAACGGTGGTCCGGTACTCCTTCAGGGCGTCGCCTTCGAATGCATGGACGTCCTTTCCGTCGGCAAGCACCTGGCCGGCCGTCGGGTCCTCCAGCCGCAGGACGAGCTTGGCGGTCGTCGTCTTGCCGCACCCGGACTCGCCCACGATGGCGAGCGTTTCCCCCTGCGGGACCGAAAAGTCGATGCCGTCAACGGCCTGCACCCAGCCGACGATCTTCGTCCAGATAAAGCCCCGTGTGACGGGAAAGTGCTTCTTCAGCCCCTGAACCTGCAATACCGGCGTGGTGCTCATTTGGATTCCAGTCGCCAGCAACTGGCGGTGTGTTCGGCGCCGTTCTTTCCGACCTTGAACGAGGGTGGATAGTCGCGCCGGCACCGATCGTCGGCGTACTCGCACCGGGGAGCAAACCGGCACCCCTCGGGCAGGTCCCAGAGGGCAGGAGGCTGGCCGTCGATCGAGTAGAGCCGCTCGACGTCCTCGTCCATGCTGGGCACCGAGCGCAGCAGCGCCTGGGTGTAGGGGTGCGATGGATGGTTGAAGATGTCCCGCACCGGCCCGCTTTCCACGTGACGGCCGGCATACATCACCACCACGCGGTCGCACATCTTGGCGACGATGCCGAAGTCGTGCGTGATGAAGATCAGCGAGAGATTGGTTTCCTCCTGGATCTCGCGCAGCAGCCGCAGGTACTGCGCCTGGATCGTCACGTCGAGCGAGGTGGTGGGCTCGTCGGCGATGATGACTTTCGGCTCGCAGGAGATGGCGATGGCGCCGACCACGCGCTGCTTCATGCCGCCGCTGATCTGGTGCGGGTAATCCTCGACCCGCCGCTCGGGGGCCGCTACCCGCACCTGCTTCAGGCCGTCGATCGCCCGCCGTATGAGCGAGCGCTTGTCATCCCCGGTGTGCTGATTCCGGATCGCTTCGATCAGCTGGTTGCCGACCGTGAACACCGGGTTGAGCGAGGTCTGCGGATCCTGCAGGATCATGGAGATGCGGCGGCCGCGGATCTGGCGCATCTCCTGCTCGGACTTCTTGAGCAGGTCCTCGCCTTCGAGCCGGATCGAGCCCTTGATGATGCGCGCCGCGGGCTTGGGCTGCAGCTGCAGCAGCGAGAGCGCGGTCATGGTCTTCCCCGACCCCGACTCGCCCACGATGGCGAGCGCCTCCCCCTGGCGCAGGTTGAAGCTCACCCCGTCCACGGCCTTTACCGTGCCGAAACGGGTGAAGCAGTAAGTATGGAGATCTTCGACCTCCAGGATGACGTCGCCTATCTGACGGGCCATGCGACTAGCCTGTGCAATTCTTCATCATAAAAAC
>MEQT01000122.1 GCA_001770325.1 Betaproteobacteria bacterium RIFCSPLOWO2_02_64_14
CCCACGAACTCGAATCGCAACGCAATCCAGGAGGACCTGCCGAACCGCATTGCGCGCGTCAACGAGGTGGTGCCCGTGCTCCGGCGCACGCAGGTGGTGCGCGACCTCTGCATCATGGCGCGCGCAGACGGGCGCGCCGACGCGGCCGAGCTGCGATTGCTCGTGGAGATCGCGGATGCGATCGGGGTTGAACGCGAGATCGTCAGGTGTACGGCTGCAGCGGCAAACGATTTCGACTGACGCGCCGCTCCCGGCGCCGCTGACGGGCGAGCCGGCACGTTCCTCCTACGCGAGGAACGGAAATTCGACGACGAGATAAAATCCGTTCAGCATCAGCAGCAGTCCGCCGACTGCGCAGCGCGTTCGTCGCCGGCGGGATCCACGCGGAGGAGCTCGTGACAGCCCGGGGGGAGCTGCCCAGCCCGCAGGTGTGGCGCGATTTTTCCGGCAAGGCCGTCGCGCAGCCCGACTACCATCATGCTACTTCAGCGTCAGCACGTGATTGGCGATCTGCTCGCGGGTGGCGACCCAGATTTCCGGCGTGTTGGCCGCGATCTCCACGATGCGCTCGTAGTAGTGCGCGCCGCGCGGCCGGCCGAAGATGTGCGCGTGCACCGTCGCATCGACGATGACCGGCCCGCGCTCGCGCTTCGTAATCCGTGAGAGATGCTCCTCGAAGGTCTCCAGCATCGCCCGCGGCGGATCCCCGTACTTCATCGACGGCATATCGTTGACATCGGTCGAGAGCGGCAGCGCCACGATGCGCGATTCGCCGAAGGTCTGGACGTACGGGAGGTCGTCGTCGAACACGTCGCCGTACCACAGATAATCGACCTCGGCCAGCAGGCGCGCGGTGTTGGGGCTGGGCGTGCCGCGCGGGCTGATCCAGCCGCGCACCCGCGAGCGCGAGGCGTGCGCGAGGAGATCGGTGCAGCGCTCGATGTTGAGCCGCTCCTCTTCCACGCTCATCATGACCGGCATCACGTCCATCGCGTATGAGTGCGAGACGACCTCGTGGCCGGCGTCGCCCACCGCGCGCACCGCGTCGGGCGAGCGCTCGGCGAGGATCGCGCTCGTCATGACGCTCGCGCGCACGTTGTGCCGCGCGAACGCATCCAGCAGGCGGTAGATGCCGCGCTTCGCCCCGTACGCCGCCCACGAAATAGCCATGCTGTCCACGATGCCGGGGATCGCAGGCAAAGGATTCCCCATCGGGCTGATGCCGGGCGCCTTGCCGTCAGACCACGCCTCGAACGCGACGTTGAAGGCGACGGCGATCTTCTTGCCGTCAGGCCACTGCCAGCTTACAGATTCCATGCCCCCCTCCCTACCTCCCCCCGCAAGCGGAGGGAGGACATACTCTACGGCACTTCGAGATCGACCAGCGGACCGTGCTGCTGGCCACCGAAAACGTCGGTGTCGTCGACGTCGCCCGAGATGGTGGGTCGCGGGATCGTGATCTTGATCGCGCTCGCCGCGTCGTAGTTGATGATCTGCACCACTTCCGGCGTCAACTGGTAAGTCCTTGCGAACCACTCGGCGTTGATGAGGCCGGCGTCGCGCACCTTTTCGTAGATTTCCCGATCCTTGAAGATGACATCGAAAGTCAACTCGAACGGCCCGGCGTTCTTGCTGCGTATCAGCTTGCTCACCTGCCACAGCCGCGCCATCGCGTCCTCACACCGTCTCGTAATCGAGCCGGAACATTTCGAGCGGCGTGTCCGGTTCGACCACGTGGTTCAGGTTGAAACGGTAGCATGCGCCGCGGTGCAGTTCGGCCGGCGAATAGGGATACGCAATCGAGGTGATCAACCCGCTGTACTCCGGCACCGGAAAATGCACCGCGATGTGGCCGACCGACTTCATGAGCGCGGCGGCGAGTTCCTGCGTCTGCGCGGTCACCTGGAACACGAGCCCCACCTCGTGCCCGATCGAAAGATCGCTTTCGAGCCGGCCCATCGCCGCATTGCGCCCGAAAACGCGCACGTCGAACCGGTACTTTTCCTCGATCCCTGCACCGAACACGGCAAGGATGCGCTCCTTTGCGGCCCTGACGAGGCCCTCCAGCCAGGAATCGAACTGGCGCAGAATGATCGGGTCGCGCACGGCGCCGATGATGATGCTCTGATAGCCCGCGAGTTCCGCCCCTTCGAGCTTCACCGTGTAGCGCTCCGCAGGCGTGAACTGCCCGCCGCTCACGCGCACCGCGCGCTCCGACACGGCCTCGTACTTTGCGTCGTACGTGTTGAGCACGCCCGATGGCTCGACCAGCTCGTACGGCGTGCCGTTTTCGTAGAGATTGTGCGAAGCGATGCTCACCGGGTCGCAGCGGTAATCGGGATTGGGGGGCTCGATGGTGAAGCTGTCCTTGCCGATGGCCGCGAACATGCAGTCCGGGTACTTGCGCAGCACCACGGATGCCGCGCCGCACTCCATCACCTTCGCCGCGTGCCACACCAGTCCCGGATCGAAGCCGCGCATGAGCGGCATCGCGGCAAAGATGGACGTGTCGCTCGAACGCCCCGAGATGACGACTTCCGCGCCCTTGTCCAGCGCTTCCATGTAGGGTTCCGCGCCGGCAAGCCCGACGATGTGCGTGCTGCGGTCGATCACCGCCTCGTCGAGCGGCGGCGGATTGGCGAGCGGCCTGATGCGGCGTTCGCGGAGCCTCTTCTTGAGATAGTCGCGGTTCTGTTCGCTGTAGACCACGCCGAGCTTGAAACTGAGTTTCTCCTCGCGGGCAATCTCGCGCGCGATCCTGACCAGATGGCGCACCTGGTTGTCGGTGCCGGCGGTGATCGCCGAGCCGACGATCGCGGGTATCCTGGCCGCGCGCGCGGCGATGAGGATCAACCGCAGATCGCGTTTGTAGGCGGAGTCGGAAAAGTGCGTCTCCTCGCAACCGAGGTAGTGCGGACCGGCGTCGGTGGTGCCGGCATCCACGCCGATGAAGTCCGGGTTGAGCGTCATGGCGCGCTTCAGCGTCTCCTCGCGAAAGCCCGAGCCCAGCATGCCGGTCGCCGCCACCAGGCGAATTTCACTCACGGAAGGTCCTCTCCCAAGCGCGGGATTTCAAGCCTGATTCGAGACAGGCTGCACGCGCCGCTATTATCGCCCAGAAGCGCCCGCGCCGTCGGCCAGGGCCGCTTGCGCATTATTGCCGCGCCAGCGTCATGGGCGCAAAATTGAATTGCGCCGGTGCGCCGCGCGGAGTAAGGTAATAAGCGATGGACGCAGCGGGGTCGCCGGGACACCCGCGAAGCCCTGCAGCCGTCGAACCAATAACTCAACAAGCGCAGGAGACAAGGAGGAACACATGAACTGGTATCTGGACGTTCTCAAGAAGTATGCGGTGTTCAACGGACGTGCGCGCCGCAAGGAATACTGGATGTTCTTCCTGTTCAACATCATCATCATGGTCGTGCTCGGCATCGTCGAGGGCATGGTCGGCGGCCCGGGCGTGCTTGGAGCCCTCTACGGCCTGGCAGTGCTCCTTCCGGGCATCGGGGTTTCGATCCGCAGGCTGCACGACACCGACCGCAGCGGATGGTGGCTGCTGATCGGTCTCATACCGCTCATCGGCGCCATCGTGCTGCTCGTCTTCTTCGTTCAGGACAGCCAGGCGGCCGAGAACCAGCACGGCCCGAATCCCAAGGCCGCCTGAATTGCGTTACGGCGGCGGGCCCAGAACCCGCCGCGGCGCCGGCATTTCGCGACGTGCCGCTGCTTTCGCCGTGAAGATCACCGATTTCGCTTATAACAGTCCGGCGCACAGGCTTGTTTTCGGATGGGGCTGCCGCGCAGCGTTGAAAGATGAGCTGAAGCGGCTCGATGTTCGCCGGCCCATGCTCGTGTGCAGTCCTCGGGCAGGGCGTTCGAGCGAGTTGCTGAAGCTGGCGAGTTCGCTCGGTCTGACGGATGAATCGGTCTTCAGCGAAGTGGGTTTACACGCGCCCCTGCGTTCAGCTTTCGAAGGATGGCAGCGTGCGCGGGCGCTGGAGGCGGACTGCCTCATTTCATTCGGCGGCGGCAGCGCGAGCGATACGATGAAAGGGATCGTGCTCGCGTGCGCGGAAGACGGGCGGCTTCTCGAATTCACGCTGGAGCGCCTGCCCGATGGAACCGTGAAGAATCCGCTCTCCACGCGCCCCAAGCTCCCGGGCATTGCGATACCGACCACCGTCTCGGGTGCGGACATCACGCCCGCCTTTGCGTTGACCGAGGAAACGGGGAAGAAGATCCTGTTCCGTGATGCAAGCGTTGCGCCCCGGGTGCTCGTCTACGATCCGGAGCTGATGGCCTCGGTGCCCGCGCGCCCGATGTCGGAATCCGGCATGAACGCGCTCGCTCATACGATAGAGGCCCTGTACTCGAAGGCGAGAAACCCCATCTCGAGCATTCATGCCCGCGAGGCCGTGCCCCTTCTCTATCGCGGCCTGCACGCCATTGCGGCGGGCAGCGCGCAGCGCGATGACTATACCGCGCTCGCGCTGGGCGCGTACTACGCGGGCGTGGCGATCACGAATGCTCGAACCGGGCTGCACCACTCCATCTGTCACAAGCTCGGGCCGGCGGTGGGACTGACGCACGGCCTCACGAATTCGATCGTGCTGCCGCACGTTCTTCAATTCAATCTGCCCGCCGCGCGCGAGGAACTGGCGGCGATGGCCGAGTTGATCGGGAACGCAGGAGTCGGGGTGACGGCCCGTACGCCGGAGGAAGCGATCGCCGCGGTTCAGGGCCTGTCGAAGCGGGCCGGGCTGCCCACTCGACTGAGAGACGCCAACGTGAGCAGGGAAAAGCTCCCGGCGCTGGCGCAGGTCATTCTTAACGAGCCCGGACTCGCGTTCAATCCACGGCCCGTCGAATCCGCCGCGCAGATCCAGGCGCTGCTCGAGTCGGCCTGGTAGGGCGCAGCGCAGCAACGCCGCACCGGCATCTCGCCGTGTGCCGGATTGAGTAAAAATACTCGACGCATTGAGTAAATTGCAGGAAGGCCGGTGGAATACTGGGTGCGAGGATGACGACCACGTAACCACACGTTCATGGCATCTTGCCGCATCGTGCCCTTCTCCCGTTGAACTTCAGGTTTTGTGCAGGTATCAAGGCCAACGCCATGACTGGATTGAAGGTTGCAATGGTCGAGCGCACAATGTCAGTTTGCAGACCGGTATTTGATCCAACTACTACTCGTAGGTGTGATCCATTGACACTCGCCGAGCAACTATTTGAGCGATATTGCAGGTGGGCCGGTATTCGTGCGACACGTATACCGACCAGTACTACCAAGACTCCCGACTATCGAATGTCTGTGGGGGATCTCGATATTATCGTTGAATTGAAGCAGCTTGATCCGAATGAGGAAGAAAAGGCAGAACTCGCTAGGTTTGATCAGGGGAAGTCCGGCGGATACTCGGCGGTACCAGGCAACCGGCTACGCCGCGAAATTTCAAAGGCCGGCACTCAACTTGCCACCATCGCTAGAAACCAGCACCCTTCGATGGTAGTTTTCTATAACAATGTGTTCCTACGCTTTCATACCGATCCGTACAACGTTCGAGTGGCGATGTATGGCGTGGAGCAGGTTGTTGTTGCTGTCTCAAGCGACCCGCGTATCAGGACTCGATACGCGGGCACGAAATTCGGCCCCAAGCGAAAGATGACGTCTCAACACAATACGACGATAAGCGCGGTCGGCGTCCTTATCTTGAATCCTCCCGGTGATCTTCAGTCGCCGCAACTCATCGTTTATCACAACATCTATGCACGGCACCCGCTTTCGTCTGAGGTCTTGCGACCGTATGGCGTTCCTCAATTCACTTTGCCGGAGGGCTCGCCGAATAGCTCAAGGGAGTGGATCGAGGCATGAACTACAGGCTCACACCTAACAGCACGCCCTATCCGGACACGCAATCAGCGTCGTGCCAGACTCAGGTGTCGTGGGTGCGCGCCGATGGGCGTGAACGTTATGCCTCATTCATGAGCGTGCGATAGTGGAATATCTTCTGTCGATTGCAACATTGCTGGGCGGAATTGCTGCCCTAATGTACTTCTGGGAGAAGCGGAACCCAGGGTGGCTGTCGCGCCTTAGGGGCCTCCGTCGAGCACCGCCCATTCCACTGAATCCGGGTTCTCTCTTCGCGTATGCCAACTCACATCATCGCCCGCTCGCGCTTACTCGCGCAATCGCCGAGCGCCGAGGGCTCAAGTTACGCAGCATTGATAGCGAGTCCGCCTGGCTGAATGAACAGATTCAGGCTCTCGGCATCAAGACTGTTCGTGAACTAGACAGTCTCGTCAAGAAACACGCGGTAGTAGCCTCTCGTCTCACAGACTACAGGTCGCCACAGCACCCGATAGACAGTGGTTTCATTCTTGGCGCTGTTCTCGAAGTTGCTGTCATGGAACGTGAAGGAAGGGAAGGTCTGCGGCGATTCTTTGATTCACTGAAGTACTCGTCTCGTGGTTCGAGTTTCGCTGATGAAGTATTTCACGAGTACGAACAGATCAAACGTCACGGGTGAGGGGCCATAAACACGGACGCTCAACAGCGGCGCTACGCGCCACTGTTTCGCGCCGGTTATGGCCATCGTTGGGCGTAAAGGAGTTCCTATGAA
>MEQT01000123.1 GCA_001770325.1 Betaproteobacteria bacterium RIFCSPLOWO2_02_64_14
CCCGGGATCGTCGTGTCGAGCGCGATCAGGCCGAGCTCGTAGCCGTCGATCGCATAATCGATCGGCCCGTTTCCCGGCCTGATATAGGCGTGATCGGGAAACGCCTCTCTCAATGCGCCGCGGTCATCGTGGTTTCCCGGAATGACGTAGACCGGTGCGTGGAGCGGCGCCAGGAGGTCCCGCAGACGCAGATACTCGGCGCGACTGCCGCTTTCCACCAGATCGCCGGTGGCGAGCACCACGTCCGGCTGCGGGTCCATGCGTCCGATGTTTTCGACGCACCGCGCAAGCGTCGCTGACGTGTCCACGCCGGCAACGCGCATTCCCGCCGCCGTCACATGAAGATCCGATATCTGTGCGATCAGCATGGTGGTGAGCCTGCCCGGAAATCAGCATACCACGCCACGGACGCAGCTCCCCGCACCGCGCTGGTCAATGCTGCTCGGCCTTCACGCCGGACGACGCCGACCCGGGATCCGCGGCCGGCCCGCCAACTTCGCCGAGGCGGACATAGTCGGTCTTTCCGCTGCCGAGCGACGGGACTTCACGCACGTGCACGATGCGGCGCGCCACCGCGAGTTCCTGGCTGCCGAGCTCGCGCGCGGCCTTGTGCAGTTGCGCACGGGTGAGCGTGCCGTCCGTCGTGAAGAGCACCGTGCTCTCGCCGCTTTGCGCGACCAGCTCCACGGTCGCGGCGTGCTGGTGGCCGGGCGACGCCTGGCGCGCGATGTTCTCGACGACTTCCAGCGACACCATTTCACCCGCGATCTTCGCAAACCGCTTGACCCGCCCATGTACGCAGACAAACCCGTCGTCGTCCATCTCGACCACGTCCCCGGTGTTATACCATCCCGGCCCTACTTCGGACACCGGGGGCTGCAGCACGCCCGGCCGTTCATAGAGATAGTACCCGCGCATCAGATTCGGCCCGCGCACGTGCAGCACGCCGCCGCGCGGAATGCCCGCGACCGGCACCACGTGGAATTCGATGCCGGGCAGAAAACGCCCGACCGTGCCCGGTTTGTAGGAGAGCGGCGTATTGAGGCTCAGCACCGGCGCGCACTCGGTCGCTCCGTAGCCCTCCATGATGCGCAGGCCGAAGCGGGTGAGCCACAACTGCGCCACCTCGGGGTTCAAGCGCTCCGCGCCCGACACGACGACCCGCGTACGGGCGAAATCGTAGGCATGCGCCTGGCGCGCGTAATGCCCGAGAAACGTGCTGGTGCCGAACAGGTACGTGCACGAACGCGAGTAGGCGAGTTCCGGGATCAGGCGGTATCGGAGCGGCGTCGTGTAAAGGTACACCGGCGTGCCGTACATGAGCGGCATCAGCGTGCACGCGGTGAGGCTGTAGGAGTGGTACATCGGAAGCGCCGACAGGAACTTGTCGTTGGGTCCGAAATCGATCACCGCCGCCATCTGCGCCATGTTGGCGAGCAGCGCCCGGTGTGACAGCGCCACCCCCTTCGGCTTCGCCTCCGACCCCGACGTGAACAGCACCACTGCCGTGTCCTCGGGATCGGCGGCGCCGAGCACCGAGCGCGGACGGGGAAGCGCGCGCGCGACGAGCCACAGCTTGTCGCCGAAGCCGAGGCCCGCGCGCAGATCCTCGACATACACGATGCGCACGGTGCTCAGTGCGGCGAGCGCGGGTTCGAGGCGCGCAACCTCGATGAAGCGGCGCGAAGTGACCAGGATCTTGATGCCGGCTGCGACACACGCGCTGCGCAGCTGATCGGGTCCGGACGTATAGTTGAGCATCGCCGGCACGCGCCGGCCGAGCCCGATGCCGAGCAGGAGGCAGATGGTGGCCCCCAGATTGGGCATCATGACGCCGACGATCTCTCCCGGCTCGCCCAGGCGCGAGGCAAGCCGGCCGAGCGCGAGTGAGCCCGTCACGAGATCGCGGTATGTATATTCGCGCTGCGTATCTTCGAGTATCGGCGTCGACCGGCCGTGGCAATCCGCCGCGTCGAGCAGCGCTTCAAACAGGGTGCGGCGCGGTTCCGACGCAAACATCATGTGTTGCATCAGACGGAGCAGCGCATCGGCAAGCGCATGCCGTCGTGCTCTCCTCGAGGCCGTCGCCGGTGCGCGCAACGCCTGCGCCGGCAATACCGTCAGCGTAATGCGGGGAAAGCGGCGCCGGGGATAATTGCCGCCAACCGCCGAATAACGCGTGTACAGCGAGCCGCTGATGCGCACCGGAACGATGGCAGCATCGTAGCGCGCCGCGATACGCGCTGCCGTATCGTAAACCTTCGTCATCGACCCGGTCGGCGTCGCGTGCAACTGGGGAAACATCGCGACCGGCTTTCCTTCCGCCACGCACCGCACCAGCGTCTTGAGCGACCACGGCCGCGCCGGGTCGAGAACCACGTGCGGCACCGCTCGCAGCACGAGCCGCACGAAGCGATGCCGCAGCGCCTGCGAAGTGACGGCGACAGTCAGCCCGGGCGGAAGGAACAGCCCGAGCAGCACGGCATCGAGCAGCGAATCGTGGTTCGCCACGATCATGACGCGGCCACGCTCCAGTGCCGCGAGGTCACCGATCACCCGCACCCGGAAGAGCAGGCGCAACCATCCACGCAGTAGCGCGCGCATCACGACCATATCACTCCCGGCGACACGGCGGGTGTGCATCCCGGGCCTGCTGGTGACTTGCCGGGGAGGCGTAACGCGGCCGATTCGGCAGCGCCGTCAAGGACACTTTTCGTGGCCATCGGTGTGAGATTTTTCACGACTCGGTCTTAAGATCATACCATTACCGGCTGTTTCTAAACAGGAAAAGGCAAATCTATCAAAACGTTAGATTTGCCTTTCGCGATAAGCCGCTTTTTAATCGACTTCGTGACTTTGTCACGTTGTTGATTGTTCATAGTCCATCAAAATCTTTTCAACGCCTTTTCAGGGGAGCACTTTATGAATATGCAGGTTTCTGCTGCAGTACTGCAATCGCGCGAGTATCCCGAAGCCAACATCACGAAGTCCGGCATCGAATTCGAGTTTTCCCGGCAGTTGCGGGTGCGCTACGACCGCGCCACGCGTTCGATCTGGTCACATTGGGCGCCGTTGCCGCGGCCGTGCTTCAATCCCGGGCTGCTCGCCGACATTCGCGCCTATTACGATTTCCTGGCGGCGAGCAGCTCGCGCGTCGAATGCTACGGCGAGGAGTGCCTGATTGAATACGTCGTGCTCGCGTCTGCGACCCCCGGGGTTTTCAATCTCGGCGGCGATCTCGACCTCTTCAAGCAGTTGATCGACGGCAGGGACCAGGCCGGGCTCCTGCGCTACGGTCGTGCCTGCATCGACGTGCTGTATCGCAACTACGTCGGCCACGATCTGCCGGTGACGACGATTTCGCTGGTGCAGGGCGAATGCCTGGGCGGCGGTTTTGAAGCTGCGCTGTCAAGCGACCTCATCATCGCGGAGAAGAGCTCGCGCTTCGGCTTCCCCGAGATCCTGTTCAACCTGTTTCCCGGCATGGGCGCCTATTCGTTTCTCGAGCGCAAGATCGGCCAGGCACGCGCCGAACAACTGATCACCAGCGGCAGGATCTACAGCGCGGAGGAGATGCATGCGCTGGGCGTCGTCGACGAACTCACCGAGGACAGGCAGGGTGAAGCGGCTGCCGTGCGGCTCGTCACGCATCGCCAGCGCAGCCGCAACGGTCTCGCGGCGCTCGCCGCGGTGCGGCGGCGCGTTCACCACGTGCAATTCTCGGAACTTCTCGACGTGGTGCGTATCTGGGCCGACGCGGCGTTGCGCCTGACGAGCCGGGATCTGAAGCTGATGCAGCGGCTGGTGTCGCGGCAGAACGGACTGGGCGAAGCACAGGCGGTGCATTAGGCGCAGCCTGTTGCACGTTCTGCCCGCGCACGCATCGCGCAGGATGGTCTGCCGCGCGAGGTTCGTCGCGGCATGGGAAGTTGTTTGATAAACTGGGCATCGGACTCATCCGCGGGGGGGATTACTGCTCGCGGGGCAGAGGTGCGTGCCAGAAAGGATATGACGTGAAGGAAGGCGCGACGGAATACACCATACAGGAGGCCGCCGAGCGGCTTGAGATCCCGATTTCCAAGTTGCGGCGTTGGGACCACATGGGCGTGTTGTCGGCGCAACGCACCGCAGGCGGGCACCGGCGCTATCCCCGGGAATTCATCGACCAGCTGGTGGCGGCTTCTTCCAGCGCCATCTCCGGCAAGACCTCACGCGAGCTCGCCGCCGTCAAGCGCTCGCTGGCCGAGAAGCGGCGCATCATCCAGTTGCTGCTCGAGAGCGAACAGCGCTATCGCGACCTGGTCGAGACTTCCCATGACCTCATCTGGACGACCGATGCGCAGGGGCGTTTCACCTACTTGAACGGCGCCGCCCACGACATCTTCGGCCTGCCTCCGAAGGACCTGATCGGGCGCTGCTTTTTCGACTTCGAAGCGGGAACGTCCCACGTGTCGAACCGGCGTTTTCTCGCCGCTCTCAAACGTACCGGGGAGGTCAAGAACTACATCACGCACGTCATGACCGCGCCGGGCGAGGACCGCTGGATCGGGATCAATGCGCGCCTCACCCGGGACGAAGGCGCGAGCACGCTGGGCATCCGTGGCACTGCCCGCGATATCACCGAGCAGCATCTGGCGACGCGGCGCATCGAGCATCTCGCCCTGCACGACGCCCTCACGGAGCTTCCCAACCGCCACAGCCTGCAATTGACGATCGAGTCGGCGATGCAAAGTGGCAGGACCGGCGCGCTGCTGTTCATCGACCTGGACCATTTCAAGTACGTCAACGACAACTTCGGGCACAGGATCGGCGACCAGCTGCTCGTCGGGGTGAGCGGCATCCTGCGCGACCTCATGAACGAATGCGATGGCGACCTTTACCGGCTTGGCGGCGACGAGTTCGCCATCCACCTCCCCGACAAGCTGCGCAAGGAAGCGATCGACGCCGCGGAACTGGTGCTGGACGCGGTGGCGCGCTTCCGCTTCCAGGCCGGCGAGCAGAAGGCGATCGCGAACCTGAGCGCATCGATCGGCGTCGCCCTCTACCCGTTTCACGGCAATGACCTGCCGGCGCTGTTGTCGAACGTGGACATTGCGATGTACCAGGCCAAGGACCTGGGCCGCAACCGCTACGTGCTCTTCGATCAGAGCGCCGACGGCCTGCGCAGCACACATCACCGCGTGCACTGGGCGAAGCGCCTGCGCGATGCGCTCGATGAAGACCGCCTGGTCCTGTTCTCGCAATCCGTGGTGCGCCTCGCCGACCAGGTGCCGGTGCACCAGGAAATTCTCGTGCGCATCCGCGATGATGACGGACGCTTCATTCTCCCCGGAAATTTCATCGAACTCGCCGAGTCGCTCGGGCTCGTGCAGGAGGTGGACCTGCGGGTTGTGGAAATTCTGCTCAAGTTCATGGCCCGCAACGGGCAGTACGGACAGAAACTGCGCTACTTCGTGAACCTGTCCCGGGTGAGCATCAGCGATCAGCGCTGGATCACCCGCTTCATGACGCTGCTGCGGTCGAGCGCGGTCAACCCCAACCAGCTCGTGTTCGAGATCACGGAAACCGCCGCCATGGCCGAAGTGGACGTGACTCTCGCGTTCATCCGCCGGCTGAAGGACATGGGATGCCGGTTCGCGCTCGACGACTTCGGCGCCGGCTTCAGCTCGTTCTATTACCTCAAGCGCTTCGAGGTGGACTACCTCAAGATCGACGGCGGATTCGTGCGCGACCTTGCCACCGACGAAGGCAACCGCATTTTCGTCAAGGCGATGAATGACGTGGCGCGCGGCCTGAAGAAGCAGGTCATCGCGGAATGGGTGGAATCGCCCGAGGTGCTGAAGGTGCTGCTGGACATGGGAACCGAATATGGGCAGGGCTACCTGTTCCAGCGGCCCGAGCCGTTGATCGACGTGGCGGCGAGGCTTCCCGAATCCGGCGCGCGATCGCACGTTGCGTGACCCCGCGCGGGCCGCGGTGGCGTCACCGGCGCGCCCACGCGCCGGCGAGGCGCTTCTCCGCCCACATGAGGCCGATGATCGACTTCACCTCGGTAATCCTGCCCTCGCGCACCCACTTGAGCGCCTCCTCGAGGGGCACCTCCATGGTTTCGAGAAACTCCCCTTCCTCGGGACCGCCCGCGACGCGCGTCAGACGGCGCGCAAGATAGAGTTCGATCCGCTCGTCCGAATAGCCGATGCACGGGTGAACCGTGGCGAGGTGTTCCCAGGACGCGGCATCGACGCCGCACTCCTCGCGCAATTCCCTGCGTGCCGTCGCAAGGGGGTCTTCGCCCGGTTCCATCTTGCCTGCGGGAATTTCAATGAAGTGCCGCTTGAGCGGGTAGCGGAATTGCCGCACCAGCACCACCTCCCCCTCCTCCGTGAGCGGCACCACCATGACCGCGCCGGGATGCCGGATGTACTCGCGGGCGGAGGCCTTGCCGTCCGGCAGCCGCACCGCGTCTTCCAGCACGTGCAGCAGCCTGCCCCGGTATACGGTACGGGAGTCGACCGTGTGCTCGGTGAAGTCGGTATCCTTGCGCTCGCTCATGGCACCGTTCGCCGTCGACCGTTCACCGCCTCGCT
>MEQT01000124.1 GCA_001770325.1 Betaproteobacteria bacterium RIFCSPLOWO2_02_64_14
CAGCGCTTCGGGGCGCTCGCCACTTCCCGCGTCCAGCGCACGATTTCCTCGGCCGAGGCGGCCGGTGCGCCCAGGTGGTCGGAATCGGGCTCGTACAAGCGGCTGAGAGAATTGGGGGGCAAGGCGGCGAACATCGGAATGTTCGTCTTGCGCAGCCCGGGATAGTCGCGCTTCGCGACGAGCCACAAGATCGGTACCTGCGGGCTTGCGGCGCGGGCCGCGCGCTCCATGTTCATGGCGCCATCGGGGTCAAACCACGTGAGGTACGCAACCGGCAACGTCACGATTCGATACGTGCCCCGGCTGCCCTCGTAGTCCTCCAGCCGGGCGGGTTCGTTGCCCTTGCCGCCAGCGACAAGCTCACGCGCGCGGGCGACCGAATCGCCAAGCTTTTCCCTGTATAGGCGATTGCCGACGTTGCCGCCCGGGACAATGGCGATAATACCGTCGACCGCGAGTTTCCCCGCCACGTGGAGTGCGAATAATCCGCCCTGGCTGTGCCCGGCAACGAACACCTTCCCGGCGCCTTGGTGGCGGAGACCCGCCACGGCGGCCTCTACTTCTCCCTCGGCCCGGCTGACGGGTGCATCGTAATTGCGGCGCCCCGACCAGGGCATTTCCAGATTGGCGACGAGATAACCCCTGCCTTCCAGCGTGCCCGCCAGATCCGATACGTACCGCGTTGGCGATCCCCCCTTGCCGTGCATGATCACGATGCCGATCCGCGTTTCCTGGGCGGGCGCCGTTTGCGGCGCGGTCACGGTGAGCGCGACCAGGAAGAGTCGCAGCAGTGTCCAGAACGATGTCGTCACACTTTTTTCCTCCGCTGCAAGAAACTGAGCGCCGATGCGACAGCCATCCGCGCATGTTATCCGATCGGCTGGTTGCCGGGCCCGGATTCCACATTGAGGGTAGGGCAATCATTACCGGCTACACCGCGTGTACGATAGGGCGCAGTCCCTGTTATCATCCTGCTCCTGTCCGCCCAGGCCCCGCCGCGAGTTCCACATGACGGACGCGCGCGCGGCCGGTCGCGGGATGTTTTTCTCCGAGCTCATCATGATCGAAGTCAACGAACGAATCGACGTGTCGGCGACGCCGCAGGTCGTATGGAACCTGTTGTCGGAGCCGCGCGCCGTCGTCGATTGCGTGCCGGGGGCGGCGTTGGGGGAACAGCAGGAAGACGGATCGTTTAACGCGACCATGGTGGTCAAGTTCGGGCCCGCCAAAATCACGTTTCGCGCGCACGTCACGCTCGAGCTGGATGCGGCGGCAATGACCGGACATGTCACGGCGCGGGGCAAGGACAACCAGGGCGGGACGCGCTTTCGCGCCACGATGAATTTCGGGGTCACGGAGCAGGCGCCGCCGCCGGGGTCGACAGTCCCGATCACGGCGCAGGTCGAGATTTCCGGCCGGCTCGCCTCCCTCGTGGAGAGCGGCGCGAAGCTGGTGGTGAAGCGCATGACGGCCGAGTTTTCGGAGCGGCTCGCGGCGCGTTGTGCGGCGGCGGGCGCGGCATGATCCGTTATCCCCTCCCCCTCGATGGAGGCGCTGGGGTCGGAGTACTACAAGCTCGACGTGCACGACATGAAGAAGGAGCTTTCGGTCATCTCCACGCCCGATCTGGGATCGGTCGGCCGCGCCTTCGGCGGCAAGGGCGCGCTGGTTCACGACATCGACAGGCGCTGGGGTCGGAGTACTCAGCGTGGTGACCCTGCCCTATCGCCGCATCCACTACGGTGAGGACGCATGAGTGCGTCCTGCCACCCGTCACGCGCCGCGCGCCCGCGCAGCCTGAAATTGCCGGCCGCGGCGCGCGCGTGTATTCTTCCCCATCGACCCTGCGTTAACGTTTAAAGGAGAACCCGAATGGCCATACAAACCGGCAGCACGGCGCCCGATTTCACGCTCCCCTCTCACACCGACCAGAAGGTTTCACTCGCCAGTTTCCGCGGGCGGCCGGTCGTGGTCACGTTCATGCCCTTCGCCTTCACCGGCGGGTGAACGAACCAGGTCAACGGGTTCCGTGCGAACTACGAAGAATTCAAGAAGCTGAACGTTGAAATACTGAATATCAGCGCCGACCCCGCTCCCAGCTTGAAGGGCTGGGCCGAAAAGCTGGGCGGCTTGCCGTTTCCCCTGCTGTCGGATTACTGGCCGCACGGCGCGGTCGGCAAGGCCTACGGCATCTTCAACGAGGAGCGCGGCATGGACAGGCGCGCGGCCTACGTGCTCGACGCCACGGGCGTCGTCCGTTACGCGAAGCTCTACGAGCCGGGCACCATACCCGAGAGCAAAGAATTGCTCGAGCAATTGCGGAAACTATAAACGCAGCGCCGCGAGAGAGTGACGATTACTGGTGACGACAAGTAGTGACGAGATGCTGGTGACGGAATAACGCAGTACGTCACCCCCTTCCGTCACCTCTTTTCGTCACCCTCTTTCGTCACCTCTTTCCGTCACCCCCTTCCGTCACCTCTTTTCGTCACCATCTTTCATCACCTTCTCTCATGAGGCGCTACGGCTTGAATACGCTGCGCGCAGTCGGCGCCGTGGTCGCGGCGGCGCCGTTCCTGGCGCTCGCACAAGCATATCCGCTCAAGCCGGTGCGGGTGATTCTCGCCTCGCCCGCGGGCGGCACGCCGGACGTGGTGGCGCGCATGGTGGCGCCCGGGCTTTCGAGCCGGCTCGGCCAGCAATTCATCATCGACAATCGCGGCGGGGCCGGCGGACTCATCGCCACGGAACTCACCGCCAAGGCGCATCCCGACGGCTACACGCTTTTCATCGGCGGCCCGGGTTCGCTCACCATCATTCCGCACCTGCGGCAGAACATGCCTTACGACACGCTCCGGGACCTGGCGCCAGTAAGCCTCATCGTGATCGGCCCGTATCTCCTGATCGCCCATCCGTCGGTGCCGGTCAAAACGGTGAAGGACCTCATCGTGCTCGCGAAGGCGGAACCCGGCAAGCTCAATTACGCCTCGGCGGGCAACGGCGCGGCGAACCATCTCGCGATGGAACACCTGAAGAATCTGGCGGGCATCAACATCACGCACGTGCCGTATAAGGGCGCACCGCTCGCAGTCACGGATCTCCTCGCGGGCAATGCGAACCTGATGCTGAATTCGATCCCGCCGGTGCTCGCCCACATCAAGGCCGGGCGGTTGAGGCTCCTCGGCGTCTCCAGCGCGAAGCGTGCGTCGCAACTGCCCGAGGTCCCGACGCTGAACGAAACAGGCGTGCACGGCTACGAGTTCACGACCTGGTTCGCGATGCTCGCGCCGGCGCGCACGCCGGCCGCGATCGTCGCCCGGCTCAACGAGACGGTGGCCCAAGTGGTGCGCGTGCCGGAGATGCAGTCAAGACTGGAGAGCCTGGGCTACGAGCTCGGCAGCGGCAGCCCGCAGGCGTTCGCCGCCTTCCTGCGCGCGGAGACGGAGAAGTACGCCAGGATCGTCAAGGCGTCCGGCGCCAAGGTCGATTAACCTTGACGCGGCGGCGCCACCGCCGTCGGCCGCCTTGCCCCGGGCATTCGGGCTTGATTCCAGCTTCCCGGCGCACCGCGAGGTGAGTGCGCCCCGCGCTTGACCCGGCTCGCCCGGCAAGTGCATGATTTGTCTCAGCCGTCGCAGCGCGCCGGAAACCGACGGCGGCAGTTCGACCAGGAAGTGCGCTGTGGTGGCAAGAACCCGAGGAGGAGAGAATGATTCCGAACGCCGTTCGCAAGTTGCGGTGGGCAGTCCGCAGTCTGTCCGCTGTCTTCGCTTTGAGCTTTGCGTCCACGGTACTGGCCGCGGACTTTCCGGCCAAGCCGATCCGTTTTCTGGTGGGTGTGGCGCCCGGCGGAGGAACCGACTTCATGGCGCGCCTGGTGGGGCAGAAGCTGAACGAGGCCTGGGGGCAGCCCGTCGTTGTCGACAACAGGATCGGCGCCACCGGATTGATTGCAATGGAATTGCTGGCCAAAGCGGCGCCGGACGGCTATACGCTGATCGTGTTCAACGTCGGACACATGATGTCGGCGCATCTTGCCCGCAAAGTGGCGTTCGACCCGGTGAAGGACTTCGCGTCCGTCAGCCTCATGGCCAATGGGACGAGCATGCTCGGAATTCACCCCTCGATACCCGCAAAAACCGTGCGCGAGTTCATCGCATTTGCGAAGTCGCGGCCCGGGAAGATCAACTATGCTTCCGGCGGGTATGGCGGCATCCAGCACCTTGCCACCGAGCTGCTGAAACTTGAAGCGGGCATCGATCTGGTGCACGTGCCGTACAAAGGCAGCGGCCCCGGTACGCTGGCGCTGCTTTCCGGACAGGTGCAGGTGTTTCTCACCAACATGCTGGCGTTGGCCCCTTTGCTGAAAAGCGGCAAGGTGATCGGGCTTGCCGTCACGGGCGAGAAGCGGGTGAGCGCGGCGCCGGATGTGCCGACCTTTGCCGAGGCGGGATTTCCGAGTGTCAATGTGAGCCTGTGGCAGGGGATGTTCGCCCCGGCCGGCACGCCGAGCGCGATCGTCGACAAACTGAGCAAGACCATTGCTGCGTCGCTCAAGACGCCCGAGGTCACGCGCCTTCTGGCGACGCAAGGCGCGGAACCGGCAGGTTCGACGCCGGCCGAGTTCGGCCGCTTCGTGCAACACGAGCGCGAGCGTTGGCTGAAAGTCGTGCGTGAAGCGAAGATTACGATAAACTGATCCGTCCTGAAGGAGAGAAAAATGGCGCGCGAAGGCTACCTGATCCTGGACAGCGACTTGCACATGATGGAGCCGGACGACCTCTGGGCCCGCTATCTCGACGAGCCCTTCAAGGCGAACCCGCCGCGGTTCTTTGGCGGGCAGCAGCAGAAGCTCACGCCAAGCGCCGAGGACAAGGGCAACGCCGACACCATCCGGGGGATGGAGGTGCAAGGTCTGGCGATCCCGGCGTTCGCCAAGTCGCAGGGTGCGGCGGCCTCCAGCCGTGAACTGAGGCGGCGCAGCCGCGCGCGTCACCCGCATTTCAACGTCGCGCGGGCGCGGGGCTTCGATCCGGCCTCGACCTTGACGGCGATGGACATCGAGGGTATCGACGTCGCCGTCATGTACGGCACGCGCGGGCGGCAGATCCTGTGTCACGACGATCTCGCACCCGGCTACGCGGCGGCACTGGCCCGCGCTTACAACAACTGGGCCTTTGATTACTGCAAGGCCGATCCGCAGCGCCTCAAATTCGCCGCGCAGATCGCGATGCACGACGTAGGGTTGGCGGTCGAGGAGACACGCCGAAGCGTGAACGAACTGGGCGCCGTCGCGGTGATCGGCACGCCGAACCCGGTCAACGGCCAGCACCTGCACGACGCGGCGTGCGAGCCGCTGTGGAACGAGCTCGAACGGCTCGATGTGCCGATCGGTTTCCACCCGACCGGCAATTCCTCGCTCAAGGACGATGCCGGGCAGCGCTATGTCGGCCACGCCAATTTCCACCCGATCGCGCACGCCATCCGCAACCCGGTCGAGCTGATGGGAGCGATCGCCAGCATGACCACCGGCGGCATACTCGAGCGTCACCCGAAGCTGCGCTGCGCGTTTCTCGAAGGAACGGCCGGATGGCTCTACTGGTGGCTGTGGCGGCTCGACGACCAGTGGGAGAAATTCGGGCCCGGCTGCGAGTACCAGTTGACGATGCCGCCGGGCGAGTACTTCAAGCGCCAGTGCTACATCGCGCTCGACGTCGACGAAGAACCGGCGGTCGACGTCGTCAACAAGATGGGCGCGGAATATTTCGTCGTGTCGAGCGACTATCCGCATGCCGACGGAGCGTTCCCCGAAGCGATACAGCAATTCCTCGGCCTGCCGCTCAACGACGAGCAGCGGCGCAAGATCCTGTGGGGCAATTGCGCGCGTCTTTATGATATCGCCACGCCGGCAGCCGCTCTGACCCGCGATCAAAACACGGCTTCCGCCGCATAAGGGGAAGCGAACGTCGTCATTTGGACAAGGAGGAGATAACCATGGCATATGACCTGCTGATCAAGAACGGCCGCGTCGTTGACGGTTCGGGGATGCCGGCTTTCCGCGGCGATGTCGGTGTCGAGGGCGGAAAGATCGTCGAGCTCGGCAAGTTGAGCGGCCCGGCCACACGCACCATCGACGCCGGGGGGCACGTGGTCGCTCCGGGCTTTGTCGACAACCATTGCCACTTCGACGCCCAGGTCACGTGGGACCCGTTGTGCTCGTTCTCCCCTCAACACGGCGCGACCACGGTCGTTTTCGGAAATTGCTCGCTCGGTCTCGCCCCGATCCGTCCCGGCACCGCGAAGCGGGTCGCGGAGTTTCTGTCCTATGTCGAGGCGATCCCGATGAACGTGCTCGATACGGTCGACGTGGAGTGGGAAAGCATTGCCCAGTACATGAATCGGCTCGAGGGACGTCTTGGCGTCAACGTCGGCAATTTCATCGGGCACACGACGGTACGCTACTACGTGATGGGCGACGACAGTCAGAAGCGCACTGCCACCGGCGACGAAATCAAGGCGATGCAAGATGTTGTTCGCGACGGCATGAAGGCCGGAGCGCTCGGTTTTTCGGTCTCGCGCAACAAGGGACATTACGACCCGCAGGGGGTGCACATTCCGGCGCTGTGGGCCAACGAAGAAGAGATCTTTGCGCTCGCCGACGTGTTGCGGGAGCTCGGCACCGGCATCATCCAGTGCGGCGGCGGCCGCGCCCCGGAGTTGAATGACGGCCTGATGGCCCGGCTCTCCGAAGCCACGGGCCGCACCGTCATCTATAACAATCTCGGGCAGACCATGCGCGATCCCGGCGCGTGGAAGAAGCACATGGCGCGCCTCGAGGAAACCTCGAAGGCCGGCATACGCGCCTTCCCGCTGTGCAGCCCGAACCGGACCACGCAACACTTCACGATGAAGAACTGCCAGGTCTTCCGCGGCACGCCGACTTGGCATCCGATCCTGCTCGCCTCCGACGAAGAGAAGCTGCGCGCCTACAGCGATCCCGCGATCCGGCGCAAGCTCCATGAGGAGGTGATCGAGCACAAGGGCACCAAGCTTCCGGCCGCCGGTTATTCCATGAAGTGGTGGGACTACATGTGGGTCGAAAAGCCCGCGCTGGAGAAGAACAAAGGGCTCAAAGGCAAGACCATCGGCCAGCTTGCACAAGAGCAGGGCAAAGGCATCATCGACGCCTTCCTCGACCTCGTCGTCGAAGAGAAGCTGGAAACCGAGTTCATGCAGTCGGAGATCAACGTCGACAACGAGGCGATGAAGGAAATCCTCACCCATCCGAACGCGATCGTCGGGCTGTCGGACGGCGGTGCCCATG
>MEQT01000125.1 GCA_001770325.1 Betaproteobacteria bacterium RIFCSPLOWO2_02_64_14
CCTCCTCCCCGCGGGGAGGGGCTCGCCGCGAACCACTCCTGCTGCGTGCAGTTCCCGCTCCGGGGCGGCCGCCGGCGCGAGGTCGCGCAGCAACGGCTCCGGGTCCAGCTTGAGCAGGCGCGCGTAGTTGCGGATGAAGCCGCGGACGAACACCGGCCCCGGAAGCCGTTCGAACGCGCTCGCCTCCAATGCCTCCACCTGCGCGACCGACAGCCGCAACTGCCGCGCCACCTCACCAATGCCAAGGTGCTGCGCGGTGCGCGCGGCCCGCAAGGCCACTCCGGGCGCCGTGGGATTCTCGCGCGCGCCCGAGTTCTCACTGTCCGTCATTCGTACTGGCCGGCGAGCAACGCACGGGTTTCCGCGGAATCCGGAAACTTGTTGCGCAGTTGCAGCGCGTAACTGTCCTCCGAGCTGCGGTCGCCGAGCTTGCGCTCGACGCGCAGGCCCAGCCACAGCACATCGGGCGAAGGCGCGACGAGGCGGGTCAGGGTGCCCAGGTAACTCCGTGCCGCCTTGTAGTCGCTCCGCGTGAACGCGATGTCAGCGAGATGGAACAGGGCCGGCGGGTAGTTGACGCGCACCTTCAGCGCCTGGCGCAGGTAATCCTCGGCGCCGGCGAGATCGCCAATGGCGCGCGCGCACAAGCCGGCGTTCACGTAACTGCGCTCCGGGGTCTGGTACAACGGATTGCGCACCGCGGCCATGAACTGCTTGATGCCTTCCGGTTCGCGCTTGCGCTGGCACAGAAACCCGCCGTAATTGTGGCTCGCATCCGAGTCCCGCGGATTGAGGCTCAGGGCCTGCGTGAAGTTCTGCTCGGCGAGGCGGTCTTCCTTCAATGACGCGTAGATCACGGCCGCGACGTTATATGCAGGGCTGTAGCTCGGGTCGGCGCGCAACGCGAGATTCACTTCCTCCAGCGCCACGTTCACGTTGCCGCGCTCGAAATAGCCCGCGGCGAGTTCGGTGCGCAGGCGCGCGCGCGTGCGTTCACCGGTTTCTGAACCGGTGGTATCCGCCGCCGGCTTGAGTGCTTCCTGCGCCTCCGGCTGCACCGCGCAGCCGGAAGCAAACACCATGCCGAGCAGCAGTAGCGGGTAGATAGCCCTCATCGCGCCGCCTCGAGCATCGTGCCTCGTGCGGGGCGCGCCGTGCTCCGGCGCTCGGCGCGCCGGGTTCTGTCCTGAACGCGGCCGGCAAGCTGGCCGCACGCCGCATCGATGCCGTCGCCCCGCGTTCGCCGCACCGTCACGGTATAGCCTGCCGCGAACAGGACTTCGCTGAAACGCACGACCGTGTCCGGCGCCGAGCGCGTGTAGGCCGTGCCGGGGAACGGATTGAATGGAATCAGGTTGATCTTGCACGGAATATGGCGCACGAGCCGCGCCAGCGCGCGCGCCTGGGCTTCGCTGTCGTTGACGCCCGCCAGCAACACGTACTCGAACATGATGTACGCACGCGGCGCCTTCTCCACGTAGCGCGTGCAGGCGGCGAGCAGTTCGCGGATCGGATACTTGCGGTTGAGCGGGACGAGTTCGTCGCGCAACGCATCGTCGGGCGCGTGCAGCGACACCGCCAGCGCGACCGGACAAGCATCGCGGAGGCGGTCGATCGCGGGCACCAGTCCCGCCGTGGATACGGTCACGCGCCGCCGCGACAACCCGTAGGCCGAATCGTCCAGCATCAGTTCCAGTGCCGCCACGACATGGTCGAAGTTGGCGAGCGGCTCGCCCATGCCCATCATCACGACGTTGGTGATCGCCCGCCGCGTGCCGCCGCCGAGCGCCCGCTTTGCCAGCCAGAGCTGGCCGACGATCTCTGCGGTCGTGAGGTTGCGGTTGAACCCCTGCCGGCCGGTGGAACAGAACGTACATTCCAGCGCGCATCCCGCCTGCGAGGATATGCACAGGGTGCCGCGACGGCGCCTCGGAGCGCGGGACGAGGGGCCCTTTATGGGGGATCGGCCAGCGGAGAGGATGCCGGCGACCTCACCCGAGGCACCCGCATCCCGCTTCGGGGTCACATCCCCGCAAGCGGGGCCCCTGTTCCACCCTTCGCGGTCGCCCTCAGGGATAAATACCGTCTCGATCGCGTTGCCGGTGCCCACATCCAGCAGCCATTTGCGCGTGCCGTCGGGAGCGACGGTATCCGCGAGTACCGGCGGGGCCGCAATTGCCGCCTCGCGCGCGAGGCGCTCGCGCAGCGGCTTCGACATGTCCGTCATGGCGCTGAAATCGCTCGCCCCCACCTGATGGATCCAGCGCAGGAGCTGTCGCGCGCGGAACGGCTTCTCGCCGATTCCGGCGCAGTACGCCTGGAGCTGGTTGAGGCTGTAGCCGAGGAGGTTAAGAGTCATGCTGACAAGCGATCAGCGCGAAAAAATGTCCAGCGCAGGAAAGAAGTATGCGATTTCGGTCAGCGCGCTTTGCGGTGAGTCCGAACCGTGCACCGCGTTGGCATCGATGCTTTGAGCGAAATCGCCCCGAATAGTGCCCTTGGCGGCCTTTCGGGGGTCGGTCGCCCCCATCAGATCGCGGTTTTTCTGGATCGCGGCATCGCCTTCCAGCACCTGTACGACGACCGGGCCGGAGGTCATGAAATCCACCAGATCCCTGAAAAACGGCCGTTCCTTGTGCACTGCATAAAAGCCTTCGGCCTGCACGCGCGACAGAAACATCATGCGCGCGGCGATGATCCTGAGCCCTGCCTGCTCGAAACGCGACAGTATCTGCCCGATCACGTTCTTCGCCACTGCGTCCGGCTTGATGATCGACAACGTTCGTTCTACCCCCATGAAACCGCTCCGTCCCTGATGGTTCACTCAAAGAGGCCGTGAGGATACCACGGTAAGGCTTTGAAATAAAGGGACTTCGGGCACGTCCGGGGATGCTCCGAGCACTCGCCCGGCAGTCTCGCTAGGGCGCCCCCGGCAACCAGGCGGGCTTGAGCGAAGGTTCGCGCGGGGCGGCCCGATAGGCGCAGTCGACTCCGATGCCCGGCACCCAGACCAGGTCAGCACCGCAGAAGAGCAGCGGCACCCGGTCCCGCACCCAGGGAGGAACTCCGCGCTCCTGAAAGAGGTTCTTCAAGGTGCGGCGCGGCCGGCTGCAATCCGGCTGCAACCGCTCGCCGCCGGTGCGGGCGCGCACGACCACCGCATGCTCTTTGAGTTTTGCAAGACCGATGCCCGGACCCGTTCCCCGCGCCATCCGCAGCACGCCCCCGAGTTCAGGCAGGCTCAGACGGCGCTCGTTGCGCCATGGGCGGACGAACGGCGTTGCCGACTCACGCCTCGGCACCAGATGGAGCCCGCCCTTCCAGCGATAGAGGTCGTGCCCCGCCAGGTCCACCTTGACCCGCGCGTCTTCCTTCGCCGCGACAATCTGTCGCAATGTTTCGTCCAGCCGCCCGGTGTTTGGCATCGCCACGCCGCACCGGCCCAGGAACCAACGCAACAAGTTCCTGGCGCGGGCGGGCGAGCATGCACGCAGCACGGCGGCCGCGAGCACGCCCTCGCGGCATGCCTGCGCGGCGTCGATCTCGGCAAGTTCATCGAGAAGCCGCGCCGCCTCACCCAGGTGACGCGCGCTGCGCGCGAGCGTCTCACGATAAGACGGAAAACGCCCGGCAAGCACCGGCAGCAATTCGTGGCGCACGAAGTTGCGCGCGAAGCGGGTGTCGCGGTTGCTTTCATCCTCGACCCACGAGAGCTTGCGCTCCCGCGCGTATGCCTCGATCGCGGCGCGAGGGACATCGAGCAGGGGACGCAAGATCACAGGAGTGAGGATTGAGGAGTGAGGAGCGCGGCTTGAGGACTGCAGATGGGATTTTCGCCACGTTTTCGACCGGTTCGTCTTCTCGATCCTCGATCCTTGATCCTCGATCCCGGCTCTTCCCTCGATCCTCAATCCTCGATCCTCGATCCTGACCTCTGGCATTGCCGCGAGTCCCCGCACTCCCGCTCCACGCAGGAGTTGCAGGAGCACGGTTTCCGCCTGGTCGTCCTGATGGTGCGCCAGCGCGACATATTCGGCCGGCTGGGCCAGCAACGCGGCGTAACGGGCGGCCCGGGCTGACGCCTCCACGCTGTCGCCCGGCGCAACGCGGACCCGCGCGCGGCGAAAGGGGATCGATCGCTCGCGGCACGCGCGCCGGCAGAAACGCTCCCAGGCGGGCGCATTGGGACTCAACTGGTGATTGACGTGCAGGGCCGAGAGCCGGATGCGGCGGCGGCGCGCGATGCGGCCGAGAATATCGAGCAGAACCACCGAGTCGAGTCCGCCGCTCAGTCCCACGAGCAGGCGATCGCCGGGTTGCACCGTGCCCCGGAGGCAAGCCTCGACAAGGCGCACGAGGCCGGCCCGTTTACCGCCCGGACTCGACCTCCTTGAATTTGCCATAGCCGACCAGCCTGTCAAAACGCGCTGCCACCAGATCGTCGACTGGTTTGTCGCGCAACTGCCGCCACGTGTCCTGGAGCGCCTTGCGCAGATTCTGCAGCATGGCGTCGTGATCGCGATGCGCGCCGCCCAGCGGTTCGTTCACGACCTTGTCTACGAGTCCCAGCGCCTTCAATCGCGTCGCCGTGATGCCGAGGGTCTCCGCCGCTTCCGCCGCGAAATCGGCGCTCTTCCACAGGATCGAGGCGCAGCCTTCCGGCGAAATCACGGAAAAGGTCGCGTACTGCAGCATGAGCATGACGTCGCCCACGGCGATCGCGAGCGCCCCGCCCGAACCGCCCTCGCCGATCACGGTGCAGATGATCGGCACGCGCAGTTCCGCCATCGTGTAGAGGTTGCGTCCGATCGCCTCTGACTGCCCGCGCTCCTCGGCGCCGACGCCGGGATAGGCGCCCGGAGTATCGACGAACGTGAACACGGGAATGCCGAACTTCTCCGCGAGTTTCATCAAGCGCAGCACCTTGCGATAGCCCTCGGGCTTCGGCATGCCGAAGTTGCGGAAAATCTTCTCCTTGGTGTCGCGGCCCTTCTGGTGGCCGATCACCACGGCCGACTGTTCGCCGAAGCGCGCGAGCCCGCCCACGATCGCCGGGTCGTCCGCGAAGGCGCGATCGCCGTGCAATTCCTCGAACCCCGTGAAAAGCCCGTTGACGTAATCGAGCGTGTAGGGGCGCTGCGGATGCCGCGAGACCTGCGCGATCTGCCACGCGCTCAACTTGCCGTAGACCTCCTTGGTAAGCGCCTGGCTCTTCTTCTGCAGCCGCGCGATCTCCTCCGAGATGTCGAGCGCGGAATCGTCCTGCACGTAACGCAGTTCCTCGATCTTCACCTCGAGTTCCGCGATCGGCTGCTCGAAATCCAGAAATGTCGTCTTCATCGCCGGCAATGATACAAGAATCGTAGGGTGCGCATCACGCACCGCATGCGATGGTGTATGGTGGCCACGGCGACTGTCGTTGCGAGGAGCGAGCCTTCGCGACGAAGCAACCTCGCGGCGGGCGCGATTGCGTTGCCAGCAACGGGATTGCTTCGCTTCCCGCCACGCTTCGCTCGCGGCTTCGGCTCACCGCAATAACAGCAAACCGTAGGTTGGGATAAGCGAAGCGCATCCCAACAGTCATCACATCGCGCTCGGCAGCGTTGGGGTTCGCGGTGCTCACCCCAACCTACGATGTTCTCTGTGTTCTCTGTGGCCATTGCTTCTCAGTACCAGGCGACGTCGGCGCCGCGCGGGTCGCTCGCGGCCTGCGCGAGGCCGGTGTCACGGGACTTGAACACGGCCTGCATGTTGCCCCACTGGCGGGGCGCGATGCGCAGAGCGTGCCCCCGCGCTGCCAGCGCAGCACGCCACGCGTCGCCGAACCCGCCCGGCTCGATCTCGATTCGATCCGGCCAGAACTGATGATGGTAGCGCGGCAGCCCCACGATCTGCGCCAGATCGAGGCGCGGCGAGTGCACGTATGCGAGCACGGCGAGCAGCACCTGGCTCACGATGCGCGATCCTCCCGGCGTTCCCAGTACCAGCACGCCTCTCGCGTCCTCCACGAAAGTAGGCGTCATGCTGGAAAGGGGGCGCTTCCCCGGCGCGATGGCGTTCGCCGCGCTGCCGCGCAGCCGGAACGCATTGGGCACATCGTCGAGCAGCGAGAAGTCGTCCATCTCGTTGTTGAGCAGCACGCCGGTGCCGCGGGCGACGACGCCGCTGCCGAACAGCAGGTTGATGGTGAGTGTCGCCGCCACCCGATTGCCGTCCGCGTCGATCACCGAGAAATGCGTCGTGTTGGCGCTTTCTCCGCGCGGGGGATCGGCGTCCGCGGGCAGGTCGCTGCCCCCGGCCTTGGAGCGGTCGATACCTGCGGCCCGCCGCTCGAGGTAGCGCGGGTCCAGCAACCGCTGCTGCGGCACCTGCGCGAAATCGGCATCGCCGAGATGCAACGCGCGATCCTGGAATGCCCGGCGCAACGCCTCCACCACGAGATGGGCGGTCTCGACGCCACCCACGTCGTCCAGCCGGAACCGGCTCAACATGCCAAAGGATTGAGCGAGCGCGATGCCGCCTGCCGAAGGCAACGCCGCGGACGTGATCCGCGCACCGCGGTATTCGAAGCGCACCGGCTCGCGCTCGATCACTTTGTAGTCCGCGAGATCGGCGGGCCGCCACACGCCCCCGGCCGCGTTGACGCCTTCGACCAGCGCCCGCGCCACGCGTCCCGCATAAAACCCCGCCGCGCCTTCGCGCGCCAGCGACTGCAGCGTCATCGCCAGTTCCGGCTGCCGCACCCGGTAACCCGGCAGGGGCGCCCGCTGGTTATCCAGGAATATCGCGGCAGTGCCGACACCCGCCTGCAGAAAGCGCTCGCGCAACCGGGCGATGCGTGCATAGCGTTGATCGACGGGAAAGCCGGCCTGCGCCAGCGCGATGGCCGGCGCCAGTGTTGCCGCGAGCGGCAGGCGCCCGTAGCGTTCCGCGACGTGGACCAGCGCCGCCGGCGTGCCGGGGATCGCCGCCGCCTTTCCACCCTGTGTGGTGGCGGCACGGACGGGTTTGCCGTCCGGGCCGAGGTAATGCTCCAGCTTCGCATCGGCGGGCGCCGTCTCGCGCCCATCCACCATGACCTGGAAGCCGTCGGCGGCGCGATGCAGCAGCCAGAAGCCCCCGCCGCCCAGTCCCGAGGAATAGGGTTCCACCACCGCCAGCGCGGCCGCGACGGCCGCCGCCGCGTCAAAGGCGTTGCCGCCTCGTTTGAGTATGTCGCGCCCCGCCGCCGTCGCCAGGGGATGCGCGGAAGCGATCGCGGCGGTTTCTTGCGCAGCGGCGAGCGCCGTCCAACACAACAGCCCGAGCGCGAACGCAGCGATTCGCCACCGGCAGCGCCCGAGGTTCCTCCACCACCAGCCGCTCACCGCCTGGCGTGCGCCGGTCATTGTTGCCGCAATTCCCGCTCGAAGTCGATCGGTGCGCGGCCGGTTGCGTCGCCCGGAATGGCGGTGATGTCGAATTGCTTCATAATCGAGCGATGAGCAGGCCGCAATGGTAAATCAAGTACCGGCGCGATGGTGGCTGTACCTGTGGATGGTTGCGGCCGCAGTCTATGCCGTACCGGTCGGCAAGATCGCATACGACAAGGCCATTGAGGTCACGCGCAAGCACCGTGCCCAGTTGATCGTGGCGAACCGCCTGTGGGAACTGCACCCCGAATACCATGGCTCGCCGGAGACCTGGACCAACTTCGCCTCGCGGCTGCTCACCGATCGCCAGTTGATGCTCCGCGTGCGCGCGAAAAACCGCGACGGCGCCGAGCAGATCGAACTCGACTACCGGCGCGACCTGTCGATCGCGCAAGGCGAGGTGATCGTGGCCGCCTTGGCGATCTGGGGCCTTCCGGTCGGCCTCGCTTACGTGCTCGGGCGGCTCTTAGCGGCGCGACGCCGCAAGCCGCCGCCGGCACCGCCTCCGCCACAGCATCCGGCCTACGACGCATCGCGCTACCGTCCGCCTTCGTGATCGATCGCGCCTGTCTGACCGCGCCCGGGCAAGATGAATTTCTCCTTCGCCGGCAGCGGCACCACGCAGCATCTCTCGGGCGAACTGTCCAACTTGCGCACCGGCACCGCCATTGTCCATGTGCCCTACGGAGGAAGCGCGCCGTCGCTCACCGCGCGAGATTGTCGACACGCTCGTCGGGGCCATCGCTAGCCTGCATTATTCATGAACACTATGAAAATGCTCGACAGTGTGTCGTCCATCCGTCGAGGTTCATGAATAATCCGGGCTAGGGCGACGCGCGCCGACCGACCACTCTGTCATTCCCGCGGAGGCGGGAATCCACATACATCTACTTGATAAGCTCATCGTAGAGATCGCGCCAATCAGGATTCCCGGCCTGGATCAGCTTGATCTTCCAGGAACGATTCCACTTCTTGAGTTGCTTTTCTCGCGTAATCGCCGCCTTGACGTCTTCGTGAGTCTCAAACCAGACCAGCCGCTTGATGTCGTATCTCTGCGTGAACCCGTCGATAAGCCGCTCTCGGTGCTGCCCGACCCTTCTGACTATGTCCGACGTTACGCCAATGTACAGCGTCCCGTTGCGCTTACTCGCAAGAATGTAAACGTAATAGGCTTTGTCCACTACCGTGTGGATTCCCGCCTGCGCGGGAACGACATCCAAGAGAATGTCTGAAGCGTCACGCTCCGGGCGTCTCGCGCCTCTCGCCGTTCCAGTACCTAGCTTGCATTATTCATGAACACTATGATAACCCCCGACAGTGTGTCGGCTGCCCATCGAGGTTCGTGAATGATCCGGGCTAGATACGATACATCGAGCGCCGGTCACGGGAGAACTTGATGACCTCCGGGGAGCGCTCGACGCGGCGGCGTCCGAGCGTGATCTGGCCCGAGCCCTCGAGCAGCAGCTCGCCGCGCAGCACGTGCACCTCCTCGCCGCTTTCGAGCGACACGTAGGTGCCGTTGATGCTGTGGTCGATCACGTAGAAGTTGGTGCGCATGAGCTTCACCGTGACGTGCCGGCGCGACGCGCACTTGTCGGTCACGATGAGGTCGCAGTCGGCTCCGCGCCCGATCGTGATCGCGGTGCGCCACTGGTCCACGCGCGCGCGCCTGTCTTCCAGCGTCAGCACCAGGCTTCCCAAATCGCCCGGCATGAGCGACCTGGAATTCAGGTTGACATCGGTCCGATCGAGGTTGTCGCTGCGCCACAGGACCTGGTACGCCGTCGATTCCTGCATGCTGCCCTTGAGCATGACGCGGAACACCGGCCGCACGCAGGACTTGAGCGCCGCCGACAGGCATTTCTCGGTCGCTTCCGTGGTGAGGATCTGTTCCGGCATCGCCACCGCGGTCAGGTACGCCGCCGCGTTCACGGCGTCGCCGAACACGTCGTCGTCCTCGACCAGCACCGATCCGTGGTGCAGACCGATGTGGACCATGACCGGGTAGTCGCCGGGCTGGCTCGAGCTGACGAGCGACTGCATCTCGCTCGCGGCGAGCACCGCGAGATCGGCATTGGGAAACACGCACAGCACCTCGTCGCCGATGGTCTTGATCGCGCGGCCGTCGAAGCGCGGCAGCAGGCCGATAATTTCGCCGAGGCAGGCATTGATGATGTTGCGCGCCGTCGCGTCGCCGAGCTTGTGGTAAAGGCCCGTGCTGTCGCTCACGTCCGCGAACAGCACCGCCATCGTTTTCACCTGGCGCGTCATGATAGGTTCTGATGATAGCCGGGACTCACGACGCGACACAAGTCCGCACCCTCGGATACCTTCCTCTTGGTGCGCGGGATCAAAATGAACTCCCCTCCTTGTTGAGGAGGGTGGCGCGAAGCGACGGGGTGGTGGATGCCTCATGCCATGCCGGCCATGCCCTCCGGTTCCTCCAGCTCCGAGAACCGCACCGGAAGCAGATCCTGCGTGCTCACCTTCCCCGCCGGCGACTTCCCCACCAGCGTCAGCGTCTGCCGCTCGGCAATGCCCGTCGGTATGATCATGCGCCCGCCGGGCTTCAATTGCGCGATCAGCGGCGGCGGCACCAGCTCGCATGCGGCCGTGACCATGATCTTGTCGTACGGCCCGCGCTCCACCCAGCCGTAGTAGCCGTTGGCCACGCGCACCGTGACGTTGGCGTACTTGAGCTGCTGGAGGCGTTTCTCCGCGCCCTGGGCAAGCTCGGCGATGATGTCCACCGTGTACACCTCGCGCACGAGTTCCGCCAGCACCGCCGCCTGGTAGCCGGCGCCGGAGCCGATTTCGAGCGCGGTGTCGCCGGGCGCGAGGTCCAGCAGGTCGGTCATCAGCGCGACGATGAACGGCTGCGACACCGTTTTGTCGCAGCCTATGGGCAGCGGCCGGTTGAGATAGCCATAGCCCTTGAGTTCGGCCGGCACGAACTCGTGCCGCGGCACTTTCGCCATCGCCTGCATCACCCGCTCCGCAAATGCCGCCCGGCCCGTGTACTGGACGGTGAGCGCCGCCTCGGCGGCGATCTCCGCCACCATCTGGTTACGCAGGTTTACGAACAGAGCGTCTTCCATTGCACCCGAATTGTAGAACCATGCGCCGCGCTTGGCGACCCGTTCCGGCGAAGGCGCGGAACCGGGCCCCGCTGCGACATTCGACAAACCCCGCCTCGCAGGTCACAATCCCCGGTCAAGAGGGTAATGAGTGATGAGTGATGGGTGTTTTCTGCGAGGGCTACGCCGGGCCGTGACCTATCACCCATCACCCGTTACCCATTACCGTTCTAATGGGAGCCGGCAATGACCACGCAACAGGACACCCAGAATATGGCGCTCTTCTGCGATTTCGAGAACATCGCACTGGGTGCGCGCGACGCCAAGTACGCCAAGTTCGAGATCAACCGGGTGCTCGAGCGCCTGCTGCTGAAGGGCGACATCGTGGTCAAGAAAGCCTACTGCGACTGGGAGCGCTACAAGGAGTTCAAGGGCGCGATGCACGAGGCCGCCTTCGAGCTGATCGAAATTCCGCACGTGCGCATGTCGGGAAAAAACTCCGCCGACATCCGCATGGTGGTCGACGCGCTGGACCTGTGCTACACCAAGTCGCACGTGGATACCTTTGTCATCATCAGCGGCGACTCCGATTTTTCGCCCCTGGTGAGCAAGCTGCGCGAGAACAACAAGACCGTGATCGGGGTGGGCGTGAAGCAGTCCTCCTCCGATCTCCTCGTCTCCAACTGCGACGAGTTCATCTTCTACGACGATCTCGTGCGCGACAAGGCGAAGAAGCAGGTCAGGAAGAAACCCGCCGCGCCCGCAAGCGCCGGTGAGGCTGCCAAGGCGCCGCCGCCGCCGGACGCGGATGCGAAGAAGCAGGAAGCGCTCGATCTCGTGCTGGAAACGGTGGAGGCGCTCTTTTCCGAGCGCGGCACCGGAGAGAAAATCTGGGGCTCGATGGTGAAGCAGGCGTTGAAGCGCCGCAAGCCCGGCTTCAACGAGTCCTACTACGGGTTCCGTTCGTTCAGCAAGCTGCTCGACGAAGCCGCGGCGCGCAAGCTGCTCTCGGTCGAGCCCGACGAGAAATCGGGCGGCGTCATCATCACGAGCTTCAATCCTGACAATTGACTCTCCGCCGAGGATCGGCGGGATGCATCGGAGTGATGTCATTGCGAGCGAAGCGCGGCGATCTCGTTGCAGGCAACGCAACCGCGGCCAGCCGCGCGATCGCCGCGTCGCCCACTCATCGCGATGACAAAAGTTGGCGAAGGGTGCGCACCGCGCGCCGCTGATCGGTGGACAATGGCTACCCTGCGTTGACTTCCCTCTCCCCGGGAGAGGGATCGAAGGTGAGGGACGCAATACGTAGGTTGGGGGTGAGCGACGCGAACCCCAACACGGATCTGAACTCATGCTCGGCGCGGCGGTCTTAGCACGAGCCGCACCACCCGTCTAAACACAATGGCCCGCGAACCGAATCCGCGCGTACTTTTGCTCAGCACCCGCCCCACGACCTGGCTTGGGAAGCTCGCAGTCGCCGTGATCGGCCTGACGCTGCTGGTGCTCGCGTTCTTCTTCCTGACCGTGGCGCTCGTCGCGGGCGTGATCGTGGGGCTGGCGGTCATCGGACGCCTGTGGTGGATCTCGCGCAAACTGCGCCGCGCGCGCGAACAGGCGGACCTCGATGGCGAGTTCACGGTCGTCGAACGCCGCGACTCGATCCAGCACATCGACAACTCCCCATCCCGCAATCCGTAGGTTGGGGTGAGCGACGCGAACCCCAACGCGAAGCACGCAAGATAAGACCCCCGCCCGCTACGTCTTCCGCGCCTTCTGCTGCGTCCGCTCGTCGAAACGCGCGACATTGACGATGATGCGCTCGTGCACGCCCTCGCCGATCAATTCCTTCTCGTCTTTCGCCGACACGTGGAACGTGAGCCGCCGCCCCTCGATCTTGGTGAGCTCCGCGCGCGCCGTCACCCACATCCCTACCGGGGTCGCCGCGGTGTGGGTGATGTCGAGCCGGATGCCGACGGTCTGGTGACCCTCGGGCAGGAGCCCCTCGACCGCGTTCAACGCGGCCTCCTCCATCAGGCTCACCATGACCGGCGTCGCGAGCACCTTGATCTTGCCGCTTCCGACGTGCGGCGCGGTGTCCCGGGTCCCCACCAGGATTTCGGCAACGCCCGTGAGTCCCGGTTCGAGCTGAGCGGCATTCATGGCGGCAGGCGTATTCCGGGCGCGAGGTTTATTGAGACGCAGCCGACACTACCACGACGCGCCGCAGGTTGGCCAGAAACGTCGAGTCGTCGTCTCATTCACGCAGCGTGTCGCGGAACGCACCTCACGTCACGATTGTCATTAGAATAGCCGTGAATGCCCGGCCACCTTGACCCGGAACCTCCATGCGCATCGCCGTTTTGTCTCTGTTGTTGTTCGCCTCCGCATCCTGGGCGGCCGACTGGCGCCCGCTGCCCTCGCCGGACGAGTACCGGGCGCGGGTGGATCTCGCCTCGGTTGGGACAATGCGCGGCTTCGGCCGCTTTACCCTCCATCACGCCTACGCCAGCGCCCAGCAACACGAATCGGGCAAGGAGTACAACACCGCGCGCTTCATCTACGTCACCGATTGCAAGCAGCGAACGACCGCGCTCGCCGTGTCGCAATTCTATGGCGAAGATCGCAAGCTCACCCATGTGGTCGTGAACAAGACCATCCGGCGCTCGGAGTTCACCGCGCCTGAGGCCGGCGGCGACTTGGCGGAAGCGATGCGGCTCGCGTGCGAGCATCTGGCGCAGACCGGCAAAGGCGAACTCGCGGAAGGCAAGCCGGCGCCGCCGGCCGCCAAGCCCCTGCCGCGGGCGTCCAGCGGCTCGGGCATCATCGTGAGCCGCAACGGCCACGTGCTCACCAACCAGCACGTCGTAAACCAGTGCAGCACCTACGAGGTGATCGACGACACCAACCGCCGGTTGAAGGCGAGCCTGCATGCGGTGGACCGCACCAAGGATCTGGCGCTGCTGCTCGTCGAAGAACGCTTCGCCGCGATTGCACCGATCCGCAACGACGCCGCGCCACGGCTCGGCGAGGCCGTCATCGTCGTCGGCTTTCCGCTGGTGAACGTGCTCGGCACGCGACCCACCGTGGGTTTCGGCCACGTGAGTTCCACGGTCGGCATCCGCGGCAACCAGTCCCAGATGCAGATCTCGGTGCCGATCCAGCGCGGCAACAGCGGCGGGCCGGTGTTCGACCAGTCGGGCAACGTGATCGGCGTGGTGGTGTCCAAGCTCGACGCGCTGAAGATCGCCCAGCGCATGGGCGACCTGCCGCAAAACGTCAACTTCGCGATCCGCGGCGACGTCGTGCGCACCTTCCTCGAAGCGAACAACGTCATCTTCACTGCTGCCGGCGACTCCGCGCGCCTGGAAAACACCGAGATCGCCTCCCGCGGCGCCGCCTCGACCGTGCGCGTCCGATGCCTGCGCACCCCTCCCACTGCGCCAGCCGCGGCGCCGGCACAGCAATAGTGCATTGAACAGAATTCGGCCGCTGGCGTGATCACAAGCGGCGCACGAACTCCGCCGGCGCCTGCGGCACCCCAGCCTCATCATCCCCTGGGCCGCTTCAGTTCGTCAGTCGCGCGGATACCAAGCACTCGTGCGGCCTCGACCATTCGTGCGTCCAGCGAATAAAGCATCCGCATCTTCTGGTTTAGTGGTCTCCAGGCTCGACGCCCTGAAGGTCGCGAAGCACGTCATAGCCAGTTTCCCATCAGCATGAACGGCGCCCAATAGAAGGCGGGCGCGAAGGAGCGCCCCAGCCTTGCTCAGACGGTTCGCATCGCGCAGCCGGTAGAACTGCTGCATCAGCAGGCCGGTACTCTCGTCCGCCGCCGGCCACAGCGTCGCGATCACCCCCTTCTCGCCCTGTTTCTGGACCACCGCACCGAGGCCCTCGACCTCCTCACCCTTCGAGTCGCGCCCGCCCCCCACTCCCGTCTCGCACGCCGAGAGCGTGACCAGATCCACGCGGCTGAAATCGAACTTGTCCTGCCGGATACGGCTCAGCGTGAGCTTGTCCCCGTTGCCCAGCAAGAGAAACGAACTCGCCTCGTTGCCCGGCCGGAACACGAAGTGGCTCGCGATATGCACCAGCGGATGCCCCCTGGCGAGCGCGGCGCGCACGCTCGTCGCGTTGAACTGCTCGTCGAAATGCACCTCCCCCGGAATGAGGCCGGTGTCGCCGTTCCGCACGATCGACCGCAATTCGCTCATCGCGACGCACGGAAGGTGTTGGGGTTCGCGTTGCTCACCGCCAACCTACGCGCTGTGCGGAATGTCATCGCGGGATGTCGGCAGTTTCGTAGGTTGGGATAAGCGCAGCGCATCCCAACAATAACCGCGGGCAACGGTGAAAAATCCTCGATCTGGCGCGTGAGGCCCAGGCCCGCGATGCTGCGCCGGCCCACCGGCCGATCGGTGAGGTTGACCGTTCCCGCTATGATCACCGCGATCCTCGATACATGGCACCCGAGCAGCGGGCTGCGGCATACCGGCGCTTGATTCAATTCGAACTGGGCGAAGAAGATCTGAAAGAAATCCGAAGCGCGGCAAATGGCGGCTTCGCGCTCGGTAACCAGCGCTTCAAGGACGAGATTTCCGCAATCCTGGGCACGCGCGTTGAGCGGCTGAGACAACGGCTCCGTGAGCGCTTCCCAAGATGCTTACACTCTGCGGGTCCGCTTCGATGACAATACCGAGCAGGTCATCAATTTTCAGCCGGTGCTGGCAGGAGAATTGTACGGGCCATTGCGTGACTTATCAGTGTTCAACCGAGTGCGGATCGACCCCGAGGTTCACACTCTCGTCTGGCCGAACGGAGCCGACTTCGATCCCGCCATGTTGCACGATTGGCCGGAGTACACTCAACTGCTGTCGGCTCGCGCCGAGCGATGGTCTGTGACCACTGCATGAGATGATTTTGACATGCGGGTAGATTCGCACCCAACTCGATATCGCAGCAGACGCGCGAGAAGCGCCTGCCGGCGAACGCTGTGCTGGCGCCTATCCCGGGCTTGACGAAGAGCCTCTCGGATCTACGTCGTAGCGTTCCGTTCAGGCCAGGTGATTCGTGAAGCGCGCCCCGGAGGCGGTGCGGTAGCTGTCAAAGCCGCTGTCCAGCGTCACGATATCGGTGAAGCGCTCGCGCTCAGCAAGCCAGATCAAGGTGGCGTCGGCGAGCGCCATCGGCCGGTCGCGATAGCGCCGAACCAGCTCGTGCACGCGTTCGAGATCGTCCTCCGCGACATGCGCGATTCTCACCCCGCCCAGCTTTAGCCAGGTGAGCAGCCGGTCGCGCCGGTGCACCGGCAGCAGGTGCCAGCTCTCGGTGACCACCGCCCAGGTAGTGAAGGCGACGCCGGTGAAGTCGTCGAAGAACGCCATCGCTTTACCGTGCGCATGGTCGCGCCGGTTCAAGACCGCCACGATCGGCCCGGTGTCAACGATGACTCTTTGCACGCCGGCCTTTCAACGCGAGCCTGAGATAGTGATCGTGCCGCGCACCCAGGTCCGGGGGGCCGTCGAAGCAGCCGACAAGGTCGAGCTCGCGCGCGATCGCGCCCAGCGTCTTACCAGCGCGCGCCTTGCCGGCGATCTCGGCGATCCCGAGCTTGACCGCTTTGGAGGGAGTCAGCCCGGTGCGCTCGCACACCGCCTCGAGCGCCGCCGCCTCGCGATCGTTGAGCCGCACCGAGAGCACCTTCATGATGGTCACCACCTAGGCTGATGTAGGACATGCATCATACATTTCGGGAGCGAGAGGGTCAATTGCCCGTTCTCGCTTCCCCGCTTGTCCGTCAGGCCCGATCCATGAGAGCGATTGAGGTTCACGGTCCATGCCGTGGGCACCCTGGAGCGCGTTGGCGAGGCACGTCACGTCGGCTTCGCAATCGAGCGGCCCGATTCCGATCGCGAGTCGCAGGGTGCGCATCGCGCGCCGGATTCCGTGTGGTGGGCAAGCCCCACCCTGCGATTCACTTCGCAATCCACGGCGACGTCGTCCGAGGCTTCCTCGAAGCGAATAACGTCCCGCCCGCGGCGCCGCCTCGACCGTGCGCGTGCGCTCCCTGCGAACACCTGCGGCAGCCGCCGTCACATCTGCCGCTGCGCCGGCGCAGCAATAACTTCAAGCGATCAAGTCACGCAGCGAGCAGGATACGCCACGAGAGACTCAGGCCAACGCAACGCCGGCCTTGGGCAGCGCGGCGCGGAGCGGCCCGTCCCGGCAGGCCACAGGAAGGCGCAGCCGCATTGCGAGTTCAAGGTAGGTGGCATCGTAGGCACTCAGCCCAAAGCGCCGCGCAAGCGCAGCAAGTTCCGGCAAATCGACCAGCTCCCGGTCAGTGACCAGATTCATATCCGCGAGACTCCGAAAGGCCTCCGTGGCGTCGGCGGTCTTGATGCGTTTCCGCCGTTCGAGCACCACCATCGCGTTGACGAACTCCTGACGCCACAGCAACGGCACATGTATGGCTTCGCCCCGGCAGCGCGATCGAGAAGACCCCATGTGTACGTGTTTGCCTGGCTCTTCACGAACCACGCCACGATCACCGAGTTGTCCGCCACCCAAGCCATCAGTCACGGCCCTCGTCGATCAATTCGCGAATCCGTACGCCCCGGATATTGAGACGGTCACACAGCGCGCGGATGCGCTTTGCCGCGCGAGCGGGCGCCTTCCTGCGCGGCGCCTCGGGCGGCACCAGCCTGGCGACCGGCTTGCCGCGCTTCGTGATCACGACTTCGCCCCCGGCCTCGACTGCCTCAATGAGCTGCGAGAGCTTGACCTTGGCGTCGTAAATCCCGATGCGTTCCATTATGCAAGTCCTCATCTAACCAGCTAGTCAGGTATGGAATGGTACGCCCGAAGCCGGCTGCGCGCAACGGGCTTCCTGTTCTTGGTGATGGTCACTTCCTCGCCGCGCTCGACCCGCTCGATCAGCGCGGAAAGCCGCGCTTTAGCCTGATAGATTCCGACTCGGTCCATGATGACATCCCGCTTGACTAGTCAGGCTTGATGGTGCCACGGGCATTGAGCGCAAACCGTATCCGGCACCAGGAACATCGAGAACACCGAGATCGCCTCCCGCGGCGCCGCCACGACCGTGCGTGTGCGCTGCCTGCTCACCCCGCCGTCCGCCGCCACGCCAACCGTAGCGCCGGCGCAGTAGATGATCGACACGGCCCATCGCGCCATCGGTCTGATCACGGGCGCCATGACCTCAATCAGAGAGTATCTCAGCCTGCTGCGAACCGAAGGCGAGCTGGTTGTCTCCGGGAGCTTCCCGACTCCCGCTATTGAGGATGCCGCTGACGCCGAGATTCTTGCGTGCGCCATCAGCGGGAAGGCTGAGGTTATTGTTACCGGCGACAAAACGCTGCTTGATCTCGGCTCGCTCGAAAAGACCCCCATCCGCTCGCCGCGGCAGCTCTGGCAACAACTCGCCGGCATCGAAGGTCCGGAAACGCCGAAGTAGCCGGTGCCCGGCGTCGCATCCGCCTTGTTGAGGAGCGTGTCGAGATCCACGCCGTCGCGCGGATAGAACGCGACCCCGATGCTGCAAGTGACCGTAACGCCGGCGCAGTAGTGCCCTTGCCTTGCGAGTCGCCTGCTCCATCCATGAAATTCGAGTCGTTATCGATCGATTTTCATGGTAGCAGTGCGGCAAGACCACCCTCGCGCAGGCGATCGCGCGGGGCGGCACCGCCAATTACTTCGACCTCGAAGACCCGGCGAGCCTCGCCCGGCTCGGCGTCGAGGCCAGGCACGCGGACGCGCCCGTGATTACACGCTCGATGCGCATCGCGCTGGAAGACCTGAAGCTGGAGCATCTGGCGGTGCTGTACCCCGGCACGCAGCGGTACAAGCTTTCGGACCAGGTTACCGTCGTGCCCCTCGCCGCGCTCGCCGGCGGCGGCATGGATTCGCTGTTTCCGAGACGGAGAACCCGGACCACGCACCGTATCCGTGAAACGAGTACAATAGGCGCATAAACGCCTATACGCGCTGGAGGACAAATGCCCGAAGCAATCCGTTGGACCATTAAGGTGTCGCGCGACACTGATCTGTCGCTGCGCAGCTTCCTCGGTGCGCAAGGCATGAAGAAGGGCGACCTTTCCAAATTCGTGGAGGAGGCAGTGCGCTGGCGCGTACTGGAGCGCACCGTTCAACGCTTCAAGGACCGTAACCAGGACGTGGGTTCCGGGCAGATGGAGTCCATCATCAGCGAAGCAGTCCGCGCGGTGCGCGCCGAAATGCACGCGGAACTTCACGCCAAACCGAAGCGCCCAAGGCGTGGTTGAGTGCGCGTCGTCCTCGACACGAACATCCTGCTATCCTCACTGCTGGTACGAGGCACTTCCCCCGACCGGATTTTCACCGCGTGGCGTCACGGACAGTTTGAGCTGGCTTCGTGTGAGCGCCAGTTGGAGGAAATCAATCGAGTCTCCCGCCGCCAGTTTTTTCGGGATCGGCTGCGAGCGGCAGAAGTCGGGCGCATGATCAACGATCTGCGGCGCCTCGCCGTTGCGGGCGATCCCCTGCCCGCTGTCACGGTCTCGCCAGATCCGGAGGACAATTTTCTACTGGCGCTTGCCGAAGTCACACGTGCCGACTTCCTGGTGACCGGCGACAAAAGCGGATTGCTCTCGCTGAAAAGACACGGCAGAACCGCAATTGTGAGCGCAAGAAAGTTCCTCGAAGTCATCGGCAGATAATCTGGACCAGATGACGGCGCGGCGCTATCTCGATCTCCTTACCGGCGTGTACATGGTGCGGCAGCGCGCGCCCTGGCACGAGAATCTCGGCAAGCGGCATGGATACTCTGTTCCCGAGACGGCGATCCCGATCGGCACGCGAATTCACCGCCGGCGGCGGAGGCGTCTAGGTGGGTGCGCGCTTGCGCATGGTGGGCTGCGGGACGGCGCGCGTATCCGGCTCGTCCGTATGAAACAGGAACTCGCCGCGGCCCTGCCGTTTCACCCGATACATCGTCGCGTCCGCCTTGTTGAGGAGCGTGTCGAGATCCACACCGTCACGCGGATATGCAACTGTCGAGCAAAAGCTTCAAACCGGCTCATCTATTGCAAGCGGTTCGACTCGCTCGCGGCCGACAATACGGCGCGCATACGCAAGACATGCCAGCACATCCTCGCGCTCAAGCCACGGATATGCCTTGAGCAGGTCATCCACGCTATCGCCTGCCGCCAGCATGCCCAAGACGTGCTCAACCGCCACCGTCGGCCTCGAATAATCGGCTTGCCGCCGAAAATCCCTGGATTCACAGTAATCCGCTTCAAAAGTTGCAGTTCGTTCATAACTCACCTCTTCCAAAGGGACATGAATTCAGTATAGCTCGTTTTCAGGCGCGTCAGAAAACCTCCAGCCAGACTCCTACCGCAGGCGCCCGCGTTGCATCCGCTCTATGGCAGGAACCGGGCAACCAGTCCCAAATACAGTCTCGGTGCCGGTCCGGCGCGGTGGGTATTGCCCCCCACCCGTCGATGCGCGGTGCGCACCCTGCGCCTTCTGTTCCTCGGATCAAGATCTGCCCCGGAATTGATCCGGCGTCCAGGGCAGGATATGGCCAACGCATTGCCTCGGGGTTAGTGATCTGTCCCCTGTCAGCGTCAGACAACAGTCACAAAGTCACCATAGGGCACAAGCGCGGCATCGCCAGTCAGTAATGTCAATGGCTCGGTCATTGCCTGCGCCACCAGCGCCCGATCGAACGGATCGGCATGATGACCGGGAAGCGTTGAAACCCGAATCGCATGCTCCGGTGAAAAGGACAAGAGTTTCAAGCCCGTCGTCTCAGCGGCCTTGACGAGCCGCGCGACATCGACGCGAAATTCATCGCGCCGCAGGACGGCCCTGATCGCGATCTCCCAGAAGCTGACCGCCGAGACATGACATTCCGCCCCCGGTGTATTCATGATTTCCCGCGCCTCGCGCGAGAGCTTGGGCGAATCGTCGAGCGTCCAGAGAAAAATGTGCGTGTCGAGCAGCAGCCTCATTTCGCGCGCCGCCCCTCGAACAGCGCGAGGACATTATCAGGCAGCGGCGCGTTGAAATCGTCCGGCACGCGTATCTTCCCCTTCAACACACCGAACTTGAGCGCGCGCGGCTTTCCAATCGGAACCAGCTTCGCGCGACGGCGACGCCATGCTGTTCGAGGGACGTGACGGCAGATACAATGCGAAACATAGGCTGGTCTCGTTATGGTTGTGGAGAGCTTGAGAACTTCCCACCTTACCAGAGGAGTACCGGCCTTCCTTACGTCCGCCGTGTCTCAGAACAAAAACGAATTAACCGATCCAAACTACCTTGAAAATACAGTGACACCGGCGCCTGCCGCGCCTCAGCTATCGACGGTCATAACAACAAGCACGGATTCACGCCTCGGGCAGCAGGAGATGAAACGCTCGCCGATTCGGCAACCGGTAAGTCCGGAAGTCCCGGTAGTCCGTAGTCACGATGAGATCGGTGTTCCTCGCGGCGGCCAGCCAAACGAGGGTCGCGTCGGCGAAGTCGATCTGCCGGTCGCGATACCCCTTCATCCATTCCAGCATCGAGCGCACCGCTTGCAGATCGAAGTCCACCACCTCGACACGGGATTCAAGGAGCCAGTCGAAAAACGCCGTGCGGTGGAGCTCGAGCACGAACGCACATTCGGTGACGACCGGCCAGGTGGTGATCAACTGGTCCGTGCCGCGAAGCGACGCAAACAGCGCAACGACGCGTTCATGCGCGGAATCGCGCTCCCGGATCAGCGCGACGATCGCGCCCGTGTCAACCAGAATATTTCGCACGCAGCGCGCGCCGCATGGCATCGCTGGAGCTTGGGCTGCGGCGGCGCTTGGGCTCCGGTCGCAGCCGGGCCGCGATGCGCTGGTAGGCGACGAAGGCCGGATGTTTTCCCGTTTCGTCGTCGAGCTCGAGCAGCAGCTCCAGACCGCGCTCGATCACCTCGGTCTTCGAAACGCCATGCTGTGCGCAATACGCGGCAAGGCGAGACTCCAGCTCGCGACTCAGTCTGGCGGACGTCGGCATCGGGAATCCCTATCTGTACTACGAGTCCGTAGGACGATAGCACACCCGCACCGTAGCCGCAAGGGCAGAGGCGTCACCCGCAAGCTGAAAGGCATCGACCGCGTCCGCCGCGGCGTGGCTCTCGCGAGATCAGCGAGTCACGCAGTACCGACTTCGACCCAGGAATTAGCATTCGCGAGCCGGACCCGACGTTCCGCGAGCTACCAATCACTAATCACCAGTCACCGCCTTTAGGCCACGAACTACGTACCATTCCTTTCAATCCCTTCTTTTCAATACCCCCTTGAGGGGTACCCTTGAGGGGGACGACCGACGACCCGCGCGCTCGGTTATGCCACAAGGCGAGCCTTTCGGCTGTTGAAAAAGTTACCTTCTTCCCCTGTATTTCGGCTGATGAAAAAGTTGCACTGACCCTCTTTACTCTCGGTTGCTCCGAATCACCTTCGGCTATGAGGCAAAGGGATTCACGACAGTAAGTCGCTCTTCGAAGACGCGTCCGTGCTGGAAATCCTCGGAGTAAAGCGTGTCACACGCGGACAGCAGTGCCGCAGCAACGATCAGCGCATCCCAATAGGCAACACCCGCCTGTTCTTCGATTTCCATCGCCCTCGCCACCACGCTCGAGTCCAATGCCACGACATTGCAACCTGCGAGGAGTTCGTTAGCCAGTTGATGGCGCGTCGCGGTGTCCAGCCCAAGCTTGACGCGGCAGACGTTTAGAAACTCGCTGATGACCTGGACGCTGATGGTCGGCTGAGCTTCGAGAATGGCTTCCGCCCTCTCGACCTTTGCAGCATCCTGGCCGAACGCGTAGACGACGATATTCGTGTCAACGAAGACCGGCACGGTCGTATAACTCGTCTCGGTTGATCCTGGTTCCGTTGTGCCGGCCACGATGCCGTCGGAACAGCGTGAGATCCACGCGGCGTTGCGCGGGGACAACCGTCGCGCTGCGCGCCTTCACGTTCTCGGCAAAACCAAGAATCTCGGCTGCCTGGAGATCAGGCAGATCCTTTACAACCTGGTAGATTTTCTCGGCAATTCCCATAGGGCCCTTCGTTAACCCGTTTGACGGAAAGCCTAGTTTATCCGCTTCCGCGGTCGCTTTCACCTTGCCAAGGGTATTTTCCACCTCCGTCAGTTTTCCTCCCACACACGACCGGATACGCAGTTCTGCACCCCATATCTTCACGTTATAGATAGTATCGGGCTTTGACGATATTGGCCGTCTTACCCCGCTACCACACCTCATCCGCTTCCTGTTCTCCGGATCAAATCCGATGCCGAAGGCGAGTCACGAGCCACGTACCACGTACCACGAGCCACGCGCTCGTTAGTGATCTATCCCCTCGGTTCCCTCTGAGGTCTCGTAGGGCATCTTGGCTCGCCGGGCGCAGTCCTGCCAGTATAACTTTCGTTTAACAGCGTGCTATAATTTTTTGTGTCCCGTTACTGGAGAACATGACATGAGCAATGCAACCCTGCGGGCGCTCGGCGGCAGCGTGGCGCTCACCATCCCGAAGAAGCTGCTGGAAACGGTTGGGCTGGGCGTGGGCGACCGGGTAAGCATCGCCATCGAGTCGGGGCGCCTCGTGGTCGCGCCCACGGTCCGGCCTCGCTATCGCCTGGCGGACTTGCTCGCACAGTGCAAGGGCAAGCGATTCGCCATTGACCGCGAATGGGAAGCCGCGCGGCCTGTCGGGCGCGAGGTAATATGAAAGCAGAGGTGCCGGAGCGCGGCGACATCTTGCGCGTAAGTCTCGACCCCACGATCGGACCGGAGCAAGCCGGGACACGCCCGGTGCTTGTTCTCACGCAACACGAATTCAACCGGCGCGGGCTCGCGTTCGTGTGCCCGGTTACGCAAGGCGGCGAGTACGCGCGAGACGCAGGCTTCGCCGTGTCGCTTTCGGGCGCGGGCACCGACACGCAGGGCGTTGCCCTCTGCCATCAAGCACGCTCGATTGCGTGGAAAGCACGCTCTGCTCGCTTCCTTGAGCGGGCACCCGAAGCGGTAATCGCCGACGTGCTCGCGCGCGTGGCGGCGCTGATCGAATAGGCGCCCGAATTCGCGGCGCATGAAGCGGCGCGATCATGGGCAACGCGAAACCGCGCGCTGATTCCACCAGCCAACGGAACTCCGACCATGACCGTGGTGCCGCGGCATCGGCGGTGTTACGATACTCGAGAGGCTCTTGACGCTGGAGTCCACACCCCCAACCCAGCGCACTGCCGTGCGGTGTGAGACGACTGCGAAAGCAGTGGGAACGTTGGCCGAAACCTTCGGCGACTTGTACTAGGGGGCCACGTTTGCAGCGCAAGCAACGGGCGCACATCGTGTGTCGTGCTAGCGCCGCCTTCATGCTCGGCCAGCGCATTGCCTACAGCTTTCCGACCCACGAACGTCCCACGAACGTCCCACGAACCACGTACCACGAGTCACGTACCACGAACCACGGCCCACGAACAACGAGCCACGTACCACGAACCACGTCCCACGACCCACGTCCCACGAGCCACGTACCATTCCTTTCAATCCCCCTTCTTCTCAATACCCCCTTGAGGGGTACTTGAGGGGGACGACCGACGACCCGCGCGCTCGGTTATGCCACAAGGCGAGCCTTTCGGCTGATGAAAAAGTTACTCTGACCCTCTTTCCCGCTGTCAACCCGCGGGCGACTTGCCGCACGCCCACTTCCCGATCCGCGGCGACACCATGCGTAGCGTCCTCGAAACGAATAACGTCGTCTTCACCGCCTTCGGCGACTCCGCCAAGCTGGAAAACACCGAAATCGCGAGCCGCGGCGCCGCCTCAACCGTGCGCGCGCGCTGCCTGCGCACCCCGGCGACCGCCGCCACACCAACCGTAGTGCTGGCCGCCCGGGGGCTCCGTCAGTATAACTTTTGTTTAACAAGGTGCTAAAATACCCGCGGCATTCGACGTATGGAGAATGTGACATGACCAACGCAACCCTGCGAGCGCTCGGCGGCAGCGTAGCGCTCACCATTCCGAAGAGACTGCTGGAAACGATCGGGCTGAACGCGGGCGACCGCGTAAGCCTCGCCATCGAATCGGGGCGCATCGTGGTAGCGCCCACGGTGCGCCCTCACTATCGCCTGGCGGACTTGCTCTCGCAGTGCAAGGGCAAGCGATTCGCCGTCGACCGCAAGTGGGAAGCGGCGCCGCCCGTCGGGCGTGAAGTCATATGAAGGCAGGGGCGCCGGAGCGCGGCGACATCTTCCGTGTCGGTCTCGACCCGACGATCGGCCCGGAGCAGGCCCGGACGCGCCCCGTGCTGGTTCTCACGCAGCACGAATTCAATCGACGCGGGCTCGCTTTCGTTTGTCCCATTACGCCGGGCGGCGAGTACGCGCGTGACGCAGGATTTGCCGTGTCGCTCCTGGGCGCCGGCACCGAGACCCAAGGCGTTGTCCTATGCCATCAAGCACGCTCGATTGCGTGGAAAGCGCGCTCGGCTCGCTTCATTGAGCGCGCGCCCGACGCGGTGACCGTAGACGTGCTCGCGCGCGTGGCAGCGCTGATCGAATAGGCCTCCATAGGATCTCCGCGGTGATCATCCGCGGAGACCAGGTCGCGAGTGGTGCGCATCGAATTCAGAACGTGCCGATCACACCACGGCGACAAGCTCGGAGCATTGCGCCGGCTGCGGATCTGCCGTGTGTCGCGGCGAGGCTCAGAGCGTGGCGATGCCTGCGCTGCGCGCGGCCACGAGCTGCTGCGTGTCCAGCGACGCCAAGGGCAACCCCAGGCGCCTGGCGAGCTCCAGGTAGGCCACGTCATAGACCGCGAGCCGCAGCGGACGCGATAG
>MEQT01000126.1 GCA_001770325.1 Betaproteobacteria bacterium RIFCSPLOWO2_02_64_14
CCCCCGATCGCGGGGGAGAGGGTTAGGGTGAGGGGGCAGGCAGACGGCATCCTGTTACAGCCACGAAGGAGCCGAGAATATCACAGGCGCGCGGCGGTCGAGGCGCGGTAGATTCTCAATCTGGCGCGGTGGATCCGGCGTCAAATGCCTGCAATAGCGGCGCGAGCAGTTCATCGGGTAATCCGCCCAGGTGGGCGCCGTAAGCGGCGAGGTTGGTGCGCGCTGCGCCGGTACGCGAGGATGTCGATGCGCCTGTCGCGACGGTCGGATTCATCCGCTCCAGGGTTTCCTGCTGAATCCGCTCCGCTTCCAGCTCGATTCGCTTCACGTTCGCGCGCAGCGCTTCGGCAGTATCCCGGTCGATCGAGCCGATCGGGGTCCGGAGACTGCGGCGCGCCGCCCGCAGCGGGACCACAACGCCTTCGCGCCAGGAGCGCATCCCGGCATCGATGCGCTCCGCATCCTCCCGGCTGATTGCGCGACCCTGGTCTGCGAGAAACAGGAGAAAGAGCAGCACGTTGACGTCAACCCCGCAGCGATCCTGCAGGTCGATGCATGCGGGGCCCACGCCTGGAATCGCGTAAAACCGCAAGGAGAAGCGCCAGAACGCCGAGTCGCTCATCAGGAAGGTGTTGGCGGAGAGAGTGGGATTCGAACCCACGATACGCTTGCGCGTATTCCGGTTTTCGAGACCGGCCCATTCAACCGCTCTGGCATCTCTCCGAATGAAGGCGCGATTTTACCAGCGCAGCGACAACCCAGGCATTATTGGAGTAACTCGAAACCGGGTAGCTTGGCCGCAGCACGATCGAACGTTACCGTGCCACTTCCACCCTGGGCCACGACGGCCTGCCCGATGAGCGCATCGCTGAAATCCGCCGCCGATGCGTCCCAATCGCGCAACGCCTTCCATACCACCTCCGCGCGCTCTACTACGACCTGCTTCGCAGTCAGCAACCCTTCGATCACATTCCGGATCCGATTGCGATCCGCGCCATAGCACTCCGCGAGCACCCAGGATATCTCGCACAGCACGACTGAGGTGACCAATCCCGGGTGGTCCGGCGTCAGTCTATGCTCGATAAAACGGGTGGCAAGCGCAGACTGCTTTGGGTCGTCCTGAACCAGGTAGCGCACGACTACATTGGTATCAAGACCAATCACCGCCGGCTACCCATCCTTGCGATCGCCCGGTTCATCGCGTCAATGGCCACCGGCTTAGCGGGTCTCGGAATGATGCCCTTCAGTTCGCGGATATCCCTCGTCGCCGCCATCATGGTGAAGACGCCGCCTTCGATTTCGACAAACTCGACCCGGTCGCCGGTATCCACCCCCAGGCGCTCCCGGACTTCCTTTGGAATCGTGATCTGCCCTTTGCTCGTCAAGACCGCCGTCGCCATGAGTGGTAACCTCGTGTTTCCAGATTCCTTACTTTACTGTAAGGACTATGCGCGGTCAAGACTCGCTGGCCTTCGCCGAGCCATCAATGCGCTGGCTCGATAGCCGTCAGCCCGCCCATGTAGGAATGCAGAACGGCAGGAATCGCCACCCCGCCGTCTGCGCGTTGATAGTTTTCCAGAATCGCAACCAGCGTGCGGCCGACGGCGAGCCCGGAGCCGTTGAGCGTGTGCACGAGTTCCACCTTGCCTTTCTCGTTGCGGAAGCGCGCCTGCATGCGCCGCGCCTGGAACGCTTCGAAGTTGCTGCACGAAGAGATCTCGCGATACGCGCTCTGCCCCGGAAGCCAGACCTCGATGTCGTAGGTCTTGGCCGACGAGAAACCCATGTCACCAGTGCACAGGGTCACGGTGCGGTACGGCAGTTCCAGGCGTTGCAGTATCGTCTCCGCGTGGCGCGTGAGTTCCTCCAGGCGTTCATAGGACTGCTCCGGCCGGACGATCTGCACCAGCTCCACCTTGTCGAATTGATGCTGGCGGATCATGCCGCGCGTGTCCTTGCCGTACGAGCCCGCCTCGCTGCGAAAACACGGCGTATGGCAGACGAACTTCAGCGGCAGGCGGTCGAGCGCCACGATCTCGTCGCGCACGATGTTGGTCACGGGAACCTCGGCCGTCGGGATGAGGTAGAGCTTCTCGTCGTTGTCGCGCGGCACCGCAAAGAGATCGCCCTCGAACTTCTGCAGGCTGGTGACGCCCTGCACACTCGCCGCGTTCACGAGATAAGGCGCGTAGACCTCGGTGTATCCGTGCTCGCGTGTGTGCACGTCCAGCATGAACTGCGCGATCGCGCGGTGCATCCGCGCCAGCGCGCCCGTCATGATCGAAAAACGCGACCCGCTGATCTTGGCGGCCGTTTCGAAGTCAAGCATATTGAGCGCAGCGCCGACATCCACGTGGTCCTTCACTGCGAAGTCGAACACACGCGGCGCGCCGACCTGCCGCACCTCAGCGTTGTCATCGGCGGACTTGCCCACCGGCACGCTCGCGTGCGGCACGTTCGGGATGACCAGCAGAAACTCGTTGAGCCGGCGCTGGACATCGGCCAGGCGTTGCTCCAGAGCTTTCAACTGATCAGCCTGTGCGTTGACTTGCGCCATCATCGCAGACGCGTCTTCGCCTTTGGCCCTGGCCTGCCCGATCTGCTTCGAAAGCTGATTGCGCCGCGCCTGTAGTTCCTGCGTTTCGATCTGCACCTTCTTGCGCTCGGCTTCGAGTCCCTCGAATTCCGCCGCAGGAAAAACGAATCCGCGATCGACGAGTCGCTGCGCCACCCCTTGAAGACCGCTACGCAACAATTGAATGTCCAGCATCTGTTCCTCAACGCAAGTTTCACGCCTGAATGCAACGCTCTCAATCCGGGAGGTTTGGGCGCCTCGTGTATTATTGCGGAGATTGCCGCGAACGGCCAGCGCTTGACACCGCCCGGACGCTGGCGTTTCCGGTCGATGCCGGTTTCGCGCAATGAAGCATCCACCACTTATCACGGGAGATCTCTGATGCAAGCTCAAAAAGGGCATGGCAGCGAGTCGCACCGCACCCGGCTCCTCGGGTTCCATGATCTGCAGGGACGCGAAGCGCTGCAGGTCATACTGCAGGGGGACTGGTGTTTCGTCGGGCACCTGCCGGGAGAAGCGGTCAACCCGCTGACCGGGAATACGGAGAGCAACGGCACGTCGATCCTCGACGTCTCCAACCCGGCGCAACCGAAGCTCGTCGCACACATACCGAGCGAGCCGGGCGCGAATTGCCGTGCCGTACAGGTGGTGAAGCATGCCGACGGCAAGACCTATATTGCGCGCAATCACGAGGCGGCGTCAGGCTGCAGCTTCCAGGTGTTCGATGTCACCGACCGTGCCCACCCCGTGTTCGTGTCCAGTGTTGCCGAGACGCCGGCCGGCCGGCTGAGTTTTGCCCACAAGGGTTGGTGGGACGAATCGACCGGGCTCTACTTCGGCTCCGCGTGCGAACCGGGTTTCCGTCCCGGCGGCCATCTCGCGATCTGGGATCTGTCGAATCCGGCCAAACCGAAATACGTGTCGAACCACTGGTTTCCGGGCCAAAAGCTGAGCGAGCCCGCCCCGCCCGGCGGCGGCTTCAGCCTGCACCACCCGGTGGTGGACATGGCGAGAAAACGCGTCCATCTCTCCTATCCGCGCGGCGGCAATGTCGCGGTGCTGGATATCAGCGACGTATCGAAGCCCAGGACCATACTCGACGTGAGGATCGAGCCGCCGTTCAAGGGCCCTCACACCTCGATGCCGATCTATGGCATGAAATGCCCCAACTTCACGCCCGGCTACGGCGACGTGCGGGACTTCATCGTGCACGTGAACGAAGCGAGCGACGCCGACTACCAGAGTCACGAAGTGAGGAAAGCCGTGTTCATGCTCGATGTGACCGCCTGGAACAACCCGATCAACGTCGACACCTTCAGGGTACCCGACGGCGATTTTCTCGAGCGCGGCGGCCGCTTCGGTCCTCATCAGTACGCGGAAACGCGGGACAACAAACTCTACTCGGTGCAGGAAAACCGGAACCTGCTCTTCGTCGCGTATTTCAGCGCGGGGCTGAGGATTCTCGATCTCACCGATCCCTACGACTTGAAGGAAGTCGGCTGCTACGTCCCGGCGACGACGGAGACGACCATTCCGCGTCTGAAGACCGTCGTTCAGACGAACGACGTCGATATCGATTACCGGGGCCTGGCCTATATCACCGACCGCGCCGGAACCGGCCTGCACGTGATCGAATACCTGGGGAAATAGCGTCGTGACGCGCGAGGAAGTCTTCTGGAACCAGTCGCGCTGACGTTGCCAGCAACGAGATTGCTTCGCTCCGCTCGCAATGACATGATTCGATGACACCCACGTAAGCGGTGCGGTTACTACTTCGCCTTGCGGTCGAGCTGGCGCAGTTCTTCCAGCCGCTCCTTGATTCTCGCCTCCAGCCCGCGCGCCGTGGGCTCGTAAAAGCCGGGCCGCGCCATGCCGTCGGGGAAATAGTTCTCGCCCGCGGCGTACGCGCCCTCTTCATCGTGCGCGTAGCGATAGTCGTTGCCGTAGCCCAGTTCCTTCATGAGCTTGGTCGGCGCGTTACGCAGACGCGCGGGCACGGGGCGCGAGACATCGTTGCGTATCAATTCGCGCGCCGCGTTGTAGGCCGTGTATACGGCATTGCTTTTCGGCGTGATCGCCAGGTAAACAACCGCTTCCGCGAGCGCGAGTTCACCTTCCGGAGAACCGAGTCGCTCAAAGGTCTCGGCGGCATCGAGCGCGATTCTCAGCGCCCGCGGATCAGCCAGCCCGATGTCTTCCACCGCCATGCGCACCATGCGGCGCGCGAGATACAACGGGTCGGCGCCGCCGTCGAGCATGCGCACGAGCCAGTAGAGCGCGGCATCGGGTGAGGACCCGCGCACCGACTTGTGCAGCGCCGAGATCTGGTCATAGAAGACATCGCCGCCCTTGTCGAAGCGCCGCAGGTGCTGCGTCAGTGTGTTCTTGACGAAGGCATCGTCAACCGCATCGAGCCCGCTGCTCGCCGCGGCGACCGCAATCTGCTCCAGCATGTTGAGCAGCCGGCGCGCATCGCCGTCGGCGTATCCGATGACGAGTTCGCGCGCGCCGGCGCTGAATACGAGGTCGCGGCGCGCCTTCCCACGCGCCCGGTCGAACAGGACGCCGAGTTCCGCTTCGGTCAGCGGCTGCAGCATGTAGACCGCGGCGCGGGAGAGCAATGCGCCATTCACCTCGAAAGAGGGATTCTCGGTCGTCGCACCCACGAAGGTGATGAGCCCGCGTTCGACATAAGGGAGGAAAGCGTCCTGCTGCGCCTTGTTGAAGCGGTGCACCTCGTCGACGAACAATATTGTGTGGCGTCCATGCTGCTGCAGCGTGAGTTCGGCGCGCTGCACCGCATCGCGTATGTCCTTCACCCCGGAGAACACCGCCGAGATGGCAATGAAATCGGCTTCGAACGCCTGCGCCATCAGTCGCGCCAGCGTCGTCTTGCCGACGCCGGGCGGACCCCAGAGAATCATGGAATGGGGTTTGCGCGCCTCGAACGCAAGCCGCAGCGGCTTGCCCGGGCCGATCAGGTGGGCCTGGCCGACGACATCATCGAGCGTGCGCGGACGGAGCCGGTCAGCGAGCGGGGCGTCGGGTTCGCGTTTCGCGAAAAGATCAGGGCTCGGAGATGACATCCGCGCCCTTGGGCGGTGTGAATCTGAAGGTCTCCGGCCCGAGTTTCGGATTGCGCTCGAGGTCGGCGAACCGGATCACGGTCACCTGCCCGAACTGGTCGCGCAGTTCCATCGCCTGCAACGTGCTCCCACTGAACCCCAGGCGGATGCGCTCGAAGGCGGTGTCGCGGGTCTTGGGCACGGCCTCCAGCCAGTCGAGCCCTTCCTGATGGCCGAGATTGGCAAGCGTGTAGCTCTGCTCGATTTCGTTGCTGCCGGCGAGCAAAGCGGCGGGACTTGCTCCCAGCGCGCTGTCGAGCTTGCGCACTGTGACCTGGTTCAGGTCCTTGTCGTAGATCCATAACCGCGAGCCGTCGCCAACGATGGTCTGCTCGTACGGCTTCTCGTATTCCCAGCGGAACTTGCCGGGACGCGAAAACTGCATGGTGCCCGTCGCCTGTTGCAGCATCTTCAGGTTCTTGTCGAGCACCATCTGCGCAAAACGCGCCTTCGCCGAGGCCGTCTGGCTCACGAAGCTTTTGAGCAGATCGACTCCGGCGGCCGCGGCAACGGCGGGCAGCCACAACAGCGCAACGAGCAGCACGCGGTTCATCATGTTACAGGCTCTCAATATATCTTCCGGTTGCGCTCGAGGTTCACGATCCGTCCCCCGCGCACCGTGACGACGGTGATGAACGGGTCGGCGATCGTCGGATAGTAGTAGTACGACTTGACGATGTCGTGGCGGAAGTTCTCCACGCTTTCATGATCGGGCCGGCGGGCGCGCAGCATCAACTCACCCTCGGTCATGCCGTTGCGCAGGTGGATGAACGTCTGAAATGGCATCCCCCGCACCGGCGCAGCGGCGGGAGCCACCGCCGGCACCGCGGACGGTGACGGAACATCCTGCACGCGGGGTGCTTCGGCCTCGCGGCGC
>MEQT01000127.1:0-4780 GCA_001770325.1 Betaproteobacteria bacterium RIFCSPLOWO2_02_64_14
CCGCTCCGCCACCCGCGCGTTCATCTGGGGCGCGTAGAAAACGTAACGCTCGCCCGACTGCTTCGCCCGGGTGAGCGCGGACTCGGCATGGAGCAGGAGCGTCCCGGGCTCCCTGCCGTCGCCTGGATACACCGCCACGCCGGCCTTCACCGGCACGTGCAGCTCCCGCCCGCTGATCTGAAAGGGTTCGCTCAATGCGGCAAAAATGCGCTGCTCCAGCACGTGGGCGATCTCGGTCGCGCCCTGCATCGGGACGAGGGCGACGGCAAAGCGGTCCGCGCTGATGCGCGCCACGGTGCCCGGCTCGCCCACCGCGGCGTTCAGCCGTTCCGCCAGTGCCCGCAGCAGCGCGTCGCCCGTCGCCATGCCCAGGGTTTCGTTGACGTTGCGGAACCGTTCCGGATCGAGCATCACCACTGCCAGGCCCTGCTCGTCGGGCGCAAGCGAATGCGAAAGCTGAACGACCTGTTCGTGAAACAGGTTCCGGTTGGGCAGGCCGGTCAGACCGTCGTAGTAAGCGAGGTAGTCGAGGCGCTCCGACTTCGCGATGTGATCGAGCGCGAAGGAGATGTCGCCCGCCATCTCCTCGAGCAGCTTGATCTCCTCCTGATCGAAAACGCCCCCGTCCGCGGAGTAGAGCTTCATCACGCCGTACGCCGCGGCTTCCACCACGAGCGGCAGAACCGCCAGCGCGCGGAACCCGTGCTCGGCGTGCAGGACGGCGCCAGTGACGCGGGGATCGCTCGCCACGTCGTTTACGAAAAGCGCCTTCCGCTCGCGCAATGCCGTTCCGGTCGTACCCCGGCCTGTGGGGAGTTCCGCCCGGATCGACGGGCGCAGCCGCGGAACGAAATCGGCAGGCCTGCCTTCCCACGCCACGGGCCTCGCCTCCTGCGTCTTCGCATCGAGGACGCCGATCCACGCCAGCGCGAACCCCCCGTGGCCCACGGCGATGCGGCACGCATCGCGGAACAGGGAATCGCGGTCGGTCGCCCGCACCAGCGCCGTGTTGATGGCGGAGAGCATGGCGTGCATGCGGCTCAGGCGCAGAATGCGCAGCTCCTGCTGTTTCTGCCCGGTGATGTCGCGCGCGATGCCGTCGATCCTCGCCATCTTTCCCGCGGCATCCCGTATCGGCGTCCCGCGATCATGGATCCAGCGTGTCTCCCCGTCCCCGCGCACGATCCGGTACATCACGTCGAACGGCGCGCCACCCAGCGATTGCCGCCACGTCTCCGTCACGCGCTCCCGGTCATCCGGGTGCACCGATTGGAGCCACACGTTCGGATCGGTATAGAACTCCGACATCGATCTTCCCCAGATCGCTTCAAAGGCCCGGCTGAGGAACAGGCCGCGCAGGGGCTCGACCGAAACGGACCACACCGCGTCCGAGAGCGATGCCACGATGCTGTCGAGCCGGCTTCGCGTTTCGCCGAGTTCGCGCTCGGCGCTGCGCCGCGCCTCGCGTTCGCGGCACTCCTCCAGCGCGCGCCGGATGACCGGTATCACGCGGTTGAGCCGGTCTTTCAGCACGTAATCGGTCGCGCCGCGCTTCATCGCTTCCACCGCGCGATCCTCGCCGATGGTGCCCGAAACGAATATGTACGGGATGTCGGGCAAGGCGCTGCGCGCGAGCTCGAGGGCGGCCAGTCCGTCGAACGAGTCGGGCAGGCTGAAATCGGAAAGGATCAGGTCCGGCCGAAACTTCTTCAGCGCGCGCTCGAATGCATCGCGCGTATCGACCCGCTGGCTCACGACATCGAACTGCGCCTTGCGCAGCTCGCGCAGCGTCAATTCCGCATCCGCCGGCATGTCCTCCAGCAACAGCACGCGCAGCGGCGCAGCGGGGTTCGTGCTTCGGTCCATGCTCCTGCTCCCGGGACTTGCGAAACCAGGGGCGCTTGCGACAGTCATGACGTCACTCCCTACAGGAGCGTTCACCGCATTCCCCTGTGGCAAGAACTTTCCCGAAGCGCCTGAAAGCGACGGGTCGAACGGGAATGTCGTTTATATGGCGGCATCCGGCCATCGGCTCACCTCGCGGCTTGCTCGCCGCGCGCAACGTCCGCGGCCGTAACTTGAACGACGGTCTCCTGGTGCTCCATGATGATGTAGCCGTCCGGGAGCCCGATCGCCCAGACCGCAAAAAACCCGCGCGCCGTGTCCTGCGCGACGGCCGTGCAGGAGACGAGCACCAAACCCGCGCCTACCAGACTTCGGAATCGCCCCAAGCCTTCCTTGGACAGGAAGTTGCTCATATTGCCCCAAACGCCGACCGGGATTGCGACCCGCGTTTGGGTCTCGCCGGTCATAAAAAAAGTCTTTTCATTCAGGACTGATTATGCGGTCCCGGGCGCAGTGAACCTATCAGGCAAACCCTTAGCTGAGGCGGGGAAAAACCTCAGATGGAACTGAATGAGTCGGAAACGGAGGGCATGACGGAAATGAACCTCTCATTTTGAGAGGTTTGAAGCGGTCTTGTCCCAGGCAATGCCCTATACCCCCGGCCGCGCCCGCCGCGAGATTGCTTCGTCGGTCTGCTTCCTCGCAAGGACAAGCGTGCCGCAGCAGGGTCGCCGCGTCAGCAGACCGCCAGGCTTCCCGCCACGCTACGCTCGCGGCTTCGACTCACCGCGTCTGACGGCTTATCTTCGCGATGACTGGCAGGCAAGGGCGCGCACGGCGCACCGGAGATTGGTGGGCAATGCCCACCCGATTCACGATCCACGATCCACGCGTCACCGATCACGATTCACGGATCACGGGGCAGCAGCAGGCGGGGTGCGCACCGCGCACCGGGTGGGCGGATCGATGTTGCCGCGTGGCGGTTTGCGATCTGCGTTCGCGATGCGTCCCGGCGGCCCGCATGTGGTAATATGCGTATTACCTCAGCGCTGGAAGAAGCAGCCATGACGCTAACAGTGAAATTGCCAGAGGATCTCGAGCGCGAGCTCGACCTTCATTGCAAGACGCACCGCGTGACCAAGTCCGAGGTCGTCACGCGCGTGCTCGCGCAGTATCTCGTCCTGCAGGCGCCGAAACGCACGCCGTACGAGCTGGCGCGCAAACACGGCATCATCGGGTGCGTCCCGGGCGGTGATCGGAACCTCGGGCGCGACCACAGCCATATCATCAAGGAAAAGCTGCGTGCCCAACGCGCTCGCTGACACCGGGCCGCTGGTATCCTTGTTCAGGAGGGCCGACCGGGATCACTTGCGAGTGCGACGTTTTATTGCCCAATTCAAGGGCAATCTGATCACTACCTGGCCGGTGATGACCGAAATTTGTCACCTCCTGCCGGCCCATGCCGTCAAGCGCTTCATGGCATGGGCCGCGGACGGTGGTTTGGTGCTCTATGAGGTGCCGCCGGATGCGCTGCGCGATCTCGGCAAGCTGATGCAGAAGTATGCTGACCGGCCCATGGATCTTGCGGACGCTTCCCTGGTGTGGCTGGGCGGGCAGATCGGCCTGCCCGAAATCATCACGCTCGACGAGCGCGACTTCGCCGCCTACCGCACCGCCTCGGGCCAGCCGTTTCGCAACCTGCTCGCTCCTCTGTAACCACGGCAGTTACAGCAGTCGGGAAGGGCGCTCATGCGCGCATCCGGGGCGTGAAACGACGCAATACATGAACCCGGCACTTGTGTCATTGCGAGGCGGCGGGACGCCGTCGATGAATCGGCTACTTGTCGGGGGACACCAGGCCGCTGCGGATCGCGTAGCGCACGAGTCCGGGCACGTCCCAGATGTCCAGGCGCTTCATGATCTGGGCGCGGTGGGATTCGATGGTCTTGATGCTGACGCCAAGCCGGTATGCCGCCTCCTTGGTGCCGTGCCCTTCGGCGAGAAGCTGCAGGATTTCGCGCTGGCGCGCGGTGAGCCGGTCGATCGAGACCGCGGCGTCGGCGCGTTCGACGAAAGCATCCACCACCTGTTTAGAAACCCGGGGACTCAGGTAGGTCTCGCCCCGCATCACGGCATTCAACGCCAGTTCCAGCTCGGGCTCGGTCGAATCCTTGAGCAGGTATCCCGAGGCGCCGGCGCGCAATGCGCGCGCCACGAAGTCCTCGCTGTCGTGCATGGTGAGGATGATGACCTGGATGCCGGGGTGCTCGGTCTTGATGCGGAGCGTCGCGTCGAGCCCGTTCAGCTCCTTCATCGAGATGTCCATCACGACCAGGTCGGGATGGTGTTGCCGCGCGAGTTCCACCGCTTCGCGCCCATTGCTCGCCTCCGCAACGACCTCGACATCCGGCACCACCTGCAGCAGCGAGCGCATGCCCGCGCGAAACAGAGCGTGATCGTCGGCAAGCAAAATGCGTCGCGGCTTCACCGCCGTGCTTCGGGATGTATCGGGGAATCATACCCCGTCTCGCCGGCGTGCAACATGACCGGGACTCCGCCTGTCACGATTCGTCCGCCGTCGCAGGAGCTTCAACCGCAATCGGAAAGTCGGCGTGAACTTCCATTCCCGCTGCCGGTTCGCTTCTGATCGAGAAGCGGCCCCCCGCGAGTGCGGTGCGCTCCTCCATGCTGAGCAACCCCATGCTGCGGCCGCGCAATGCGTGGCGCTGCGCGCGCCGGAGATCGCAGCCGTTGCCGTCGTCGCGCACGCACAGGCAGAGCATGCCGTGTTCGACGGCGAGCGTGACCCATACGTTCGACGCCTGGGCGTGCCGGAGGACGTTGGTGATCGCGCCCTGTGCGACGCGGAAGCAGGCGATGTCGATCTGGGGTGGCAGCCCGGGCAGCTCGCCGGCCGAAAAATGCAACTTGAGCC
>MEQT01000127.1:4798-4910 GCA_001770325.1 Betaproteobacteria bacterium RIFCSPLOWO2_02_64_14
GTTCGGCATACGAACGCAGGGTGATGCCGAGCCCCAGATCGTCGAGCTGCGGCGGGCGCAGGTCCAGGGCGAGCGTGCGCACCTGCTGCAGCGCCTGGTCCACGGTGGCGAC
>MEQT01000127.1:4929-6568 GCA_001770325.1 Betaproteobacteria bacterium RIFCSPLOWO2_02_64_14
GCAAACGCGGCGTCCTTGTGCTGGCGCTGGAAGATCTGGAGGTTCAATTTCGCCGCGCTCAACGTCTGGCCCAACTGGTCGTGCAGCTCGCGGGCGATCGACGCGCGCTCGTTCTCCTGGGCTTCGAGCACCTTGCGCGAGAGCACCTGCAGCCGCCTCGAGTAGTCACGCAGCGCCGTCTCCGCCGCCTTGCGCTCGGTGATGTCCTCGTACACCCCGATGAAGTGCCGCGGCTCGCCGGAGGCGGATCGTACCGGGACTACCGTGCGGTTGACCCAGAGCATGCTGCCGTCCTTGCGCAACAGGCGGTGTTCGCCGGCGACTCTGTCCAGTTCTCCCCGCAGCATGCGTTCCCGGTTCTTCTTGATGTTGACGGGTTCGGCAGGATGCGCAATGGCCAGCGGCAGCATGCCGATCATCTCTTCCCGCGCATAACCCAGCATCCGCGCGAAGGCCGGGTTGACCGCCGTGAAGCGGTAGTCGAAGGGGTCGCTCTGCGCGATGCCCGACGGCGCATATTCGAAGATGGTGCGAAAGCGCTCTTCGCTCTCCCTGACCGCAACCTGGGCCTGCTTGAGCGCCGTGATGTCTTGCAGAATGACGGACGCGCCGGCGATGTTGCCGGCACTGTCCCGGAGCGGAAAATGGCTGACCAGGACGTCGATCAGCCGTCCGTCCCTGGTGATGCGATCGGACTCGTGCGCTACCGGCGGGCTGCGCGCAAGAATTTCGTTGTTGCGCGCCAGGTTGGATGGCCGCCCCGGCGGCAGCGTGAATTCGAGATGCCTGCCGACCGCTTCAGCGGCGGTGTGGCCGAACATTTTCTCCGCTCCCGGATTCCACGACAGGATCTTGCCTTCGAGCGTGCGGGTGAAAATGGCAACGGTGGCGGTCTCCACGATTGCCGCAAGTTCGGCCTTCGCCCGGAAAGCCCGGTCGCGCTCGATCAGCCGCGCAAGTTGGGCTGCGATGCTGCTGCCGGCCGCCATGAGCGCCTCGTCCGGCTCGCGCGCGTCCGCCGCGAAGAACTCCACGAACGCGACCGCCTCCGCACCCACGAACACCGGGAACCCGAATGCCGCCCGCAAGCCTGCCTCCACGGCGAATTGCAGGCGGAGCAGGCCATGGATCTGCGAAAGGTCGGCGATCCAGACTGGTTTCCTGTCACGCAGCGCGGCGGTGGCAAACCGGCTGACGGAGCGTTCGCGGGGGGCAAAGACATCGCTGGAATGACGCGTGACCTCGGCGTAGCGCTCCGCGTCGTCCGGCGCATTCCAGTAAGAGGTATATGGATTGCCGCCGGTCTCCCGCTCGGGTATCAGTGCGAAATGCCCGAGATTCCACTTGCCATGCGCGCAGATGCAATCCAGGCACGCCCGTACCGCCGCCTCTGGTGTCGTGGCCTCGTTGACCGCGCGGGCCAGCGCCTCCAGCAATTGCGCGAGCGCGGTCCTGCGCTGCAGCTCCTCCTCCGCGCGCTTGCGCTCGGTGATATCGACGCGCATGGTGAAACTGACAGGCCGGTCGCCAAGCTGCAGGATTTCTTTCGAATAGAGCGCAGTTGCGATTTCTCCGGACTTCCGGCGGAATCTCACCTCGACATTGCGCACGGATCCGCCTGCCAGGAGCTGATTCATCA
>MEQT01000128.1 GCA_001770325.1 Betaproteobacteria bacterium RIFCSPLOWO2_02_64_14
TGCGTTACGTCTGGGACAAAAACCGTGGCCGCGGCTGACGTTCCGCCCACGGTTTTTGATGGGGGAGAGCAACATCCATTGCGACCCCGATCATTCCTGTTTGCCCGAGGTACTTGACGACGACGCGTCAGGGTTCGCATTGAGCTGACGCGACAGGCGCCATGCCATGGCTCCCAGCACCAGCACGCCCAGACCGAGCGCGGCCCACAGGCTCCAGCGTTTCCAGTCCACGGCGTCCTGCCGCCGTGCTTCGCCGCCGAGTTCGGTCTGCGCCTGGACCTGCGCCTCGCGCACGCTGATCGTCTGCTGCGCGCCCGGTTTTGCCGCCCGGATCCTGCGAAGTTCATCGTCGCGATAGCCGGGGATCAAAGTCTGGATGGCATGCGAGGCGGGTTTTGCCTGGCGGTTACCGTAAGCCAGCTGGAACGGCGGCTCGCCCCGTGCAACAAACACGACCTGGTGCGGTATCCAGCCTGCGTGCATGACGGGCGCGCCGCTACCCAATCCGCCACCGCGCTGATCGACCCGCAGTAGCCAGTGGCGAGTCGTATTGACATTGACGTTCAGGTCCGGGCTCGTCACCTCGCCTCCGCCCTGACGCAGCCGATAGATGACGCCGCGCGTGACAGGGCGCCACGGCTGATCCGCCAGTTCCCGGGTCAGGATTTCCACCTGCACGATGGTGTTCGGCTGCGGCAATTCGAATCGAACGCGATCCACGGGAAACCGGCCCCCGAGATCGAACACATATTCGCCGGGCTGGGCCGGCTCGCCCTCGCCGATGCGGCCCCACTCGCGGGGTGCTTCAGTGGTTTGCTCGGCAAGTTCTGCGCGCGCGGTTTCAAGCACGGGGAGTGCGGCACGCTCCACAGGCGGCGCAACCCACGACAACCGCAGATACTTCGCCTTCTGCGTCGGTAATTCGATGCGTTTCTGCTGCAATCGCTGTCCGCCGACTTCAAGGTTTACCAGCGGTGCGCCGCTCACCAGGGGCCGCCAGGCGCCAAGATCGTCGCTCGACTCGATGCGGAGTTTCCCGGCGAAGCTGCCCGCAGTACCCCAGTCGAATTCGAGCGCGCGCAGCGCGCGATCGAAGGCGCTCAGGTCGATGAGATAGCCGACCGTGTGCGGCTCCCCCGTTGCCGGGGCCCCGGTCGAAGTCACGTTGACAGTGGATGTTCCACCCGGACCGCGCCGCACGCTGATCGACAAACCGTCGATGCCGGCACCCGCCGGCGCCTTGAGTGGAAACAGCGTCAGGGTCTGCGACTCGCCGGCCTCGACGCGCCCGGTCTTCCGCGGCCGCAGTGCGTGCGGCACCACTTCGCCCGCCCCGTTGAACACGCGCAGATCGGAAACGTCGGCGCGCACCACGCCGCGATAGACGGCGGGGGGCAGCGTCACCTCGTAGAGCGCTTCATCGCCACTCACCCCAAGCGGCATGCCGTACGCGAAATCGGCCGGCCGCTCGGCAGCCGCCACCGCACCTACGCACCCAGCCAACAACCAGGCGATCTGAATCTTCATGGAGTTTTCTCCGCAGATTTCGGCGGTACCGGGGCAAAATAACCGATCACGATCGCGAGCACCCCGACGCCGATGAACGACACCCAGCGCTCGACCGTGCCGGTATTCGAGAGATCCACCAGAAACAGTTTACCGATGACGACACCGAACAGGACGGCGCCGACGATCCACACGGTGCGCATGCCGCGCCGGGCCGCGACTATCATGGTTGCCAGCGCAAGCAGGCTCCAGAACAGCGAGAACGCGGTCTGTACCAAATCCGAACGCAGCATCGCGTTCAGGCGGAACGGCACGTCGGCGTAATGGTGCAATGTCCGCAACAGCATGCCATTCAGCCAGACAAAAACCGCGACGCTCGCGAGACGAACCGTTGCGGTCTTCGAAGGCAGGACGACGCCCGCCAAGTCCAGCTTCGTCAGCGCGAGGTACCACATTGCCAGCGCCAGCAATGTGCCGGCCTGCGCGAGATCCAGCGGATTCAGCAACGGCACGTACGGCAATGGCGCGGGGTCGCCGTTACTTACGAAGTTGACGTAAAACACCCACGCCAGCAGGAATACCGCGATCGGCATGGCGCCAGCGTAAAGGTAAGCGTGCCGATGTTCGCGTACCGGCCACCCCAGCCGGTCGCCGTGGGCCGCAAACAGCGCGATCATGGCGCCCGGCACGAGTGCCCACGCGATGAGCGGCCACACCCGCTTTCCCTCCACATAATGGTCGATCTGCCAGCCGACTTCCCACGACGCGATCACGGCGAACAAACAGACTCCGCCCGCGTGCAGCCACGCGAGCCACGCAGCGGGGCGCGCCTCGTGGGCGCGCAAGGCCCACAGATGGACTGCAAATGCCGCGATCCACCCAATATAGGCGTGATGCGAGAACGGGTGCGGATGTAACGCCGGCGGCGTCATCATGAGCATTGCCGTCAGCGCGCCTAGCGGCACGGCCGCAAGCGCGACGAACCGCGCCGCATCCCAGTCGATCCTGCGCCATAAGATACCGAACAGCGCGCACGAGCCGGCAAAGAAGAGCAGATGTGGATGCAAACCCCATTTGTCCGGAACCTGACGATCGATTTCCGCGAGCCCCCCGCCAAACCACCACAGGACGCCCCACAGGAACAGCGCCCTGGCGACCCATGCCTCGGTCCTGCTCACGCGCTCGCGATTGCGGTCCAGATAGCGACTGCAGAACAGCCCGGCGCCGCTCACCATGACCGCACCCAGATAAAGGCTGTTCAAGACCGCGATTCCGCCCGATCCACCGTGCGCATCGAGCAGAAATGCGATCCCGGCGCCGAACTGCAGCAAGAGGCCGAACGCCCGCGCGAGTGTGCGACTCTGGCGCACGCCGACCCAGACGATGGCGGCGCCCTCCACCGCCCACACCGCGGACGTCCAACGCCCATCGAAGGCAAGCGGAATGGCGAGCGTCGCGAATCCGACGCCGAGCGCGAGAAACGATTCGACCAGCAGCCGCAGTGACTCCCGCTTGCGCGAGTAGAGCACGGTCGCCAGCACGAGGTAGAACGCTCCGAGCGAAAATGCACTCCAGGCCGAACCAAACTCCATGTTGCGCACGAGCGCCGTCTGCAGACCGAACGCGACAAGCGGCGTGCCGAACACCAGGGTGCCGTCCACGTAGTGCGTGAGCTGCGGCGCGCGGCGCAATGCGAACAGCACGGCGATGGCGATGTAGAGCAGGAAGAACAGCGCGAGAAACGGCTCGGTCGTCTCGAACAGTTCCGGACGATAGAACTTTGCGCCCCACGCGAGCCCGATGATGAATGTAAACGCGAATCCGACCAGATTCAGCTCGCGCCACGCCTTGTACCAGGCTATGCCCAGGATGCCGCCGTTCAGCACGGCGTAAAAACTGAAGAGCGCGACATGGCTGCCGCCCCCCGTTGAGGCGAGCACCGGCGCGAGGAATCCGCCGGCGATACCGGTGACGGCGAGCGAGCGAGCGTCCTGCAGCACAGCGAGCATCGCCGACAGGACGGCGACAGCGACGAGCACCGCGAATGCCGGGGTGGCGGGCAGGAGGTGGTAGAGCCTGAACGCCGCAAATACGGTGAGATAGAGCACGCCGATTCCGCCGCCCTGCAGGATCACAGCGTAACCCGTGCGGCGCTCCCGCAAACGCCATCCCACGATCAGCAGGGCGACACCGCCCAGCGCCACGGCGGCAATGCGCAGTTCGATGGGCACCAGGTCGCGCTCCGCGGCATACTTGAGAAGGAACGCCACGCCGAAAAAAAGCAGCACCACGCCGACGCGCACCAGCGTGTTGCCGCCGAACAACCAGCGGGTGATGAAATTGCCGGGTGCGGAAGGCATGGGCGCCGCCGCCGGGAGCCGCTCCGTCGCAGGCTCAGCGGCCGCTGTCTCACCCGCCTCCGGTGACGGAGCCTCCACCGCCACTGCCGGCGCCGTCTGAGCACTTGCATCAACGCCGCCGGGTTCAGCCTCCAGTCTCGCTGCGGGGGCGACCGGTTCCGCGACAACAGCCGGCGTAGGGGGTTCCGCGATGGGTTGCGCCCCGGCGACACTGGCTGACTGTGCGCGCTGCTCCAGCACTGCGACCCGCTGTTGCAGATCCCGCAATGCGCCATCGAGATCGGTTTTCCATTTCTCTTCGCGCGCTTTGCGCGACTGCGAAGTGACCAGCCCTATCACCAGACCGACGCAACCGCCCACCACCGCCCCGGCTCCGCCGCCAATGGCGCCGATGATCGCTCCCACTACCAGGCCCAGAAACCACATGGCTCCCCCCTTTCTTCCGCCTGCCGGCGTCAGAGACGATCCCCGCGCAAAGCCAGAACCTCCATCTGCAATCCTTCAGGCGTGACCACGCCTGGCGGCACGGGCGCGCCCGCGACCAGCGAGATCGCAGGAAAGATGCCGGGTCGCAGAAGCAGCGTCATGGCGCGCCCGGCCTTACGGCTGAAAAGGCTGCCCCACAACCCGCGCAGCGCCATCGGCACGACCGGCACGGGCGTGCGCTCGACGATGCGCGAGATGCCGCGGCGGAATGGGTACATCTCGCCGGTATCGGTGATGCGCCCCTCGGGAAAAATGCACACGACATCGCCGGCATCAAGCGCCCGCGCGACCTCGTCAAAGGCCCGTTCCAGCAATTCGGGATCTTCCTTCGCCGAAGCGACCGGAATTGCGCGCCCGGTACGGAATATGAAGTTGAGCACCGGAATGCGGTAAATCCGGTGGTGCATCACGAACCGGATGGGGCGCCGGCAGGCGGCTGCGATGATGAGCGCATCGACAAGACTCACGTGATTGCAAACGATCACGGCCGGGCCTTCTTCGGGAATATGCTCGAGCCCGCTCTGGTCCAGCCGGTACACGGTATGGATCAGCAGCCACACCAGGAAGCGCATGAGGAATTCGGGCACCAGCGTGTAGATATAGATCGCCACTCCCGCGTTGAGCAGCGCCGTCGCAAGCAGCAGCTGGGGAATCGTGAAGCCGAGCTGAAAGAAGAGGATCGCGAGCAGAGCCGCCGCCACCATGAACAGCGCGTTCAGGATGTTGTTGCCGGCGATCACGCGGGAGCGGTGGCTTGCGTCGCTTCGTATCTGGATCAACGCGTTGAGCGGCACGATGTAGAAGCCGCCAAAGACGCCGATCAGCAGCAGATCGGCGAGGACCCGCCAGTTCCCGGCCTCGGACAGAAAGGCGCCAAGGCCCGCCGTCCCGTGCGGCCCCTGCTGACCGAGCGCGAAGTACAGGTCGATGCCGAACAATGTAATGCCGATGGAACCAAACGGCACCAGACCGATTTCCACCTTGTGCCCCGACAGGCGTTCGCACAACAATGAACCGATGCCGATGCCGATTGAAAACACGACCAGCAGCGCCGTCACGACCTGTTCGTTCCCGCCGAGGACGTTCTTGCTGAGATTGGGAAACTGCGTCACGAACATGGCGCCGAAAAACCAGAACCAGGAGATGCCGAGAATGGAGAGGAATACGGTGCGGTTGCGGCGCATGAACCGGAAATTGCGCCATGTCTCGGTGATCGGGTTCCAGTTGACGCGAAGACCGGGGTCGGCCGGGGGCGCGGGCGGGATGAAGCGGCTCAGCAACAAGCCGGTCGCCGAAATCCCGAATGTCCCCGCCGCGACCGCCGTGATTCCCCAACCGGGCTCGCTCACCAGCCACCCGCCGAGCATCAGGCCAAGCAGTATCGCAATCGAGGTGCCGGTTCCCACCAGCGCATTCCCGCCCACGAGCTCGTGTTCCTTCAACTGCTGCGGCAGGATGGCATATTTCACCGGCCCGAACAGCGCGGACTGCACGCCCCCGAGAAAGAGCGCCACCAGCAGCAGCTCCATGCTGCGCAGGAAAAAACCCGCAGCACCCAGCGCCATGACGCCCACCTCGATCAGGACCGTGACGCTGATCAGGCGCGATTTCTCGTACTTGTCGGCAAGCTGGCCCGCAGTCGCGGAGAACAGAAAAAACGGCAACACGAACAGGCCCTGCGCCACGTTCTGCAGCACGTCGGTGGACATCGACGTGAAGCTCGCCGTCTGGTAGGCGAGAAGGATGACCAACGCCTGCTTGAAGAGGTTGTCGTTCAACGCGCCCAGGAATTGCACGCCGAAAAACGGCGCGAAACGGCGTTCGCGCAGCAGCTGGAACTGGCTGGTTTCGCTCATCCGGGACATATCGGCCCCTGGCACAGGCCGGGGCTCACCTCACCCCGTCATGGTTCCTGTGTGCTGCGCGAAGACCTCCCCGGCGCGCCCGCTGCGGCGAGCCAGGACTGCAGGAACGCGAGGCCCCAGCCCACGCCGAAGCCGGTGACCTCGCTTGCCACCGCGCCCAGCCCGCCCTTGCAGCTCGAGCCCGACAGGTCCATGTGTATCCATGGACGACCGGCTGTGAAGCGCTTGAGAAAACGCGCCGCGAGGATGTGGTCCGCCTCGCCTTCCAGCGTGCACTGCTTCACGTCCGCGATCGTGCTGTCGAGCGCCTCGTCGTAATCCTCGTCCATCGGAAACACGCACACCCGCTCGCCGGAGGCCGCGCCTGCCGCGAGCGCCGTGCGGGCGAGCTGATCGCTGGTCGCGAATATGCCGCTGTAACGCGCACCCAGCGCGACGTGCATGCTGCCGGTGAGCGTCGCGAAATCCACGATCAGATCCGGCCGCGCCCGTGCCGCGAGCGTGAGCGTGTCGGCGAGCACCATGCGGCCCTCCGCGTCGGTGTGGACGATCTCGATGGTGGTGCCGTTGAGCGCCTTCACCACCTCGTTCTGCTTGTAGGCGCGGGGGCTCAAGTGGTTCTGCGCCAGCGCGAGCCAGCAGTCGATGTTGACCGGCAGTTTCGACCGGGCGGCCGCAAGCACAATTGCGAGCGCCACCGCCGAGCCGTTCATGTCTTCGTGCATGCCGTGCATGTAGCGCGCGGTCTTCAGATTGTGCCCGCCCGTGTCAAAACAGATGCCCTTGCCCACCAGGGCCACACTGCGGCTCGCTGCCCGGTGCCGGTAAGCCAGGTGAACGATTGCCGCATCCTCGGGATCGCTCCCCTGCGCCACGGCGACGAATGCCCCCGCGCCCATCTTGCGCAGCCGTGCCACGTCGTATTCCTGGTGTCCCCAGCCGTGCTCCTCGGCGAGCTGCTCGACGCGCGCGCGGTAAGCGCCCGGCGTGAGTTCATTGGGTGGCAGTACCGTCAATTCGCGGCACAGCAGATTGCCCTCGGCCTGCGCGCGCAATGCCGCAGCACCGATGTCCGCGTCGACCCCGTAGAGCACGATGCGGGCGAGCCCCGGGCCGTCGCTTTTTTTCTTGCGCTGGGGCAGCCGCGCGCCGTTGACCCAGGCGGCGTAGACAGCAGCCCGCGCGGCTTCGCTGCACGCCGCGCCGGTGCCGTAAACCGCGACGACAATCTCGCGCGGGTGTTCCGCGAGCAGCGCCTGCACCGCTTTGCGCATTGCGGTATGCCGCTCAAAGGCCGCCTGTTCCGGATCGAACGCCACCCACGACGCCAGCCCGCCGTTGGGAAGGTCCGTGCTGACTGGAGCCTTGGCAAGATCGGCGAGCTTTTTTCTGCGGCGCGCGAGCGCAGCCTTCAATGCCGCCGTGAATGGCAATCGCGCGAGGTCCCCTGGACTCGCCGTCTTGGGCAGCACGACCAACAGATGGCGAATACGGCTCGCCGGGGCGGCGGCAAGCGGCGCTGCACGTTGTTCGAGTCTGGCAAGCATGGCACCGTTCCGCGTAACGAGAGGCACGGGTATTATAGGGCGTCATGCGGGCGCGAAAGATCACGGTGAGACTTGCCCTTCCGATGCTCCTGTACGTCTGGCTGCTGACGGCACAGGGCCAGGAGCTGGTGACGCTCCCGACATCGGGAATGAACGACGACTTCCGCTCGGACAGCAGGCATCAGGAAGCGAACATGGTTTTCTCGGCCGCGAGGCCGACACGGTCGAAGCGATCGTGAACTGGATGCTGAAACGGCCTTACGCGAGCGAAATCAATTAAAATCCATCGACGACGCAAACGCTCGCCGAGATCTCAATCCTCAATCCTCAATCCTCAATCCTCAGTCCTCGATCCTGAGTCCTGGTTTCATGCGCCCCTATCTCGACCTGATGCGGCACGTGCTGGAGCACGGCGCGCGCAAGAGCGACCGCACCGGCACCGGCACGCTCAGTGTTTTCGGCGCGCAACTGCGCTTCGACCTGAACGCGGGTTTCCCGCTGCTCACCACCAAGCGAGTCCATCTCAAGTCGATCATCCACGAACTTTTGTGGTTCCTGAAGGGCGAGACCAAGGTCAAGTACCTGACCGACAACGGGGTTACGATCTGGAACGAATGGGCGGATGCGAACGGCGATCTCGGTCCGATCTACGGCTACCAATGGCGCTCGTGGCCCGCCCCCGACGGCCGGCACATCGACCAGATGAGCCAGGTGCTCGAACAGCTCAGGAAGAACCCCGACTCACGGCGCATGATCGTCTCGGCCTGGAACGTCGCCGACCTCGACAGGATGGCGCTCATGCCGTGCCACGCCTTTTTCCAGTTCTACGTCGCCAACCGGGCGCTCTCCTGCCAGCTCTACCAGCGCAGCGCCGACATGTTTCTCGGCGTGCCATTCAACATCGCGTCCTACGCGCTGCTCACGATGATGATCGCGCAGGCATGCGGGCTGAAGCTCGGCGACTTCATCCATACTTTCGGCGACACGCACCTCTATCTCAACCACCTCGACCAGGCCCGCGAGCAGCTCTCCCGCTCGCCGCGCGCTCTCCCGATGATGAAGCTCAACCCCGCGGTAACGAACGTCTTCGACTTCAAATACGGAGATTTCACGCTCGAAGGCTACGATCCGCATCCGGCGATCAAGGCGCCGATTGCGGTCTGACCGTTGAGCGTTCAGAGTTGAGAGTTGAGCGCAGACCTGGCGGTCATTCATCCGTGGTGACACTCCCCGCTCAACGCCCAACGCTCAACCCGGATGCGCGCCCGCGCATCTCCATCATTGTCGCCATGGCAAAGAACCGCGTGATCGGCGCCGATGGCAGGATCCCCTGGCATCTGCCCGATGAACTCAAGCTGTTCAAGCGCCTTACCATGGGGCACCACGTCATCATGGGGCGCAAGACATATGAGTCGATCGCCCGCCTCCTGCCGGGGCGCACGACCGTCATTGTCACGCGGCAGACGGACTATGCCGTGCCGGGGGCGATCGTGGCACACACGCTTGGCGACGCAATCGGGGCGTGCGCGGGTGACGACGAGATCTTCGTGATCGGCGGCGGCGAACTCTACGAAAAAGCGTTGCCGCTGACGAGCCGCATTTATCTCACAGTGGTGGACGCCGCACCCCCTGGTGACACGTACATGCCCGCCATCGATTCCGGGGAATGGCGTGAGCTTTCCACCGAGGCGTTTGCCGCCGATGAACGGCATCGCTTCGGCTATCGCCACTCGGTGCTGGAGCGCGTGCAGCGCTAGGTGTTACCCGGCCACGCACGCCCTAGCGCGCTGCGACGCAATCGACGAAGTAGTGCAGCTTGCCCTCGACCCTTTCGGCGACCAGGCCGTGGATGTCGGTTTCGAATCCCGGGAACTGCTCGCTGAAGGAACGGGCGAACTCCAGATAGCGCAGGATGGTGGAATTGACGCGCTCGCCCGGGATCAGCAGGGGTATGCCCGGCGGATAAGGCGTCAGGAGCACGGTGGTGATGCGACCCTCCAGTTGCTCGAGTCCGACGCGGTCGATCTCGCGGTGCGCCATGCGCGCCCAGGCGTCGGCTGGTTTCATCGCCGGCTCCATGTCGGAAAGGTACATCTCGGTGGTGAGCCGCGCCACGTCGTTGGCCTTGTAGATGCCGTGTATGGAATCGCACAGGTCGTGCAGCCCCACCTTCTCATACTGCGGATGCTGGTTGAGGAACTCCGGCAGCACGCGCCACAGCGGCCGGTTATTGTCGTAGTCGTCCTTGAATTGCTGCAGTTCGGTCACCATCGTGTTCCAGCGGCCCTTGGTGATGCCGATGGTGAACATGATGAAAAAGGAATAGAGCCCGGTTTTCTCCACGATGATGCCGTGCTCCGCGAGATACTTGGTGACCACCACCGCGGGAATACCCGACTTCGCGATGCGCCCGGTCACGTCGAGGCCCGGCGTGATCACCGTCGCCTTGATCGGGTCGAGCATGTTGAACCCGGGAGCGAGATTGCCGAAACCATGCCAGCGCTCGTTCGCGCGCAGCATCCAGTCGTCGCGGTTGCCGATGCCTTCGGCCGCGAGCCGCTCCGGCCCCCACACCTTGAACCACCAGTCCTTGCCGAACTCGGAATCGACCTTGCGCATTGCGCGCCGGAAATCGAGCGCTTCGAGTATCGATTCCTCCACCAGCGCGCGCCCGCCCGGCGGCTCCATCATCGCCGCCGCCACGTCGCAAGAGGCGATGATGGCGTACTGCGGACTGGTCGAGGTATGCATGAGGTAGGCTTCGTTGAAGGTGTGCTTGTCGAGCTTGCGCTTCTCGCTCTCCTGCACCAGGATCTGCGAGGCCTGCGACAGGCCCGCCAGCAGCTTGTGCGTGGACTGCGTGGAGAACACCATCGATTCCTTGCAGCGCGGGCGGTCGCGGCCGACGGCGTGCATGCCCTGATAAAACTTGTGGAACGAGGCGTGCGGCAGCCACGCCTCGTCGAAATGCAGCGTGTCGATCCTTCCGTCGAGCATCTCCTTGAGGGTGTCGACGTTGTAGAGGATGCCGTCGTAGGTGCTCTGGGTGAGCGTGAGCACCCGCGGCTGGGCCTTCACCTCGCGCGCGAACGGGTGCGCCTGGATCTTCTTCTCGATGTTTTCCCAGCGGAACTCCTCGAGCGGGATCGGGCCGATGATGCCGAAATGATTGCGCGTGGGCATCAGGAACACCGGCACGGCGCCGGTCATGGTGATCGCGTGCAGAATCGACACGTGGCAGTTGCGGTCGACGATCACCACGTCGCCCGGCGCCACCGTCGAATGCCATACCATCTTGTTGGAGGTGGAGGTGCCGTTGGTGACGAAGAACAGATGATCGCAGTTGAAAATGCGCGCCGCATTGCGCTCGGACGCCGCCACCGGCCCGGAGTGATCCAGCAACTGCCCCAGCTCGTCCACGGCGTTACACACATCCGCGCGCAACATGTTCTCGCCGAAGAACTGGTGGAACATCTGCCCCACCGGACTCTTCAGGAACGCGACACCGCCCGAGTGGCCCGGGCAATGCCACGAGTACGAGCCGTCCTGCGCGTAGTGGGTGAGCGCGCGAAAAAACGGCGGTGCGAGGCTGTCGAGGTAGGTGCGCGCCTCACGCACGATGTAGCGCGCGACGAACTCCGGCGTGTCCTCGAACATGTGGATGAAGCCGTGAAGTTCGCGCAGCACATCGTTCGGGATGTGGCGCGAGGTCTGCGTTTCGCCGTATAGAAAGATTGGAATCTCACCGTTGCGAAACCGGATGCCCTGCACGAAGGATCGCAATTCGGAAATGGTCGCCGCCGCCTCCTCGGTGGAGAACTCCTCGTCATCGACCGAGAGTATGAATGCGGAGGCGCGTGACTGCTGCTGGGCGAAGGATGAAAGGTCGCCGTAGCTCGTCACGCCCAGCACCTCCAGGCCCTCCTCCTCGATCGCCTTCGCGAGCGCACGGATGCCGAGGCCGCTCACGTTTTCGGAGCGGAAGTCCTCATCGATGATGATGACCGGGAAGCGGAATTTCACTGATGGTCCTCCGGCTCGAACGGTTCGATCATGCGGTGTTGCTGCGCCGTGCGGCGGGTCCAGCGGTCGGACTTGATCGACATCCCGGGGTCTCTGCGATGAGCCGCATGCGCGGCGTCGCCGCGAATTGTATAGCCGAACGCGCCGCGCCGAAAGCGTTTCCTCGCGCTATTTCCGCGGCTCGTCCTGGTGGGTATCCGCGCCTGCCGGACGCCCGCCACCGGGAAACTCGCCGAGCCAGATGAGCGCCGAGAGAATCGCCATCCCGATCGCGAGTCCCGCCGTCAGGATCGCGCCCGTGATGCGGAGAAAGACCCCTCCGACCGCCGGCAGCAGTTTCCAGATCGCAATGGCGAGGCCGCACCATCCGAGCAGCGACAGCGGCACCGTCGCCAGCAACCACAGCCGGTGATCGGTACCAAAAGCCTGCGGATCCATGAGTGTTGCGAGCCGGGTTACCGTCGGTGGAAACCGGATGTCGTGCCGGGAAGCCTATCACACCAACGGTAAAGGTATGATAATCTGGCGTCCCAAACCGGCCTGACCCGAGCAATGCGCTGCAAGACCTGCTGGCTGATTTCTGCCCTGATCGCGGCATCGACGGCGGTGGCTGTTGCGGCCGAGATCACCTCGATCACCGACGAGCAGATCGAGGCACTGGTGCAGCGGTTCGGGCCCACGGTGAAGGAACGTTTGGTGGGCTGGAAGGGCATCCTCACCGACTCGAAGCACCGGCAGTTGCCGGATCGCGAAAAGCTCGAACTGGTGAATGACTTCATGTACCGAACGCCCTATATCTGCGATCCCACGCAGTGGTGCATGGAAGATTACTGGGCAACGCCCATGGAGTTTCTGGCGAATGAGGGCGGCGACTGCGAAGACTTCACGATTGCGAAGTACTACACCCTGAGGGCCCTTGGCGTGCCGAATGAGAGGCTCGGCGTCGCCTACGTCAAGGAAACCCGCATATCCAACGGTCACCACATGGTGCTGGCCTACTACGAATCGCCCGGAGCCGAACCTCTGATCCTCGACAATCTGATCGAAAAGATGCTCCCGGCGTCGCAGCGCCCGGATCTGATCCCCATATATACGGTGAATGGCTCGGGCCTGTGGGACTCCAAGGAATCCCGGGGCCGCACCAGCGCACCGCCTACCGGTTACGCGCATAAGGCGTGGGGTGAGTTCCAGCGGCGAAGCCGCTCCGGCGACGAGGTGATGTCGATCACTGCCACGCAGCGCCGGACACCGGAATGTGAGGCGCTCAGGGCGCGCAACAAGCGCATCTGCCCATGGTAAGACGCAGGCCGCGGGGTCGATACGCATGACTGTTTTCCGGGGGCTAACGGTCGCCATCTTCGTCGCCGCCATCAGCGTCGTTCCAGGGGCACAACCGCCGGCGCACGCGCAAGCGGCGCCCGGCGGCCAGAACCTGGCCGAGGCGAACCGCCTGATAGCGGAAGCGCAGAAAGCGCCGCCCGCCGCGGCGATACCGCTCTACGAGCGGGCTTTGTCCCTCGCGGCGCAGTCCCTGGGGACAGGTCATGCGAACCTCGCGCCGGTACTCGACGCCCTCGGCGAGGCGCGCCGACAGCTTGGGCAGCATGAGCTCGCGCTGCAGAATTTCCAGCGCAGCCTTGACATCCGGGAACGGGCCCTGGGCGCTGCACATGCCAGCGTGGCCATAAGCCTCACCCACCTCGGGCGCACCCGCGAATCCATGCGCCAGTATCCCGAGGCGCTCTCCCTGTATCAACGCAGCCTCGCCCTGCGAGAGCAGACGTTGGGACCGGAGCACACCGGCGTCGCGGCAGCTCTCAATAGCCTGGCCGCGCTGTACCGCTTGCTGGGAGAATACGGACAGGCGTTGCCTCTCTACGAGCGCGGTCTCGCGATCTTCGAGAAGGCGCTGGGCCCCGAGCACATCAGCGTCGCCACCACCGTCAACAACCTGGCGGCGCTCCACCGCGGGATGAACGAATTCGGGAAAGCGCTGCCGCTCTACGAGCGCAGTCTCGCGATCTTCGAGAAAGCGCTCGGCCCCGACCATCCCAACGTCGCCCTGATTCTCGGCAACCTCACCGAGTTGCTGCGTGCAATGGGCGAGTACGGAAAAGCGCTGCGTTACGCCGAGCGCAGTCTCGCCATCAACGAGCGAGTGCACGGCGCGAGCCATTCCAGCGTCGCGTTGAGTCTCAACAACCTCGCTGCGATCTTCGAATCGCTGGGCGAACACGACCGCGCGCTAACACATTATCAGCGCAGCCTCGCGATCTACGAAACATCCGGCGGACCGGATCACCCCAATGTTGCGTTGAGCCTCAACAACCTGGGCTCGCTCTACCGCTCAAGAGGCGAGTACGCCAAGGCGCTGCCGCTGTTTCAGCGCAGCCTCGCCATCTACGAAAAGGTGCGTGGCCCGATCCATCTCGACGTGGCGCTGAGCCTCAACAATCTCGGCGCGCTGTATCGCACCATGGGCGAATATGCGAAGGCCGTCCCGGTCTACGAGCGCAGCCTCGCCATCCGCGAGAAGCTTCTCGGAGCGGAACACCTCGAAGTCGCCACCAGTCTGAACAACCTCGCCGCGGTCTATGAGGGCACGGGCGAGCACGCGAAAGGCGCCTCACTCGCCTTGCGCGCGCTCTCAATCGCCGGCAACGCCGGCTCCCCCGAGCTGGTATGGCGCGCCCAGGCCAAGCTCGCGCGCATGCTCGCCCTTCAGAAACAGCAGGATGCGGCGATCTTCTTCGCCAAGCAGGCGGTCAACCAGATCCAGGCGCTGCGCGCGCGCCTGGTCAGCATCGACCGCGAGTATCAGCGCTCGTTTCTCCAGGACAAGGAGGCCACCTACCGGCACCTCGCCGACCTGCTGATCGATCAGGGGCGGCTGCCTGAAGCCCAGCAGGTGCTCACGATGCTGAAAGAGGAGGAGTTCTTCGACTTCATCCGCCGCGATGAAAAGCAGGATGGCCGCACCACCAACGTCGCCTTTACCGCCGGCGAAGAGCCCTGGCGCAAGCACTACGAGGAGGTGAGCGCGCGCCTTGGCGCGGTCGGGACGGAACTTGCGGCGCTCGATCGCAAGGCGCGGCAGGGGTTGAGCGACGAGGAGAAGGCGCAGCGCGAACAGTTGCGCAAGGACCGCAGGGTCGCGCAGCAGGCGTTCGACGGCATGCTCGGAACCCTCATGCGTGAGCTGGCGACGGCGGGCGCGGCGCGCAACCGCGAGATCGGCGAGCGCGGCCTCACCAACCTGCGGACGCTGCAGGACACGCTGGCAACCCTGGGCGAGGGCGTGGTGGCGGTGCACTACATCGTGGGCGAATCGACGCTGCGCATCCTGCTCACCACGTCTTCGATTCAGATCGCGCGCTCGTTCGCCATCGGCGCCGTAGAGCTCAACCGCAAGATCGCATTTTTCCAGCGCCAGTTGCGCGATCCGCGTCTGAAACCGATGCCCCTCGCGCGGGACCTGTACCGCACGCTGTTCGAGCCGATCGCGGAGGACCTGCGGCAGGCAAAGGCGCAGACCCTGATGATCTCGCTTGACGGCACGCTGCGCTACATCCCCATTGCGGCGCTCCACGACGGCAAGAAGTTTGTTGCCGAGGATTACCGCATGGCGATTTATACGGAGGCCTCACGCGACCGCCTGCGCGACCGTCCGCAGACCGAATGGCGCGCCGCGGGCCTCGGGCTCACGCGCAAGATCGAGGGGTTTTCGGAGTTGACTGCGGTGAAGGCCGAACTGGAGAGTATCATCAAGGCCGGCGAGAAGGGAGTGCTCCCCGGCGAGATGCATTTCGACGCGGCGTTCAACGCGTCCCGCGTAAGGGACGCGCTCGACAAGGGCTACTCGGTGCTGCATATCGCGAGCCATTTCGTGTTCCGGCCAGGAACTGAAGCCGACTCGTTCCTGCTGCTGGGAGACGGTGCGCGCCTCACCCTGCGCGATCTGCGCGACGACGACTACCGCTTCCGCGACGTCGACCTCATCACGCTGTCGGCATGCGAAACCGCGCTCGGCGGCGGACAGGATGCGAACGGGATCGAGATCGAGGGTTTCGGCGCGCTTGCGCAGAAACAGGGCGCGAGAGGCGTGATCGCGACACTGTGGCCGGTGGCGGATGAAAGCACCGGCATCTTCATGCAGCAGTTCTACCGCCTGCGCGAAGACAAGAAGCTGAGCAAGGCGGAAGCGATGCGGCAGGTTCAAGCCGCGTTCATACACGGCAGCGCCAGCAGCGCCGCCGGCAACTACTCCCACCCCTACTTCTGGGCGCCTTTCATCCTGATGGGTAACTGGCTGTAATGCCCTCCGCCGTATCTTCGTAGGTTGGGATGAGCACCGCGAATCCCAACAATGTCACGCGCGCCGGAATATGCCAGATGTTGGGGTTCCCTGCGGTCACCCCAACCTACGAAAAATGCTCGAACGCGAGCAGACCGCGACAGCGCGTAAGCGTCTGTCGTAGTCAGGTGTTCTGGACGACGATCTTGGGAAACGCCGCGGAGTGGTCCTGCTGCTTCTCGGCGATCTTCACCGCGACGCGGCGCGCGATCTGCTTGTAGATCTGCGAGACGCGCCCGTCCGGGTCGGAGACGACCGTCGGCTTGCCCGAATCCGCCTGTTCACGAATGGCCATGTCGAGCGGCAGCGCGCCCAGCAATTCCACGTTGTAATCCTTGCCCATGCGCTCGCCTCCGCCCTCGCCGAAGATGCGCTCCTCGTGACCGCACTTCGAGCAGATATGCAGCGACATGTTCTCGACGATGCCAAGGATGGGAATGCCCACCTTCTCGAACATCTTGAGACCCTTGCGGGCGTCGATCAGCGCGATGTCCTGTGGCGTGGTGACGATGATCGCGCCCGTCACCGGCACGCGTTGCGCGAGGGTCAACTGGATGTCGCCGGTGCCTGGCGGCAGATCCACTACCAGATAATCGACGTCTCGCCACCTGGTTTCGTTCGTAAGTTGCTCCAGAGCCTGCGTCACCATCGGGCCGCGCCAGACCATGGGTGTTTCCACGTCGATCAGAAAGCCGATCGACATCGCCTGCAGGCCGTGCCCCTCCATCGGTTCCAGGCTCTTGCCGTCCTTCGACTCCGGGCGGCCGGTGATGCCGAGCATCATCGGCTGCGACGGCCCGTAAATGTCGGCGTCGAGCACGCCCACGCTCGCCCCCTCCGCGGCGAGCGCCAGGGCGAGATTGACGGCAGTGGTGCTCTTACCGACGCCGCCCTTGCCGGAGGCGACCGCGATGATGTTCCTGATTCCGGGAACGAGCTTGACGCCACGCTGCACAGCGTGCGACACGATCTTCATCGTGACATTGACCGCGATGTTACCGACACCGGGGATGCTTTTCAGCGCCGCGGCGATCTCCTTGCGTATGGGTTCGATCTGGCTCTTGGCGGGATAGCCCAGCAGGATGTCGACCGACACATTGTCGCCATCGATCTTGATGTTCTTGGCCGATTTGCTGGTGACGTAGTCCTTGCGCGTGTTGGGATCGACCAGTTGCTTGAGGGCTTCCTGGACCTGCTGCTCGGTGACTGCCATGATGGATTCTCGCTCGGAAGGAAATGAAGCGCAGGGCGCGATTTTAATCAAATCTGCGCGGGCAGCCTAATTTCAACCGCGTGAATGGAAAGGTCTTTGCGCGTGATGACTCGCGCCAGTTCATCGCCCCGCGCCGGGCCAGGCATGCAAGCAGAGTTTGTTACAATTCAAACCTTTAGAAGCGTTCCTCGATGACTCCCCGCCACATCTTCGTGACCACGGCCCTGCCCTACGCCAACGGGCCGTTCCACATCGGGCACATCATGGAATACATCCAGGCCGACATCTGGGTGCGCTTCCAGCGCATGCAGGGCCACGATGTGCATTTCATGGGCGCAGACGACGCGCACGGCGCGCCGATCATGCTCGCGGCAGAGAAAGCTGGGAAGACTCCGGAAGCGTTCATCGCCGAGATCGCGCGCGGGCGCAGTCAATATCTCGATGGCTTCCACATCGAGCACGATAACTGGCACTCGACCCACTCGAAGGAGAATACCGAGCTTTCCCATGACCTGTACCGCCGGCTGAAAGCGAAGGGGCTCATCGATACGCGGACGATCGAGCAGTTCTACGACCCGGTGAAGGGCATGTTTCTCGCCGACCGCTATATCAAGGGCGAGTGCCCGAACTGCGGCGCGAAGGACCAGTACGGGGACGCGTGCGAGAACTGCAGCTCGGTGTATTCCCCCACGAAGCTGAAGAATCCCTACTCGACGCTGTCGGGCGCGACGCCGGTGATGAAATCTTCCGAGCATTACTTCTTCAAGCTCTCCGATCCGAGGTGCAAGGCGTTTCTGCGCGGCTGGATCAATACGCCCGGGCGGCTTCAGCCGCAAGTCGCCAACAAGGCGAAAGAATGGCTGGAAGGTGTGGACGACAAGACGCTCGCAGACTGGGACATCTCGCGCGACCCGCCCTATTTCGGCATCCGCATTCCCGACCTCGAGGCGGAGAAATACCTCTACGTCTGGCTCGATG
>MEQT01000129.1 GCA_001770325.1 Betaproteobacteria bacterium RIFCSPLOWO2_02_64_14
GGGCGCCGGCCTCGAGAGCGGACCTACTGGACCGGTGCGCTCTCGCTCACCGCCGGGGCTTCCTCGGCAAATCCAAGGACCACTTTCTCGTTCGCATCGATATCTACGGTGACCTTTCCACCGTTGGCGAGCCTCCCGAACAGCAGTTCGTCCGCGAGCGCACTGCGGATGGTGTCCTGAATCAGGCGCGCCATCGGGCGGGCGCCCATCTGCGGATCGAAGCCCGTCTTCGCGAGGTAGTCCTTGAGCGCGGCCGTAAAGGTGATATCGACCTTCTTCTCGTGCAACTGGTCTTCGAGCTGCATGAGGAACTTGTCGACAACCCGCAGGATGATCTCCCGGCTCAACGCCGCGAACGAGATGATGGCATCGAGCCGGTTGCGAAACTCCGGCGAAAACAACCGCCGGATCTCCGCCAGTTCGTCTCCCGCACTCTGGCTCGGCGTGAACCCCATGGAGGTTTTCGACAGCTCGGCCGCGCCGGCATTGGTGGTCATGACGATCGCCACGTTGCGGAAGTCAGCCTTGCGCCCGTTGTTGTCGGTAAGCGTGCCGTGATCCATCACCTGCAGCAGGATGTTGAAGATGTCGGGGTGCGCTTTCTCGATCTCGTCAAGCAGCAGCACGGAATACGGGTGCTTGGTGATGGCTTCCGTGAGCAGCCCGCCCTGATCGAAGCCGATGTAGCCGGGCGGCGCGCCGATCAGCCGCGACACGGCATGCCGTTCCATGTATTCGGACATGTCGAAGCGCGTGAGTTCCACGCCCATGACGTAGGCGAGCTGACGCGCGACCTCGGTTTTTCCCACCCCCGTGGGACCTGAAAACAGGAAGCAGCCTATCGGTTTCTGCGGATTGCCCAGACCGCTGCGCGCCATCTTGATCGCGGTCGCCAGCGCGTCGATCGCCCGGTCCTGGCCGAACACCACGGCCTTGAGGTCGCGGTCCAGGTTCTTCAACGAATTGCGGTCGTCGATCGAAACCGTCTGCGCCGGAATGCGCGTGATCTTGGCGACGATGTCCTCGATCTCGTGCTTGCCGATGATCCGCTTTTGCCTGGACTTGGGCAGGATCTTCTGCGCTGCCCCCGCCTCATCGATCACGTCTATCGCCTTGTCGGGCAGATGGCGATCGTTGATGAAGCGCGCGGAGAGCTCCGCGGCCGCGGTCAACGCGGTCGGGAGGTACTTGACCCCGTGGTGGGCCTCGAACCGCGACTTGAGCCCCTTCAGGATCGCAATCGTCTCCGCCACCGACGGTTCCACGACGTCGATCTTCTGGAAGCGGCGCGCGAGCGCGTGATCCTTCTCGAACACGCCCCGATACTCGGTGTAGGTCGTCGCGCCGAGGCACTTCAACTGCCCCGCCTGCAACGCGGGCTTGAGCAGATTGGATGCGTCGAGCGTGCCGCCTGATGCGGCCCCGGCGCCGATCAGGGTATGAATTTCGTCGATGAAAAGAATGGCCTGGGGATTCTCCAGCAGCTGCTTCAGCACGGCCTTCAGCCTCTGCTCGAAATCACCGCGGTACTTGGTCCCCGCGAGCAGCGCCCCCATGTCGAGCGCGTAAACGTTGCAGCGGCGCAGGATCTCCGGCACGCCCCCTTCCACGATGCGCCGCGCCAGGCCCTCGGCGATTGCGGTCTTGCCGACCCCTGCTTCGCCCACCAGCAACGGGTTATTCTTGCGGCGCCGGCACAGCGTCTGGATCACCCGCTCGAGTTCCCGGTCGCGCCCGATCAACGGATCGATCTTGCCGGCTAACGCCATGGCATTGAGGTTCATGGTGAAGTTTTCGAGCGCGCCGTTCGGCTGCGCTTCGTGCTCGCCCTCGGATTCCCCATCGGTCTTGGCGGGCTGCGCCTGCGGCACCTTGCTGATGCCATGGGAGATGTAGTTCACCACATCGAGGCGCGTGACCCCCTTCTGGTGCAGAAAATAGACCGCGTGGGAATCCTTCTCACCAAAGATCGCCACCAGCACGTTGGCGCCGGTCACCTCTTTCTTGCCCGAGGACTGCACGTGCAGGATGGCGCGCTGGATCACCCGCTGGAAGCCCAGCGTGGGCTGCGTGTCGACGTCGTCGCCGGCAAGTATCGGCGTGTGTTCGGTCACAAAATCGCCCAGCAGCTTGCGCAACTCGTCCATATCCGCCGCGCACGCGCGCAGCACCTCGGAGGCCGACGGATTGTCGAGCAGCGCGAGCAGCAAATGCTCCACGGTAATGAATTCATGGCGCTTCTGCCGCGCCTCCATGAAGGCCGTGTGCAGGCTGACTTCGAGTTCCTGTGCGATCATTTCAGTTTTCTTCCATCACACACTGTAACGGATGCTGGTGCTGTTTGGCGTACGACTTGACCTGCTCCACCTTGGTTGCCGCGACGTCCCGGGGATAAAGCCCGCATACCCCGCTGCCTTCGCGGTGCACCTTCAGCATCACCTGCGTCGCGCGCTCCCGGCTCAGCAAAAAAAACTTCTGCAACACCGCAACGACAAAATCCATGGGCGTATAGTCGTCGTTCAGCAGCACCACCTTGAACATCGGCGGCGGTTTGACCTTGACCCGTCTGGTCTCCAGGACCGTGTCTTCACGCTGCCGTGTCGCCATGCCGGGAAACCCGCCTTGATGATTCCGTCCGTATACAATGCTCCAGTGCTATTCTCGCCATAATACGGCAAATTTCAAGTAGCAATAAGTGACCTTTTTCCGGTGTATACTTGACTTCCTCCCGGAGATAGCCTAGAAAGCAGTCGGGTGTTTGGCTTCAAGCCACTTCGCAGGTCCGTTATGACCGTTTGCGATCCTTGAAACTCAAACAGATTGCGGGGATCGGGCCCGCGTATTTTGGAAGGCAGTTACTATGGCAACTGGCACCGTCAAGTGGTTCAACGACTCCAAGGGGTATGGCTTCATCACCCCCGATGATGGTAGCGAAGACCTGTTCGCGCACTTCTCGGCGATCCAGATGAGCGGCTTCAAGACGCTCAAGGAAGGCCAGAAGGTGTCTTTCGAGGTCACTCAAGGCCCGAAAGGCAAGCAGGCCGCCAACATCCAGGCCGCTTGACCGCCCACCCCGCGCAACGGGGTGAGTTCGTTTCATCTTCGCCAAAAAACAAGCCCACCCGAACACCGCAGCGGTGGGCTTTTTCGTTTGGGGAGAGGTGACAGGGGTGTTGGCCCTGTCAGATTCGGGGGAGGTTCCTAACTGACCCGGTCGGGTTGCGCCCGTCCTACTTGCCCCAAGGCTTGATCGCGTCCTTCAGCTTGCCGTACCCCTCGAGGTAACGGGGCCGCTTGCCGCCATAGATCCTGTCGAAGATCGCGAGCTGGGCGTCCAGCCATCGAGTAAGTTCCGTATTGCCCGGATTTGCCGCCTTGTAGGCCTCGTTGATCAGGACGAAGTGGATTCTCGGATCGTAGGGCTGCTTCTCGCCTCCGACCGTCTCATCCCCGGCCAGCAGGCGCAGGAGCATCGCGTCGGCGGAACCGAGCGTCTGCTCGAAAATCGGCTCGCCCTCCATGCGGTACATGACGCTGGTCATGTCCTTGCCGTTCGTCATGGTGAAGCCCATGTCCTTCCAGACCTTGTTCATGTCGGCGCCCGCCTTGACGTGATCGAGAACCTTCTGCCCCCAACCGCGCAGCACGTCGGGCGCGTCGGCCATGAGATCGGTCAGCCGGTCGCCGTCGAGGTCCGTTGCGTAAACGATCGCCTTGCGCTGCTGATACATGTCGTGCAGCAGAATGCCGAAATTGGTGTCGGAGATATGCTCGTGGATTTCTCCACCCCAGTTCTCCATGCCGTCCTTGAAGTCCCTGGGTAGCAGCGCGACGATCGCATCGACGTTCGCCCTGTGCTCGGCATAGGCATCGACGGCGTAGCGTCGCTTGAGCTCGAATTTCGTGCCCTGCAGCAGCCAGCGCACGATCCCCGCGTTGACGGCGTCTTCCTGGGCCTGCGTCGGCTTCGTGGCGACGCGCCCGATCTGCCCTGTTTCGTGCACCATCTTCAGGAACAAGCGCACGGCGTACGCCATCCTGACGCCGGGAGTGTTCATCTCGGAGTGGATGTTGCCGGTGTCGCGGTCGACGCGGAACTTCTTGCCGTCCTGCGAGTAGGGCAGACCGGGCATGAAACGCACGCTGGTAATCGTGCCGTAGGGCCGGACATTGCAGTACACCCCGGCCGCAGTGCGTAGCGGCGCATTGGCGGATTTGCCGGCGACCACCACCTTCCTGCCGTTCTCATTGACCATGAAGTCGCCGGCGGTGGACCACTTGATCGCCGTGTACTCGAGCTTGCCGAACCATTCGAGCGACTTCAGCTTGGTGTCGTGCCGGAACTGCGCCATCATGGGCACGCCGAGGAACGGCAAGCCCAGCACGTCGAGCGCCATCAGCGTGCCGTTGAGCGCAAACATGTCCGTCAATGCGTGCGCGACCGGCTTCACGTTGCCGCTTGGGTTTCCGCCTTCCCAGATGATCGCGTCGGAAATGCCCCGCGGCTGGATCTTGGATCGCTTGTAGACGCTGTCCAGCAGCTTGAACAGATTACCGCTCTGTTCTTCCTGTGCGATCTTCAGCAGGTCGAGTCGTTCAGTCATGATTCTTCTCTTCTCCGTTCGGATTGGGTCAGTCGAGTAATGGGTCTGTCTTGGCGATCTTCAGGGGCGCGCAGAAGCAACCATTGGGCAGAGCGCAGTCGCCGCCGCCCGCTTGTCTCATCTATCGAGTCCCGAATTCCCGTCCTACCAGATCTTTTTTCAGGCAGATTGCAGCAAGGCGAGCGGGAACCCGGGAATGGTTCTGCGGAAAACGCGCAAATAAAAATTATAACAGACGCCTTTTACTTCCTTACCCGACATGGGCGGTGGCCTTTGGCCCGCGTTACCGGGCGCCGCCAGGCCGCATTCGCCTGTGCGCGCAGTTGTCGGACACCGGCGCCGCCTGCAGTAGCGCAATTCACATTTACCTGGCACAAAAAAGCCTCCGTCATTGGCTGATCTCTGGTGGCTGACGGGCAACGGAATTGTGCTGATGCACACATAAATAAAGTTTTAATTCCATAGGCTTACATTTATAAATAAATTGTTATAATGCATTGCAGCACGAGTCAGAACACGTAATTTTACAATACAAGGTTCCGAAACCTGGAGCACAGGGAGCGCTCTTCAACCGCAAGGGAAAACCGCCGTGACGCACCCCTTATCCATGCCACAAGGCGTTGAAATTCTTGGAACAATTACACCTGAGTCCGCGGAGATCCTGACGCAGCAGGCGGTAGCCTTCGTTGCCAAACTTGCCCGCAAGTTCGAAGCGCGGCGGCGGGAATTGATGACACTGCGGGCCATGCGCCAAGGGGAGTTTGACGCTGGCAGGCGCCCGGACTTTCTGCCTGAGACTCGACACATTCGGGAAAGCAACTGGAGCGTAGGTCCGATTCCGCACGACCTCCAGGATCGCCGCGTCGAGATCACCGGTCCGACGGAGCGGAAGATGGTGATCAACGCGCTCAACTCCGGCGCGAACGTCTTCATGGCCGATTTCGAGGACTCGAACGCGCCAACGTGGAACAACATGATCGAAGGCCAGATCAATCTGCGTGATGCCGTGCGGCGTGTCATCGCGTACAGCAGCCCGGAGGGCAGGTCGTACCGGCTGAACGACAGGATCGCGACACTGCTCGTCCGCCCGCGCGGCTGGCACCTGGTCGAAAAGCACATGCTGATCGACGGCGAACCCGTTTCCGCTGCCGTCTTCGATTTTGGCCTCTATTTCTTCCACAACGCCAAGGCGCTGCTCGCCCGCAGCACGGGCCCTTACTTTTACCTGCCCAAACTGGAAAGCCATCTCGAGGCGCGCCTGTGGAACGACATCTTTGTCGCCGCCCAGCGTGAACTGGGCGTGCCGCAGGGAACCATCAAGGCCACGGTCCTGATTGAAACGGTGCTGGCTGCCTTCGAGATGGACGAAATCCTCTACGAATTGCGGGAGCATTGTGTCGGTCTCAACATCGGCCGTTGGGACTACATCTTCAGCTGCATCAAGAAATTCCGCGCCAACTGCGACTTCTGCCTCGCCGACCGCGCCGAAGTGACGATGAACGCGCCGTTCCTGCGCGCCTACGCCCTGCTCCTGATCAAGACCTGTCACCGGCGCAACGCCTACGCCATGGGTGGCATGGCTGCCCAGATCCCCATCCGGAATGACCCGCGCGCCAACGCGGCGGCGCTCGAGAAGGTGCGTTCCGACAAGCTGCGCGAGGTGACCGACGGCTGCGACGGCACCTGGGTGGCGCACCCCGGTCTGGTGGACATCGCCAGGTCGGTTTTCGATCAGCACATGCCCGCGCCCAACCAGCTTCACCGCAAGCGCGAGGATGTGGCGGTTGGAGCAAGGGAACTGCTCGACTTCGGTCCCGAGGCGCCGATCACCGAATCCGGGCTGCGAAACAACATCAGTGTCGGCATTCAATATATCGGGGCCTGGCTCGCGGGCAACGGCTGCGTGCCGGTCTACAACCTGATGGAAGACGCTGCCACCGCGGAGATTGCGCGCTCGCAGATATGGCAGTGGATCAGGAGTCCCAAAGGCGTCCTGCGGGATGGCCGCAAGGTCACCAGGGAGTTGTTTCACGGCCTGCTACCAGAGGAACTGATCAAGGTCAGGAACCTGGTCGGGCCCGAGGCGTGGAGCGTGGGTCAGTACGAAGAGGCGGCCAGACTCTTCGACCGCATCATCACCAGCGACGAATACGTCGAGTTTCTCACTTTACCCGCTTACGACTGGCTGACTCGCGGCGTGCGTGACACGGTCCTCGCGTAGCAGCGGCGCGCGACCCAGCAGGTGGTCCGACCCGGCCAACGGCGGTGCACGTCTCTGAAGTAAATACTCACCAATTAAACCGCGTGTCTATTTTAAGCTGTTGATTATACGAAATTTTCCTGAATGGCATGATGGGAGTGAACGCGAGAAATGCGTACAATGTCAACGGCTTACCGCAAGAAGGCGTTAAGGGCGCTGACCGATCATCCGGTCAATCTCATCAACCACAAAGAGGAATGATCATGAGCAAGCTGTTGTCAGCCCTGATCGCCGCGGTTTTTGCGGTGGTAACCATTACCCCGGTCGCGTTCGCCGCCGACGACCTGAAGAAGACCGACGGCAAAACGAAAGCCGCTGAGAAGAAAACTGACGGCAAGACGAAGGCCGCTGAGAAGAAGACCGACGGCAAAACCAAGGCCGCTGCCAAGAAAACCGACGGCAAAGCGAAAGCCGAAGAGAAGAAGAAGTAAGCTCTCTTTCTGTACCGTGTACTGCGACAGGCAGGGTTTCGACCCTGCCTTTTTTATTTGGACTGGCGAACCGGAGCAGCGGGCACAATAGGCCATCGTTTTCGGCTACCGGGTCACGCAAGTTAGAATAGATCATGGCGAAAGTACGCGTAGTGGTCGGAATGTCCGGCGGGGTCGATTCGTCGGTCGCCGCGCTCCTGCTCAAGGAACAGGGCTACGAGGTGATGGGCCTTTTCATGAAGAACTGGGAGGACGATGACACCGACGAATACTGCACCTCGCGCCAGGACCTGATCGACGCGGTCGCCGTTGCCGATTGCATCGGCATCGAGATCGATGCGATCAATTTTTCGGCCGAGTACAAGGAGCGCGTCTTCAAAGAGTTCCTGCGCGAATACCAGGCCGGCCGCACTCCCAATCCCGACGTGCTGTGCAACGCCGAAATCAAGTTCCGGGCGTTCCTGGATCACGCCCTCGCTCTCGGCGCGGACTTCATCGCGACCGGGCACTATGCGCGCGTCCGGGAGGTCGACGGCCTCCACCAGTTGCTCAAGGCCGAGGACGGCACCAAGGACCAGAGTTACTTTCTCTACCGCCTCAACCAGCAGCAGCTCACCAGGACACTGTTTCCCCTCGGCTCGCTCTACAAGCGCGATGTGCGGGAGCTCGCCCGCAAGGCCGGGCTGCCGAACCACGACAAGAAGGACTCCACCGGCATCTGCTTCATCGGCGAACGCCCGTTTCGTGAATTCCTCAATCGCTACCTGCCCGCCAACCCCGGCGACATCTGCACGCTCGAGGGCGTTCCGGTCGGGCGGCATCTCGGCCTCACGTACTACACGATCGGTCAACGCCAGGGGCTTGGCATCGGCGGCCGGCGCGATGGCGATGGCGACGCCTGGTATGTCGTGGCCAAGGACATGGAGCGCAACCGGCTTCTGGTCGTGCAGGGCCACGATCACCCGGCTCTCCTGTGCGAGCGCCTGGTCGCAACGGACCTGAGCTGGGTCAGCGGCAGCGTGCCGCACTCCCAATGGGTCTATAGCGGGAAGACCCGTTACCGGCAGAAGGACGCAGCCTGCGCGATCAGCGAGTTGCGCCGCGAGCGCTGCACCATCGAGTTCGCGGAACCACAATGGGCCGTTACACCCGGCCAGTCGGTCGTGATCTACGAAAGCCTGGTCTGTCTGGGCGGTGGCGTTATCGAAACCGGGCTACATGCGGCCCCGGTTCCATGGTCGTTCAAGGCGCCGGCGGTACCGTGTCCTTGAACGACTTGCGCCGCGCCAGCTTGTCCGCGAGTCTGGCAAGATTGGGATAAGTGCTGCGCCACTTGAGTTCGGGAAGACGCCGCTCGAGAAAACCAAGCCCGCAGCCGACCGCGATATCGGACAGATTGAAGAACTCGCCGCTGCACCAGCTCCTCGCGCCGAGTCCGTCGGACATGGCCTGCAGTGCGCGGTCGACCTTGGCTTGCTGGCGGGCGATCCAGTCCATGGATTGCTGGGCGGCGGGTCGCCGCTTCTCCCCAACGATCGCCACCACGGCGTCGGTACACCCGTCCGCCAGAGCCTCCCAGCGGCGCACCTGGACGCGCGGCCGGGTGTCCTCCGGAATGAGTTTCGCCACCGGGCTCGCCAGATCGAGGTACTCGACGATGACGCGCGAATCGAAAACCGTGGTCTCATCGTCGATGATCAGGACCGGCACCTTGCCCAGCGGATTGTATTTCGGGACCTGCGTCATGGCGCTGGCAGGCGCGTCGTTGATGAAGTCGTAGTCGATGCGCTTTTCGGCGAGGACAATTCGCACTTTCCGCGTGTAGGGACTGCCCGGGGTTCCGATCAGCTTCATGAGGTGCCGTGTGATAAATGCGTGACGCTTCGTGCGGCGGGAGATTTTATAGCATTGCACGGTGGCTGTGAATGTGCCAGCATTGTCGGAAACCTTGACGAAAAGGAGCGGCAGATGAACACTGTGGTCGAGACATTCACTCTGTTCACCCAACCCGGGTGAAGCAGCTGCCTCAAAACGAAAGAGTTTCTTTCGAAAAAAGGTATCGATTTCGTCGCGGTCGACGTCCAGAACGACCCGCAGGGGCGTGAGCGGCTGCTCGCGCTGGGCGTACGCAACGTGCCGGTAGTGGCGAGAGGCGGGCAATTCGTCTTCGGCCAGAATCTCGAGGACGTAGCCGAGTTCGTCGGTTTGCAGGGTACCGGACACACGCCGTTGCCTCCCGACGCGCTCATCCGGAAGTGGGTGCTGGTGCTGCGTGCGGCGCAACGCTACGTGCGTCAGATTCCTACCGGGCGCATGAGCGAACTCGCGATCGACAACCGGAAGCGCTCGATCCGGCTGCTGAGCCATCACGTCTTCCGGATCGGCGAGGCTTTTCTGGAGACCGTGGTCGGCGGAGTCGAGTATGCCGTGCAGCTTGCGAACGTCCCGCCCAAAGACGGCACCTTCATGACCGGCGACGAGATCGCACGCTACGGCGATGAGGTGATCGCGCGGCTCGAGAATTGGTGGGAGGGGCTTGCCGACAAAAACTGCCGGCAGAAGCTCAAGACTTACTACGGCATGCAGTCGATGCACCAGTTGTTCGAGCGCACGACCTGGCATTCGGCGCAGCACGCGCGGCAACTCGCCGCCGTGCTCGAGCGCTTCGGTATCGAGCCGAACGTGCGGCTCACGCCCGACGATCTCGCGGGGCTCCCGCTACCCGAACGGCTATGGGAGTAGCGCGCCCCAGTCCTTCGGCAGCACGATACGCTTGCTGGTGGGCGGCCCCTGCACGTGGTTGCAGACGTAGCCCCGGGACTGATTGCGTCCCCAGTCGCCCGCCACCACGATCCCGATCCATTCCGGCCGCTGGAACACGGGCACCAAACGATCCGGATCGTCTGATTCGTGGTACGCGGGCGGAAGCAATCCCTGCTTCACATAGTCGGTGACGCGAAATCCGGTCTGTCCGCAGTGGTAGGTGTAGCGTTCTGCGCGCGAGGCCGGGATCTTGACGTTTTCGTAAAGGTATCTGCGAATGTCATCCTTGCTCCAGCCGTTGCTCGCGAACACCTTGGCGATCGCGGGGCTCAGCATGATGAGCGGGTGCCAGTTGGAATAGACGAAACCGATTGCCGTCCAGTAGCCGCAGGCGCGCTGGCCGATGACGTCGGCAATGATCTCGGCATGTTCGACCGCGTTGTCGCTGCCGCTGTAAGTCGGCGCGCTGATCGCGACCACGCTCTGCACCGTGACAATGTTTTCCCCCGCCACAAAGCCGCGGTCGACGCTGTAGGGCTGCCAGCCGATGTCGGCGATCGCATCCTCGTTTTCCGGGAGCACCACGAGAAAACTCTGGCCGATGCTGCCCTTGTCGGCGCCTTCCGGCGCGTGATGGAAACCCGCGAGATTGCGCAGGTAAAGCCGCAAAAAGCGCCCGACGCTGGTATTGGCCTGCTTGCCAACGCGCATCACGCCCTGGCCATGATTGAAACCGAGCTCCCTGATGATCGGGCCGCTCAGCACGATGAGTGACTCCCACCCCGGCGTCGAGCCCGCATCCTCGACCTTGTACGCCGGATCGACGATCGCCTCGATCACCGCAAGCAGGATCGGCATGTACTCGGGGCGGCACCCTGCCATCACGCCGTTGACCGCGACGTTCCACACCGTCGCCTGACGGTTGGCGGGTGGAGTAACCCCGAGCACCTCGTCCGGGTCGCGATCGGTGAAGCGCAGGAACCGCTCTATGCGATCGAGCGTGGGCGGGATGATCGGCAATCCGTCCGACCAGAAACGCTCGTAAAAATGATCCTGCACCTCATCCAGCGTACCGGCAAAAACGATATCGCGCGGAGCGAGACCGGCATCCACCCCTTGCGCCGCGCCTGCGGTGCCGAGCGGTCTTGAGAGTCCTTCGATAACTCTTGGCAGCAGCACGTCCTTGACCTTGCGACGCAGTTCCTCCTTGCTGTCGGTCATCGGAACGCCGGGGAATTCGGCGATCGGCAGATCGGGCATGCCGAGGCCCCTGGCGACCACCTCAGCCTGTTTGAGAAACCCGCTCGAGATGACCGACACGCTCGGCACGCCGGCGCGTTCCACCGCTGCGCTCGCCCGCAACACGGCGGGCGTGCACGCGCCTCAGGCGCCTATCGCCGAAATGACGGCGTCAACCTTGTGCTGCCTGAGCAACTCGGGCACGCGTGCGATCAATGCCCGCTGCCGGGGGCCGTGCAGGTTGCCGAATACGTCATAGGTGACGAACTTGACGCCAGGAAACCGCGCCGCAAGTTCCTCGCGCAGGATCGGGAAGATTTCCTCGCCGCGGAACAAGTAATCCCACGTCTCGGCGAGCACCTTGTTGCTGAGATCGGGAACGCGCGCACTCGGCGAACGCGTCCGGTAGGCGGGCTTGCCGAGCGGCCAAACCACTTCGTAGGTCGCTTCGGACAGCGTTGGTCTGGCGGTCATGTCTTCCTCCGGCACGGCGGCGTTATGCCCAGGTTCGAACTCACCGAGAATAGCATGCGGTCTCCGGATTGCGCTAAACTACGCCGCCTGAGATTCTCTCCGGCGCGCCGGTTCGATGACCCCTTTCCGCAGCACCCGCACACAGTCTGCCGGGCCCCACGCCTGCAACGCCCCACCGCCATGCTGAATCCGGCGGCAGCGGCGCGTCGCGCGCTCCCAGCGGTAGATCGGCTCCTCAAGCTGCGACCGGTCGAAGAACTTGCAGTGCGCTACGGGCGCACGCTCGTGACGGCGACCGTACGCGAAGTTCTCGATTCACACCGCAGGCGACTGGCGGACGATGCCGCGGCTCAGTTCGATGAGGCGGCATTCGTCGCGGAGTGCGCGTCAAGCGTCGAGAAGCGCATGCGCCCGTCGCTCAGGGCGGTATGTAATCTGTCCGGCACCGTGCTGCACACCAATCTCGGCCGAGCGGTCATGCCCGAGAGCGCCGCCCGCGCCGTTGCCGAGGCGATGACGCGGCCGGTCAATCTCGAATTTGACCTTGATGGGGGCAGCAGGGGCGAACGTGACAGTCACGTCGAAGGCTGGCTCAAGCGCCTGACGGGCGCCGAAGCCGCGGTCGTGGTGAACAACAACGCGGCGGCGGTGTACCTTGCGCTCAACACGCTCGCGCTCAGGAGGGAAGTGCTGGTTTCGCGCGGCGAGCTGATCGAGATCGGCGGCGCGTTTCGCATGCCCGACATCATGGCGCGCGCAGGGTGCAAGCTGAAGGAAGTGGGAACCACCAATCGCACGCATCTGAAGGACTACGCCGAGGCGATTACAGCACAGACCGCCGCCATCATGAAGGTGCACACCAGCAATTATGCGATCCAGGGTTTCACCTCGGCGGTGGCGGAAAGCGATCTCGCCAGCCTCGCCCACGAGCATGGATTGCCGTTTATCGTAGATCTCGGCAGCGGCATGCTGGTCGATCTCGAAGACTACGGCCTGCCGCACGAACCGACGCCGCGCGAGGCATTTGCGCATGGCGCCGATCTGGTGACCTTCAGTGGGGACAAGCTGCTGGGCGGCCCGCAGGCGGGATTGCTGGTCGGCACCAAGGCGCTCGTCGGCCGCATCCGCAAGAATCCGATGAAGCGCGCGCTGCGCGTGGACAAGATGACGCTCGCCGCGCTGGAGGCCGTGCTTCGTCTCTATAGTGATCCGGACCGGCTGGCGCAGGAATTGCCGGGGCTGCGGTCGCTTACCCGCAAGCACGCGGAGATCGAGGCGCAAGCCAACCGGGTGTTGCCGCACGTGGTCGCGGCGCTCGCCGGAAGCGCCGAAGCGCAGGTCATCTCCTGCTCCAGCCAGATCGGCAGCGGGTCGCTGCCCGTCGATTCGCTGCCGAGCGCAGGCATTGCCGTCAGCGGCGGCGGGAAGCGCAGAGGCTCATTCGCCGAACGCATCGCAACCGCGTTCCGCTCGCTGCCGGTACCGGTCATCGGACACATCAAGGACGGGGCGTTTGTGATGGACCTGCGCTGCCTCGACGACGAGACCGGATTCATCGAACAGCTCCGTCAACTGAAGATATAGCTTCGAATCGAAACACAAGAGGCGTGAGCCGTGAACCGTGAGCTGACAGGCGAGCAACGGTCGATTCACGGATCACGAATCACGGATCACCACCGACACGCATGATCGTCGCCACAGCAGGACACATCGACCACGGCAAGACGTCGCTGGTGAAGCGCCTCACCGGCGTCGATACCGATCGCCTGCCTGAAGAGAAAGCGCGCGGCATTTCGATCGATCTCGGCTTCGCCTACCTGCCGCTGCCGAGCGGCGGCCTGATAGGCTTCGTCGATGTGCCGGGCCACGAGCGCTTCATCCGCAACATGCTCGCCGGCGTGTGCGGCATCGATTTCGCGCTGCTGGTCGTTGCCGCCGACGACGGGATCATGCCGCAAACTCTGGAGCACCTGGGCATACTGGACCTGCTCAACGTCAACCGGGGCGCTGCTGTCGTCACCAAGATCGACCGCGTGGACCGGGCGCGCGTTGCCGAGGTGGCCGCCAATGTCGGCGCGCTGCTGGCAGGTACCCGGTTGAAGGGGATTCCGATACTGCCGGTCTCGGCCGTGACCGGTGAAGGCCTGGGAGAATTGCAGCAACTTCTGGCGCGCGAAGACGCCGCTCTCGCCGCCCGTCAAAGCACCGGCCAGCACTTCCGGTTCGCGATCGATCGCGCTTTCAGCGTCGCCGGCAGCGGCACGGTGGTAACCGGCACCGTCTTCAACGGAATGGTAAAACCAGGCGACAAGCTCATGATTTCGCCATCGGGGCTGGCGGTACGCGTGCGCACCGTTCAGATCCAGGGCAAGCCCGCGGCGGGCGCATCTGCCGGTCAGCGCTGCGCGCTGAACCTCACCGGCACCGAACTGGAATCGGTGCGGCGCGGCGACTGGGTTCTCGGCGAGGAGATCCACGCACCCACCCAGCGTCTCGATGCCAGCGTCGTGGTGCTAAGCAGTGAGAAACAGCCGGTCCAGCACTGGACGCCGGTGCACGTGCACATCGCGACGGCGGACGTGACCGCGCGCATCGCGATCCGGCGCGGTGAGACGATCGCCCCCGGGACAGCAAAGTTGGTTCAGCTCGTGCTCGACAAGCCGATCGGTGCGCTCCACGGAGACCGCTTCATCCTGCGCGATCAATCGGCCACGCGCACGATCGGCGGCGGCGTTGTGGTCGATCCGTTTTCGCCGGTCTCCCGGCGCCGGAGTGCGCAGCGCGCCGCCGAACTCGCCGCACTCGAGACCGACTCGCCGCAGGAAGCGCTTGCGGCATTGTCCAAGGTTTCACCTGCGGGCATCGATCTCGCGCGTTTCGAGAAAACCTACAATCTGACCGCCGAGCGTGCGGCCGCAATTTACGGCGCCGCCAATGTCATCGCCATCGGCAAGGAATCGCGTACCGGAATCACCCGTGCCCTGCGCGATGATCTGCGGTCAAAGGCGCTGGAGAATCTGAACGCGTTCCATCGTCAACAGCCCCAGGCCCCGGGCAAGGAAGTCGAGGCCCTGCGGGGGGAACTCGCGCCCCGGCTTGCCCCGGAGGTTTTCCAGACGCTGCTGCGCGAACTCGCCGACGAACGCAAGCTGGAAGTGCAGGGCTCCATCGCCCGGATTCCGGGCCATAACGCGACCTCCAACCCCGCGGATGAGAAGCTGTGGCAGGCGATCCGCCCCGCGCTTGAAGCGGGCGGTTATTCTCCCGCGCCGATCAAGGAACTTGCGCCGGCGCTGAAGCTCAAGGAAGCGGTGGTCAAGGATTTCCTGCACCGCAAGGCGAAAGGCGGCGAGCTTTACAAGGTGACGGCGGATCGCTTCTACCCGCGGGCGACCCTCGCGACGCTGGCGGCCATCGCGCAGGCGACCTCGCAGGCGCAGCCCAATGGTCTGTTTACCGCCGCGCAGTACCGCGACGCCACAGGGCTCGGCAGGAGTCTGGCGATCGAAATCCTGGAGTTCTTCGATACCCTGGGCGTGACACAACGCCTGGGCGACTCGCGCAAGATGCGCAAGGACTTCGTGCCCATCCTCGGCGCCGCCACCGTGCCGCCGCGCCCGCCTGCAGCGTCCAGGCCGCCCGCGAAGCCCGCCCAGCAGCCGGGACGCCCCTTCCCGCACACCAGACGATGAAAGGAAGATTGCCGTGCCAGCCAGTCAGTATGACGTGATCGTGATCGGAGAAGGCGTTGCCGGCCTCACCGCAGCGAACGCGCTCGCCAAAGCCGGAATGAAGACCGTCACGCTCGAAGCCCAGCTCTTCGGCGGGCTCATCATCAACGTGAACGAACTCGATCCCGCGCCCGAAGAACGGCAGGTGGGCGGCGCGGAGTTTGCCTCCGAACTGATGCAGTCGAACCAGGATCTCGGCGTCACCAGCATCCCCGAGCCGGCGACCGCGATCGAGGCGAGCGGCGCAATGAAACGCGTGGTAACCGCCGGCGGCAGCTACGGCGCGCGCCACGTCGTCGTCGCCTCGGGCGCGCGTCTCAGGAAGCTGGGCGTGCCGGGGGAGGCGGAATACGAAGGCCGCGGCGTATCGCAGTGCGCCGACTGCGACGGCCCGATGTACCAGAATGAGACGGTGGTCGTGGTGGGCGGCGGCGATTCGGCGCTGCAGGAAGCGGTCGTGCTCACGCATTATTGCGGCAAGGTGCATCTCGTGCACCGTGGGTCGCAGTTTCGCGCGCGGCCGCATTTCGTCGATCAGGTCAGGAGCAACGGCAAGATCACCGCCGTGTGGAATGCGCAGCTCGTGGAAATCGCCGGCAGCAAGATGGTGGAGCGCGCGCGCATCAGGCACGCCGACGGGCGAACCGAGGAATTCCCGTGCGCGGGGGTGTTCGCGTATGTCGGCCTGGAGCCGAACGCGGATTTTCTGTCGCCCGAGTATGCGCGCGATTCGAACGGTTTTCTCGTCACCAACGAGAACCTGGAAACAAGCGTTCCCGGCGTGTGGGCGGCGGGCGCGGTGCGCAGCGGCTGCGGCGGCCTGATCAGCGATGCCATCGGGGAAGCGCAGCGGGTCGCGGCCGCGATCCGCCGCTGACACGGAATGCGCAAAATCACATTCGAACACGTAGGGTGCAATAAGCGAAGCGCATTGCACCGAACGCTATCCATACGGCGCAATGCCCGTTGGTTATTGCGCCCTACGCGATTCATTCAAACCATGGGCCGTCCATGAAACCGACGAATCTGATCATCATCCTCTCCGACCAGCACAACCCGCGGGTGCTGAGCTGCAATGGGCATCCGCTGGTGAAGACGCCGAACCTCGACCGCCTCGCGGCGCGCGGCACGCGCTTTGCTTCCGCCTATACCAACTGTCCGATCTGCGTGCCCGCACGCGCAAGTTTCGCCACCGGCCGCTACGTGCACCAGATCCGCTTCTGGGATAACGCAATCGCCTACGACGGCAGCATTCCGAGCTGGGGCCACCGCCTGATGGCGCAGGGGCATCGCGTCACCTCCATCGGCAAGCTGCACTACGCGGGTACCGACCCGGCGCGCAACGGGTTTCACGAAGAGATCGAAACCATGCACATCGCGCAGGGGCTGGGGGATCTGGCTGGCCTCATTCGCGACGAATTGATCGTGCGCAACGGCGCACGCAAGCTCGGCCCGGAAGCGGGCCCAGGCGATTCGAGCTACCAGCGCTACGACCGCAGCATTACCGAGGAAGCCTGCCGCTGGCTTGCGCATGAAGCGCCCAAGTACCGCGACAAACCCTGGGTGCTCTACGTGGGGTTCGTGTGTCCGCACCCGCCTTTCATTGCCCCGCGGGAATTCTTCGATCTTTACCGGCCCGAAAGCATCCCGATGCCGGATCGCTACACGCAGGACGAATGGCCGCGCCACCCTTATCTAGACGGGTTGCGTCGCGGGCGTCCACATCATGAGGGCTTCACCGGGCCCGAAATGGTGCGGCGGGCGATTGGTGCCTACTACGGGCTGGTGAGTTTCATGGACCACAACGTCGGGCAGGTGCTCGCCGCACTGGAGAAGGCAGGTCTTTCAGGCTCGACGCGCGTGATGTACGGGTCCGATCACGGGGAGAATCTCGGCAAACGCGGATTGTGGGGCAAGTCGACTCTATTCGAGGAATCGGCCGGTATACCACTGATCATGGCCGGTCCCGAAGTGCCACAAGGCCGCGTGGTCGAGACGCCGGTGTCCCTGGTGGACGGTTTTCCCACTATCCTGGAATGTGCCGGCGCGAAACCGGACGCGGACGATGCCGCACTGCCGGGCCATTCGCTCTTCTCCATCGCTGGCGGCACCACGCCTGAGCGTGCGCTGCTATCCGAGTACCACGCCAGCGCCTCGATCTGCGGCACCTTCATGATCCGCCGCGGACGCTACAAGTACATTCACTACGTGGGTTATGCGCCGATGTTGTTCGACTTGCAGAGCGACCCGTACGAGCGTGTCGATCTCGCCGCCGACCCGAACCACCGGCAGGTGTTACAGGATTGCGAGGCGGAACTTCGCCGGCTACTTGATCCCGAATCCGTGGACCGCCTTGCGCACTCCGATCAGGCGGCAATGGTCGGGCGCGTCGGCGGCAAGGACTTCATCATGAAACGCGGCTCGATCACCTACTCGCCGCCTCCAGGCGTGGCCCCCGATCTGACCCCGGTCGAGCGCGCAGGTGGCGCCTGATACAATTAAGCTGTCAACCGACACGGAAGGGAATCGCCCCCGGTGGGGCGGCCGGACTTCAAACCCGGTAGGGGCCGCTGGCGGTCCTGCGTGGGTTCGACTCCCACTCTCTTCCGCCATCCTCGCCCAGCCGCTTTACGTCATACCAACTTCCGCCCGTACCCAAACCGTCCGTCGCCTTACCGCTTGCGCCTATCGGATCAGCGAACCAGAAATCGGCATTTTTGTGCATAATGCCGTCGAACAGAGACACTGTCGGCAGATTCCATATCTAATTCCGCCGATGGCTGGGGGAGCCATGACGTCCGATCATTATGATGGACGTAGGCAGGTCGCGGACCGGAGGGTGGAGCAGGACCCGTTCTACGACGGCACCGAAAGGCGCCGCGGTCGCGGGCGGCGCGCGCCTGAAGCGAGCCCAAGGACCGAAAATCTGCTGGAACCCACCGATCCGGAGGGCTATCTTCGGGTGCCTGTCATCCTGTCGCGAATCACCAGCGAGTTCGACTACGTCGAGACCGACGAGGCCGCGGGACAGCGCCACGTCGAGGCGATGATCAAAGCGATATCGGATCGCACCGGAACGTCTGAGTATGAAGATCATCGCGAGCGCGTAAGGCATCTGGCCACCGCCTTACCTGAAGCAATTCATGTCAGGTGCGGAGACAATCCGACCTCCGAGAGCGAATTCCTGTCCGCGACACTGGTGCCGGGGGAACCGATTCTTTTCGTGTATGAGTCGTTGGCTCAAGAAATTGCGTCTCGTCCGCTACTGCAACGTTTGGCCAGAGCGCTCGGCTACAAGATTGTTCAATGGGAGGCAAGCTTCCGGGGCGCCCACTGAGCGTCCCTGAGCAGACCCATCCGGCCGTACT
>MEQT01000130.1 GCA_001770325.1 Betaproteobacteria bacterium RIFCSPLOWO2_02_64_14
GCGGCGGTCCTGTGGTGGCCCCTTGCGGTCGCCGCGCCGCTTGCCGCGCTCGGCGCGTGGGTCGCTCTCTCGCTGCTGGTGAAAGCGTGGCGCCTGCGACGCTCGCCGCGCGCGTCAGTCGCTGCGGAAGGTGAGCGGCTGCCGCAACGCTCCACGCGCGCGGGCGACGACTGATGGCGTCCCGGAGCGGAGCGCGCTCCGGCACCGGTACAGGTCTCAGCGTGACGTGAGTCGCCGCAACAAATCCGGCACACCAGCAGGCCCGGCAGCGATTTCAACCTGTTTGCGGCGGCCGCGCGCGCCATGGCGGATCGCGACCTGTGACGCCCGCAGTTCCAGCCGGCTGCAGAGAAACTCCACCAGTGCCGCGTTCGCCTTGTTGTCCACCGCCGGGGCCGCGACCCGGATCTTGAGCGCGTCGCCGTACACTCCGACGACTGCGCTTGAACGCGCGTTCGGCTGCACGTGGACCGTGAGAACGACTCGACCCGCCTTCGGATCGTAAGTGCACCAATCGACCACGTCCGCCATCAGGGCGTGCGCAGCAGCCAGGCTTCGAGATACGCGACCGGAATCATCAGCAGCAACTGGCACACGACGATCACGAACAGCGGGGACAGGTCCACGTTGCCGACCGGCGGTATCCGTTGCTGAAACACGCGCAGGAACGGCCGGGCCAGGGCATTGAGCAGCGGCGTAAGCGGGCTGTAGGGGTTGACCCACGACAGCAGCGCCTGGAGGATCACGACGATCATGACCATGTAGAGCCCGAGCTTGACGACCATGATGGCGGCGAGCAGCGCGAGCGGCCCCAGCGCCGCGCCCGCTGACAATCCCGTGCCCGCACCCTTGATCCGGGTAATGAGGATGAGCTCCACATACTGGATCAGCCAGGCGAGTATCGGGCTTGCCAGGTCGAGCCCCCACAGCCCGGGTATCACCCGTCGCGCCGGACGCACCATGAAGTCGGTGAGCGCATTGACGAATTGGGAGACGGGATTGCGGTACCCCGCGCGCGCCCACTGCAGGTAGAAGCGCAACAGCAGCGCGATGGCAAGCAGGCCGCACGCCGTTGCGATCAGGAAGACGATGGCGTCGGCAAGCACGGGAAAACCCGAAAGAAAAACAAGGCGTGAACCGTGAACCGTGAACCGACGGGATTCATGCACTTGCGGGGGTGAGACTTGTTCGGATCACGGATCACGCCCTGCCTTTGTCAGTCCTTGCCCAGTTCGTCGCCCAGCTCGCGCGAACGCTCCGCGGCAGCGCGCGCAGCGCGCACCACGATGGCGGGCAGGCGGTCCGCGTCCATGGCCGCGATCGCCCGCTCGGTCGTGCCTCCTTTTGACGTGACACGGGCTCGCAACACTGCCACCTCTTCCTCGCCTTGCATCGCAAGCTGCACCGATCCGGCGAAGGTCTGCAGCGCGAGGCGCCGGGCCGCCGCAGCGTCGAATCCGAGGTCGGCGGCAGCCCGCTGCAGCGCCTCGATGAAGTAGAAGACGTAAGCCGGCCCGCTGCCCGAAATCGCGGTGATCGCGTCGATCTGCTTCTCGGTTTCCAGCCACAGGGTCGCCCCCACCGCGCTCATGATCTCCTCGGCCCGCGCGCGATCGGCTTCGGCCACGGCGGCGGGGGCGTACAGGCCGGAGATCCCGGCTCGCACCAGCGCCGGGGTATTGGGCATGACGCGCACGAGCTTCGAGTACCCGCCCAGCCAGCGCGCGAGGTCGACCACACGGATTCCGGCGGCAATCGAGATCACGAGCTGGGCGGATAGGTGCGGCCGCAGCAGGCGCGCGACCTCCCGCATCTGCTGCGGCTTGACCGCGAGCACCACGCAGTCCGCCGCCGCGCTTTCGGCGCTGACGGCCGGGGCGGTCGCGATCTTGAACTCGCGCGTGAGGCGCTCGCGCGCCTCCGGCGCGACCTCGATCGCGCGTATCGCGCCCGCATTCCACCCCTGCTGCAGCAAGCCGCCGATCATGGCGCTCGCCATATTGCCGCCGCCGATGAAGGTGATGTTCACGAGAAAACCCGTCTAGCCACAGAGAGCACAGAGATCACAGAGAAGGAAGATCACATCGAATTATTGCGCAACTATTGTGTTAGTGCCCTTGCTTTCTCTGTGTGCTCTGTGGTCTCTGTGGCCTAAGCCTTCTGTCTTTGACCGAAGATCGCGGTGCCGACGCGTACCATGGTGGCGCCTTCGAGGATGGCCGCCTCGAAATCGTCCGACATGCCCATCGACAGGGTGTCCAGCGCGTAGCCCGCAGCGGCCAGCCGGTCCTTCGCGTCACGCAGCAGCGCAAAGCGCTGCCGCTGCAGCCTGCGGTCGGCGGTCGGTTCGGGAATCGCCATCAGTCCGCGCAGCCTGAGTCGAGGCAAGCCGGCGATGATCCGTGCGAGTTCCGCCTCCTGACCGGGCTCGACCCCGCTTTTGCTGCCCTCGCCGCTCACGTTGACCTGGATGCATACGTCGAGCGGCGGCAGGTGTGCCGGCCGGGCGTCATCCAGGCGCACGGCGACTTTCTCCCGCTCCACGCTATGCACCCACTGAAAATGCTCCGAAATGGGGCGCGTCTTGTTGCTTTGTATCGGTCCGATGAAATGCCACTCGATTGCGAGGTGGGTAAGGCGGCCGATCTTCTCCACCCCTTCCTGCACCTGGTTCTCCCCGAAGGCGCGCTGGCCGCAGGCATGGGCTTCAGCGACACGTTCGGCCGGCCAGGTCTTGCTCACGGCGATGAGTTGCACGCCGTCGGGTGCGCGCCCCGCTTCCCGGGCGGCCCGCTCGATCCGCCGCCTGACGGCTTGCAAGTTGGCCGCGATTGAGGTCATAATTTTCGGACGGTGGGGACAGTCTGTTTGGAGTAGAATCAGGCTGTTAACGAGATTTCCTGATCCGGTACTGACTTAGGCGAGCCATTATAATGGACATCTCCGAGCTGCTGGCTTTCGTAGTCAAGAACAAGGCTTCCGATCTGCATCTGTCATCGGGCTTGCCACCCATGATACGCGTGCACGGCGACGTGCGGCGCATCAACCTGCCCGCCATGGAGCACAAGGACGTGCACGCCATGGTGTACGACATCATGAACGACGGGCAGCGCAAGTTCTACGAGGAAAACCTCGAGTGCGACTTCTCGTTCGCGATTCCGAACCTGGCGCGTTTCCGCGTCAACGCGTTCGTGCAGCACCGCGGCGCCGGGGCCGTGTTCCGGACCATCCCGTCCAAGGTGCTCTCGCTGGACGACTTGAAAGCGCCCAAGATCTTCGGCGAGATCGCCAACCAGCCGCGGGGCGTGGTGCTGGTGACGGGGCCGACCGGCTCCGGCAAATCGACCACGCTCGCCGCGATGGTCAATCACGTCAATGAAAACGAGAACGGCCACATCCTGACGGTGGAAGACCCGATCGAGTTCGTGCACGAGAGCAAGAAGTGCCTCATCAACCAGCGCGAGGTCGGGCCGCATACGCTGTCGTTCGCGAATGCGCTGCGCTCGGCCCTGCGCGAGGACCCGGACATCATCCTGGTGGGTGAAATGCGCGACCTCGAGACTATCCGGCTCGCCATGACCGCGGCGGAAACGGGGCACCTGGTGTTCGGTACGTTGCACACGAGTTCTGCGGCCAAGACCATCGACCGGATCATCGACGTGTTCCCGGCGGAAGAGAAAGAAATGATGCGCGCGATGCTATCCGAGTCTTTGCGCTCGGTCATCTCGCAGACGCTGCTCAAAACCAAGGATGGGGCCGGACGTGTCGCCGCGCACGAGATCATGATCGGCACGCCGGCGATCCGCAATCTCATCCGCGAGTCCAAGATTGCGCAGATGTATTCGGCGATCCAGACCGGTCAGCAATACGGCATGCAGACGCTCGACCAGAACCTGCAGGACCTGGTGCGGCGCAATGTCGTGACGGCTGAGGAAGCGCGCACCAAGGCGGTGAACAAGGATAACTTCAAGTAACGGGGCGATCGCGCCGCGCGGGCGACCGCGGGCGGGCGAGTCCCGAATCCCCGAAGGAGCGAGGAATGGAGCGAGATCAAGCCGTCCGATTCATGCATGACCTGCTCAAGATGATGGTGGCGAAGCGCGGATCGGACCTTTTCATCACCGCCGGCTTCCCGCCCGCGATCAAGGTCGACGGCAAGGTGACCCCGGTGGCGAATCAGCCGCTCACCCCCCAGCACACCGCGGAGCTGTGCGCGGCGATCATGAACGACAAGCAGCAGGGCGAGTTCGAGGCCACCAAGGAATGCAACTTCGCCATCAGCCCGGGCGACATCGGTCGCTTCCGCGTCAACTGCTTCATCCAGCAGGCGCACGCCGCAATGGTGTGCCGGACGCTGACGACCAGGATCCCGAAGTTCGAAGATCTGGGCGTGCCGCCGGTGCTGAAAGATGTGGTGATGAGCAAGCGCGGGCTCATGATCATGGTCGGCGCCACGGGTTCGGGCAAGTCGACGACGCTGGCCGCCATGATCGGCTATCGCAACGAAAACAGCTACGGCCACATCATCACCATCGAGGATCCGGTCGAGTTCGTGCACGAGCACAAGAACTGCGTGATTACGCAGCGCGAGGTGGGCGTGGACACTGACAACTGGCAGATTGCGCTCAAGAACACGCTGCGCCAGGCGCCCGACGTGATCATGATCGGCGAGGTGCGGGAGCGCGAGACCATGGATCACGCGATCGCGTTCGCCGAGACCGGGCACCTGTGCATGGCGACGCTGCACGCGAACAGCGCCAACCAGGCGCTCGACCGCATCATCAACTTCTTCCCCGAGGAGCGCAAGCAGCAGCTGCTGATGGACCTGTCGCTCAACCTCCGCGCCATCGTCTCGCAGCGCCTGTTACCCAAGAAGGACGGCAAGGGCCGGGCGTGCGCGGTCGAGATCATGCTGAACTCCCCGCTCATCTCGGATCTCATCTTCAAGGGCGAGGTGCACGAGATCAAGGAGATCATGAAGAAGTCGCGTGAAATGGGCATGCAGACCTTCGACCAGCACCTGTTCGAGCTCTACGAGCAGGGGCTCATCAACTACGAAGATGCGCTCAGGAACGCCGATTCCCTGAACGAACTGCGGCTCATGATCAAGCTCCAGGGCAAGGAGGCGAAGGACAAGGACGTGATGACGGGGATCGACCACCTCAACATCGTCTGACACCGGACGCTGCGCGCCGGGTCAGATACGCCGGTTCGAGCGGACGGCACATCGACCGCCGTTCAACCGGCGTGATGAAAGCGTCGGTGAACCAACCGGCGCTTTTTTTCGTACATGGCCATCCCGTTCGACCTCCAGACCTTCGTCATCGCAGCCGCTACGGTCGGAGCAGCCTATGTGGTGTTCGGCATTTCGGCGTTCGGCGCGGCGCTCTTCACGGTGCCGATCCTGTCGCACTTCTTTCCGCTCGACTTCGTGCTGCCGCTGTGTGTGCTGCTCGACGTATCGGCGGCGCTCACGCTGGGGGCGCGCTTCTCGCGGACCCGCACGCCCTGCGCGCAACGCTTTCCAACATGGTGCTGCTCTCGACTTCAATCCGCGCGCTCGTGTTTCTCGCGGGCGGACTCATGCTTGCCGACCGCCTCGTCGGCTTTGCGCTGCTGCTGCCTTTTGCGCTTGCCGGTTTGTGTGCCGGCAACCGCCTCCAGGGGCGGCTCACGCGCGCAGCGCTTCTGCGCTTCATGAGCGCGCTCCTGTTTTTGTGCCTACGGTTAAGTGTATACACGTTGAATGAAAAAATCCAGCGGCAGCATTGTCCAACGGGGTATGAGTCTGTAGTTATTATTGAGCTTTACATAAGTCATTCAATTATAAGAGGCCAAAATTATTGAGCATTACATAATTCGCGACAATCACTCCGTTCGGGCTGATACTTCGGCAGGCTCAGTACAGGGTACGCAAAGCGTATCGAAGCCCAAGGTTGCGCGCAAGCCCACCCTTCGATACCTCAGGGTGAACGGTGTAATGAATTATGGAATGCTCAATAAATTGGCCAGATTCAGATTGTTTTCATTCGTGTATCACCAGAGCATCGCGGGTTATTTCGACAAACCGGCTGGATACAAAAGCATCTTCAACGCCGGACAAATTCGCCCAGAGTGCCTTTTTCAAATCCACGTTGTTAATCTAGCTCGCTGCCAACTTGCGCACCACATCGGCGATGCGCTGGGCGGATTTTTCGACCAGCGACTGATCTTCACCTTCCACCATCACGCGCAATAACGGCTCGGTACCGGATGGGCGCAACAGCACGCGCCCCTTGCCGTCCAGGGCTTGCTCGACATCCGTCACTACCGCCTTGACCTGCTCGTGGCCGAGGCAATCGATGCCCTTGTTCACCCGCACGTTAATCAGCACTTGCGGATACATGTGCAAACCGCCCGTTGCTTCGGCGAGGGTTTGCCCGTTGGCACGCAACGCGTGCAGTACCTGCAATGCCGACACGATACCGTCGCCGGTGCTGTGTTTGTCGAGGCAGATGAT
>MEQT01000131.1:0-12940 GCA_001770325.1 Betaproteobacteria bacterium RIFCSPLOWO2_02_64_14
AGCGTCAGCGCATGTACTATGTAGTGACCGGCGCGGCGGGATTCATCGGCTCGAACCTGGTCAAGGCGCTCAACCAGCGCGGCATAACGGAGATCATCGCCGTGGACAATCTTTCCCACGGCGACAAGTTCGTCAATCTCGTCGATTGCGAGATCGCCGACTACGTCGATCAGGCCGAGTTCCTTGCTTCCTTCACCGGCGGGGCTTACGGCGGGGGAATCGCCGCGCTTCTGCATCAGGGCGCCTGCTCGGATACCACCGAGACCGACGGCCGCTACATGATGGAGACCAACTATCGCTACTCCTGCTCCTTGCTCGAACGCTGCGCGGCGGAGAAAGTGCCGTTTCTCTACGCGTCGTCGGCGGCGATCTACGGCAGCGACACGGCCTTTCGCGAACGCAGAGACTGCGAGCGGCCGCTCAATGTCTACGGCTACTCCAAGTTCCTCTTCGATCAATGGGTGCGCCGCCGCTGGAAAGAGTTCGCCGGCCAGGTGGTCGGGTTGCGCTACTTCAACGTCTATGGGGAACGCGAACAGCACAAGGGACGCATGGCGTCCGTCGCCTTTCATTTCTTCAATCAGTACCGCGACAGCGGAAGCGTGCAGCTGTTCGAGGGGAGCGGCGGCTACGGCGACGGCGAGCAGCGCAGGGACTTCGTGTCGGTCGAGGACGCGGTCAGGCTCAACCTGTTCTTTCTCGATCATCCGGAGAAAGCGGGCATCTTCAACTGCGGAACCGGAGCGGCGCAGAGCTTCAACGAAGTCGCCGTGGCGGTGGTGAACGCGTGCCGTGGCGCGCGGCGGGAGGCCGCGCTGACGCTGCCCGAAATACAGCGGCAGGGCGTGATCCGGTATATCCCCTTTCCCGGGGAGTTGAAGGGCAAGTACCAAAGTTACACGCAGGCCGACCTCTCGGCGCTGCGCGAGACGGGCTATCGCGAACCCTTCCTCAGCGTCGAGGAGGGCGTGGCGCGCTATTGCGCGGCCATGCTGCGCCATTCGGAAAAATGAGTGGGGATAGACGGCAATGCAATGCAGCCGGCGTTTGGCTATCGTTGTTGCAGCGCGTATTATCGGAGTTTAGCGATGCACAAGACTCTTGAGGACTTCGTAGGCAACACGCCGCTGGTGCGGCTCAAGCGGCTGCCCGGCGCCACTTCCAACACGCTGCTGGCGAAACTGGAAGGCAACAATCCCGCCGGTTCGGTCAAGGATCGCCCGGCGCTGTCGATGATCAAGCGCGCGCAGGAGCGGGGCACCATCAAGCCCGGGGATACGCTGATCGAGCCCACCAGCGGCAATACCGGTATCGCGCTCGCCATGTGCGCGGCGATGATGGGTTACCGCATGGTGCTGGTCATGCCGGAGCATCTGTCCGTCGAGCGCCGGCAGAGCATGGCGGCGTTCGGCGCCGAGATCGTGCTCACCGCGAAGGCGGGGGGCATGGAACTTGCGCGCGACATCGCCGAAAAAATGCGCGACGAAGGCAAAGGCGTGATTCTCGACCAGTTCGCCAATCCGGACAATCCGCTCGCGCATTACGAGGGCACCGGCCCCGAAATCTGGCGTGACACCGGCGGCACCATCACGCATTTCGTGAGCAGCATGGGCACCACCGGCACCATCATGGGCGTATCGCAGTTTCTCAAGGAGAAAAACCCGGCGGTGCAGATCGTCGGATGCCAGCCGACCGAAGGTTCGCAGATACCCGGCATCCGGAAATGGCCGCCCGCCTACCTCCCCAAGATCTGCGACTGGAAGCGCGTCGATCGCGTCATCGAGATCGCTCAGAGCGATGCAGAGGAAGTGACGCGGCGCCTGTCGCGCGAGGAGGGCATCTTCGCCGGCATCTCGTCGGGCGGCGCGATGTGGGCGGCGCTCCAGGTCTCGGCGGAAGTGAAGAATGCGGTTATCGTGGTCATCGTATGCGACCGCGGCGACCGGTACCTGTCGACGGGAGTCTTCCCGGCCTGATACGGGCGTTGCCCGCGGAACCTGGATGCGGACATGACCCCGCTACTTGCATTCGATATCGAAACCGTGCCGGATGTCGAAGGTCTGCGCGCGCTGAACGGATTGGAGGCGGAGCTCGCCGACAGCGATGTCGCGCAGATGGCGTTTCAGCGCCGGCGCCAGACCACCGGCAGCGATTTTCTGCCGCTCCATCTGCACCGCGTCGTCACCATCTCCTGCGCGTTGCGCGAGAGGGATTCCTTCCGTGTCTGGTCCCTCGGTGAACCGGGCGACGGCGAGCGCGAGCTGATCCAGCGGTTTTTCGACGGCATCGAGAAGTACACGCCGCAAATCGTGTCGTGGAACGGCGGTGGGTTCGATTTTCCGGTGCTGCACTACCGTGGGTTGATCCACGGCGTGACCGCCGCCCGCTACTGGGACATGGGCGAGGGCGACCACCGCGACAGCCGCGACTTCAAGTGGAACAACTACATCAGCCGTTACCACACACGGCACGTGGACCTCATGGATCTGCTGGCGCTCTACCAGCCGCGTGCGAACGCGCCGCTCGACGATCTCGCGCAGCTACTGGGCCTGCCGGGCAAGATCGGTCTGCATGGAGGCGAGGTCTGGGAGGCGTTCCAGGCCGGGCGGCTCGACGATATCCGCAACTACTGTGAGGCGGACGTCGCGAACACTTATCTCGTCTTCCTGCGCTTTCAGCTCATGCGCGGCGTGCTCGACGCGCGCGCCTACCACGCGGAATGCGAACTTGTACGCGCGACGCTCGCAAAGCTGCCGCAGCCGCACTGGAAAGAATTTCTCAGGCGCTGGACGGTCTGAGAAATTCTTGATGCCAGATCAGGCCCGGCAAGCGCGTACTGGGCGAATTCTGGCGCTGACGCGGTAATTCATGCAAGCGCTGCTCATCGAGTCCCTGGATCAGGAAGGGCGCGGTATCGCCCGCCACGACGGCAAGGTCATTTTTGTCGAAGGTGCCCTGCCGGGTGAAGTCGTCGAGGTCGCACCGTACCGCAAGAAACCCAGCTACGAACTCGCAAGCGTCACCCGGATCCTGCATGCGAGCACGCAGCGGGTAGCCCCGCGCTGTCCGTTCTTCGCCCGTTGCGGCGGCTGCAGCCTGCAGCACTTCGATGCGCGTGCGCAGGTCGCCGTCAAGCAACGGGTGCTGGAGGACAGCCTGTGGCATATCGGCAAGGTTCGACCCGATACGATCCTGCCCGCCATCCACGGGGCTGAGTGGGGTTATCGCCATCGCGCACGGCTTTCGGCGCGCTTCGTCGCGAAGAAGGGCGGTGCGCTCGTCGGCTTCCATGAAAAACGCAGCAGCTACGTGGCGGACATGACGAGCTGCGAGGTGCTTCCCCGCGTGGTTTCGGATCTCCTCGTTCCGCTGCGGGAGACGCTCGCCCGGCTCACGATTCGAGAGCGGGTCCCGCAGGTGGAAGTCGCGGTAGGGGAGGAGGCGATCGTGCTGGTGCTGCGCGTGTTGCAGGCGCCGGCCCAGGAAGACCTGCGACTGCTCGAAGCGTTCGCCGCCAGGCATTCGGTGGTGCTCTACCTGCAGCCTCGTGGACCCGATTCGGCCCAGCCGATGCGCTCCGGCACGCAAGCCGAACCCTTTTACACCTTGCCCGAGTTCGATCTTGCGATGCGCTTCAGCCCCACGGAGTTCACGCAGGTGAACCATGCGGTGAATCGCGTCCTGGTGAGACGGGCACTGGCTTTGCTCGCTCCGCAGCCTGGGGAGCATGTCGCCGATCTCTTCTGCGGCATTGGAAACTTTACGCTGGCGATCGCGCGGCGCGGGGCGCTGGCCTCCGGGTTCGAGGGCCACGCGGCGCTGGTCGCCCGGGCAGAGGCCAATGCCCGGGACAACGGACTTGCCCACGCTGCGTGCTTCAGCGTCAGAAACCTTTTCGAGCTGGCCGATGGCGATGCGGAAGCTTTCAGGGAGTTCGACCGGGTACTGATCGATCCGCCGCGGGACGGCGCGATTGCGGTGGTGAAGACGTTGACGGAGGATCGGCCCCGGCGCGTCGTCTATGTGTCGTGCAATCCCGCGACGCTCGCCCGGGATGCGGCGGTACTGGTGCACGCGCAGGGATACCGCCTGAGCGGCGCGTGCGTGGTGAACATGTTCCCGCACACGTCGCACGTGGAATCGATCGCGGTCTTCGACAAGGATTGAGGAACGGGGATTGCGACAGTTCGGGGAATCCCCTCGATCCTTGATCCCGAATCCTCAATCCTTAAAAACGAAAACGGCGCCCGAGAGCGCCGTTTTCGTTGGGCCGTTTGCGGCCTTAGTCGCGGTCGCCGCCAAGGATGCCCAGCAGCTGCAGCAAGCTGGTGAAGATGTTGTAGACCGCGACGTAGAGCGTCAGCGTCGCGGAGATGTAGTTGGTTTCACCGCCGCGCACGATGGCGTTGATCTGATACAGGATCACCGCTGACGAGAACAGGATGAAGAGCGCGCACAGCGTCAGATGCAGAACGGGGCTCGCCAGGAAGATGTTCGCCAGCACCGCCAGCATGATGACGACGAACCCGACCAGCAGGAACTTGCCCAGGAAACTGAAGTCACGCTTGGTGGTGGCGGCCAGACCGGAGAGCACGAAGAATACCGCGCCCGTGCCACCCGCCGCCATCATGACCAGTTGCACGCCGTTCTTGAAGCCCAGCACGACTTGGAACAGCGGCCCGAGCAGCAGGCCCAGGAACAGGGTGAAGCCCAGCAGCAGCCCCAGGCCGACGACGCTGTCGCGGTTGCGCTCGATCATGAAGATCCAGCCGTAGAAGATTGCGATGATGGCGAGCGACGAGAGGATGGGGCTCGCCCGCACGAAGCTGAAGTTGACAAGGCTGGTGCCGATGGCCGCGCCGATGATGGTTGGGATCATCGTCACCGCGAGCAGCAAGTACGTGTTGCGCAGCACCTTCTGCTGCTGCAGTGAAATCTCCTGCACCGCAGTCGGCTGATAACCCGCCTGTTGTGTCCGCAGTTCCGGTGGCATAAAACCCTCTCCTGTGAGTAGTTGAGTGATTCGGTCAGGCTTAAGACTACCGAATGCTCATGAAAGTTTCAATCGCGATGTTGCACAACGGGCGCCATGTGATCACGCAAGCGGTTGAAAATAAGTGATATTATACCCGCCGCCCGAAACGGAGAGTTGGCAGAGCGGTTGAATGCACCGGTCTTGAAAACCGGCAGGGTCGCAAGGCCCTCGTGAGTTCGAATCTCACACTCTCCGCCAGCCGCTTGCGCCGGCAGTACGCACGCTCCGTGACTCGCGCTACTTGCCTGCCACGGCCTTTTTCGCTCTGGCGTAGAGCTGCGGATTGGCCTTCCGCAGGTACGCCCCGATCGCCAGATCGTCGCCCTTGGCCTTGGCGAGGACGATGCCCTCGACATGCACCAGGCGCACGAGTTCCCGCACCGGTCTGGGAATCCGGCGGCCGGTCTCGTAGCGTGAGCCGCCGCTTTGCGTGACACCGACCTTCGACCAGAACTCGCTCTGGTTCAGGCGCAGCTTGCGGCGCAATTCTCGGGGATTGGAAATGCTCTCGAACGGCTTCATGTCTGCCTCTCCTCGGCTATTGTTGGCGGTACAGTGACAATCATAACGCGACTTAGGTTCGCGGGGCCATTCGAATTCCTGCGTGGTTGAACCCGCAAGGACGCCGGCATTTGTGCGCCTGCGCCCGGCAAGGCGGCGCTTGCCTTGTCCCGGCCGTTGGGCTAGATTGCTCGGCAATCTGAGCGCTGACCCGCTCACGACTCGCGCAGATAGCAGTTTTCCCCTGAGCCGGCGGAAGGAAGCATGAACGCAAGACCTGTCATGTGCACTTTGCGAGCGCGCTCGCACGGGCTCCCGGCGCGCGGGCTCGGTGCGGGGGAATCGCGGGCGGATTGATTTTCCTGTGCGCTTATTCGCGCGCGTCGCCGGCGTGGCGATGACGCGCGTACCGTCAACAGGGCGGCATGCGGCGCTGGGGCTCGCGTTGCCCGCACCGGCTCATGCCCGGGCGACGCAGTATCCTGACCGGCCGTTGCGTCTCATCGTGCCGTTCCCGCCGGTCGGCGGCAACGACGTCCTTGCGCGCAGGGCATCGTCGCGCCCGCGAAGACGCCGCGGGCCATCGTGGAGCGGCTGAACGGCGGGATACGTCAGGTGCTGGCGCAGCCGGCAATGACCACCGCGCTCGGCGCGCAGGCGCTAGAACCCGCCGGCGGCACACCGGCGCAGTTCGACAAGCTCATACGCGCCGAGATCAGCAAATGGACCGCGCTGATGCGAGCGGCCCGGATCAAGTTCGATTGAACCGCCCAACAGCAAAGGACGGACGATGAAGTTCAGCAATTTCCTGTTCCCGGCAGCCATGGATCCCGCCCAGGACCACCAGATCATTCGCGAGACGCTGCGCGAAGGGCAGCTTTGCGACGAGCTCGGGATGGACATGCTGTGGCTCGCGGAGCACCACTTCGACGGCATCTGCGCCTACGTGGACCCGGTCAGCTTCGCGGCCGCGCTCGCCGCGAGTACCAAGCGCATTCACATCGGCTTCGCGGTCGCGCAGATGTCGCTGCACCACCCGATCCGCCTGGCCGAGCAGATGTCGGTGATCGACAACATCAGCAACGGCCGCGTCGTCGTGGGCCTGGGCCGCGGCACCGCCTTCAACATCTACGACTACCAGGGCTACGGCATCGACCCGAAGGAAGCCTACGACCGGCTGGTCGAGGCCGAGGAGATCATGATCAAGGCGTGGACGACGCCTAACTACGAGCACAAGGGGAAGTTCTGGAACCTGCGCTTGCCGCTGCTGCGGCCGCAGCCTTATACCAAGCCCCACCCCTTCATCATCCGCGCCTGCGCGGGCGAGGAAGCGATGCTCGGCATGGCGCGCGCCGGCCGCCCGTTCCTGATGAACATCCAGAGCAACGAGGTCACGAAGCAGCGCATGGACCTCTACCGCCGAACGATGCGCGAGTCCGGGTTCGACGAGGCGACCGTCTCCCGCAATGTCGACAACACCTGGGTGTGGCGCAACATCTTCGTCGCCGAAACCGATGCCGAGGCCGAACGCCTCGCCCTGCCCGCGTGGGAAACCCAGCAGGAATTCCGCCGGGCCATGCGCAAGAAGGTCTATCAAGAGCAGGGCGTGCTGCTGAAGGCGGAAACGGAGCCTGCGGCGCGCAATCAGGTGCAGCACTCCATCCTTTGCGGCTCGCCGGCGACGGTGTGCGAAGCGATCGCAGAAATAGACCGCGTCGGCGTCGGCGGCCTGATCCTGGTGTTCCGGATCGGGCCGATGCCCGCGGCGGTGTCCGAATCGAGCATACGGCTTTTCATGCGGAAGGTCGCGCCGGAATTCCGCCGCAGCGCTACTGCAGCGCCGATCTTGTCGTAGCGGTTGCGTGAAATCCAAGATCACGTAACGAAATGACTCATCCCCACTCTGGCCCGCGGAGGGCGGAGCAGGTTCCGTCGGCCATGACGATGGATGCGGCCCCGGAGCGGGCTACAGCGCGCCCATTCCCGCGTGCCTTTGCGCGCCTCCACGGTCACATCCCCATCTCGGGGCCCCTGTTCCGCGTTGCGGCGCGCCCTCCCCCATTATCAAAGGGGAGGGAATCTCATTTGCGAATCCGGATCGCCGTGGACATCGGGGGCACGTTCACCGACGGCCTGGCCATGCTCGCCCCCGCCGGGCGTATCTGGGTCGCGAAGACCCTCACCACCCCGCGCGATCCGGGCAAGGCGGTGACGACCGTCATCACCGACCTGCTGAAGCAGGTCTCGGCCGCGGGCCGCGGCACAAAGCCTGCGGTCACCGAAGTCGTCCACGGCACGACGCTCGTGGCGAATACGCTGATCGAGAGGAAAGGCGCCCGCACCGGGCTTGTCGTGACCCGCGGCACGCGCGACGTGCTCACCATCGCGCGCGAGATTCGCTACGAGCTCTACGACCTCGACCTCGAGATTCCGAAGCCGCTGGTGCCCGTGGAATGGCGCATTGAGGCCGACGAGCGGCACGACGCGAGTGGCGGCGTCGTGACACCCCTCACCGACGCCGAATGCGCGCGGGTCGCGGAGGCAGTCGGGAGCCTCGGCGTCGAGGCCGTGGCAATCTGCCTGCTGCATGCGTACGTCAACGACGCGCACGAGAGGAAGATCGCCGCGGTGTTGAGAAAGCGTTTCCCCGGACTCGCGATTTCGACTTCGTCCGGGATCGCGCGCGAGATCCGCGAATACGAGCGTATGTCCACGACGACGGCCAATGCCTACGTGCAACCGCTGATGGCGGAGTATCTGGAACGGCTCGATGCGCGCGTTCACGCGCAGGCGCCCGGCGCGCCGCTCCGGATCATGGTTTCGAGCGGCGGCTTTACTTCTGCCACGGCGGCGGCGGAGACCCCGATCCTGCTGCTCGAGTCGGGCCCGGCGGGTGGCGTGCTGTCCGCCCTCAACACCGCGCGCAACGCCGGCTTGGACCGCATGCTCGCGTTCGACATGGGCGGTACCACCGCCAAGGCGTGCGTCGCGGTCGGCGGTGAGCCGCTCGTCGCGCACAGCTTCGAATGCGCGCGCGTGTCGCGCTTCGCGCGCGGCTCGGGGCTTCCGATCCTGATCCCCAGCATAGACCTCATCGAAATCGGCGCGGGAGGTGGGTCGATCGCGCACGTGAACGAGCTGGGCCTCCTCAACGTCGGCCCCGAGAGCGCGGGTGCCGACCCCGGTCCGGCATGCTACGGCCAGGGCGGCGCGCGCGCGACGGTCACCGACGCGGACCTCGTGCTCGGCTACCTCAACGCCGACAGCTTCCTCGGCGGCGAAATGAAGCTGCGCCAGGACCTCGCGCTCTCCGTGCTGCAGGCGCTCGCCGCCCCGATGAAGCTTGACGCGACCCAGGTGGCATGGGGCATCTGCGACATCGTCAACGAGAACATGGCGTCCGCGGCGCGCATCCACATCGCCGAAAAGGGACACGACCCGCGCGGGTTCACGCTGGTGGCGACGGGCGGCGCGGGGCCGGTACACGCGGTGGAAGTCGCGAGGAAACTCCAGATCCCGCGCGTGCTCGCGACGATTGCCGCAGGCGCGGGCTCGTGCCTGGGGCTGCTCGCAGCGCCGGCCCGCGTGGACCGCGCGTGGTCCAATCCGGCGCTGGTGAAAGACATGGACTGGGGGCGCGTCGCGAAGGTCTACGAAGAGCTGCGCGCCGACGCCCAGGAAGAGCTCGCCTCCGCGGGCGCGGCGGCGGTCGGGCTGCAATGGTGGATCGGCGCGGAGATGCGCTACGCCGGGCAGGGCCACAACGTGTCGGTGAGCCTGCCGTGGTGCAAAGTGACGGCGGCGACGGAGCGCGCGCTGCTGCGCGAGTTCGAGCGGCGCTACCGCCAGCTCTACGGCCACCTGGTGCCGAACGCCGCGCCCCAGGTCGTCACGTGGCGGCTGACCGGGCGCTCGCGCGTGAAAAACCACTCGTTCGCCTGGGGTGATGCGCGAGTCTCCGCGCGGCCGGTGCTGCGCGGCAGGCGCCAGATCTGGCTGCCGCTGAAGCGCCGCTATGCGCCGGTCGCCGTCTACGACCGCTACTCGCTCAAGCCCGGCACGCGCATCTCGGGCCCGGTCGTGCTCGAAGAACGCGAGTCCACGCTGGTGGTGCCGCTCCGCGCTGAAGTCCGGGTCCTTGCCGACTACACTGTATCCGTTACGATCGGGGAAGGATGATGAAGAAGACCCGGCTCGATCCCATCACCCTGGAGATCCAGTGGAAACGCCTCGTCAGCATGGTGGACGAGGCCTCCGCCGCATTCGTGCGCACCTCGTTTTCGGTGCTGGTGCGCGAAGCCAACGACTTCGCCGTCGTGTTGACCGACGCGCAGGGCCGATCCATCGCGCAGTCGGGGCTCTCCATCCCGTCATTCATCGGCACGCTGCCGGCGACCGTCAAGCATTTTCTTGAGGTATTCCCGGCGCAGACGCTCAAGTCCGGCGACGTGATGATCACCAACGACCCGTGGATGGGCACCGGCCATATCCACGACGTGAACGTCGCAATGCCGATATTTCACAAGGGCCGCCTCGTCGCCTTCGCAGCGGTTGTCTCGCACATGCCCGATATCGGCGGGCGCATCCGAAATGCCGGCATCCGCGAAATATTCGAGGAGGGATTGCAGATTCCGCGCCTCAAGCTGATCCGCGCAGGCAAGCCCGACCAGGGCGTGTTCGACATGATCGCACGCAACGTGCGCGTGCCCGAGCAGACGCTGGGCGATATCTGGGCGCAGGTCGCGGCATGCAAGATGCTGGAGGAGCGCCTGCGGCCGCTCCTTCGCGATACCGATCTCGACGCGCTGGGCACCGAAATCCGCCGCCGCTCCGAGGCTGCGATGCGCAAGAGCATCCGCGCGGTGCCTGACGGCGTCTATCGCGCCCGCACGCAGCACGACGGCTTCGAGGAACCCATCCTTATCAACTGCGCGGTGACGGTGAAAGGCGACCGGATCGCGATCGACTACGCCGGATCGAGTCCGCAGGTGCCGCGCGCGGTCAACGTGGTGCCGATCTACTGCTTCGCCTACTCCGCGTTCGCGGTAAAGGCGCTCCTCAACCCGGACGTGCCGAACAACGAGGGCAGCTTCCTGCCGATCACCACTTCGGCGCCGCTCGGCTCGATCTTCAATCCGCGCTATCCCGCGGCGAGCGGCGGGCGCGGCATGATCGGCCACATGATGGTGCCGGCGATCATGATGGCGCTCGCCGACGTGCTGCCGGGGCGCGCGATCGCGGAGGGCTCGTCCAACTCCTCGATCACGATCGCCGGCGAGCATAAGGGGCGTCCGTATGCCGCGATCAGCTTCATGAACGCGGGGCAGGGCGCGACGCGGCACCGCGACGGCTTCACGATGCTGTCGTTTCCATCCAATCTTGCCAACACCCCGATCGAGGTGTTTGAGCAAATGGCGCCGGTGCGCGTCATCGAGCGGGCGATCCGTCGCGGCAGCGGCGGCGCGGGGAAGCAGCGCGGCGGTGACGGCCTGCGCTTCGAGATCGAGGTGGCCACCGACTCGCCGATGACGGCCTCGATGATCATGACCCGCTTTCGCACCGCGCCGCAGGGCATCCTCGGCGGCGCGCCGGGGGCGGTGGGCGGTTTGTGGCTGAACGGCAAGCCGATCAACCCCGCCGAGCATTGGGTGCTCGGGAAGGGCGACCGGGTCGTGATGGAGACCGCGGGCGGCGGCGGATGCGGCAAGCCCGCGTGACAGTCCGGGTTCAGTTGGTGGCCTCGGCAAAAAACATCTAGAATTCAACCCTTTCCCTCGAGCGTCAACAACATCGTGGCGTTGATCGTCCAAAAATACGGCGGGACCTCGGTCGGCAGCACCGAGCGCATCAAGAATGTCGCGCGGCGTGTCGCAAAATGGTCCGCTCAAGGTCACCAGGTGGTGGTGGTGGTGTCCGCGATGGCGGGCGAGACCAACCGGCTCATCGCACTGGCGAAAGAGGTGCAGACGCATCCCGATGCGCGGGAATTCGACGTGATGGTGTCGACAGGGGAGCAGGTGACGATCGCGCTGCTCTCCATGGCCCTCATGGAGCTTGGCCTGAAGGCGCGCAGCTATACCGGTAGCCAGGTCAAGATCCTGACCGACAACGCCTTCACCCGCGCGCGCATCATGCGCATCGACGAGGACAAGATCAGGAGCGATCTTGCCTCCGGCTGCGTGGTGGTCGTGGCCGGGTTCCAAGGCGTCGATGAAGCGGGAAACATCACGACCCTGGGCCGCGGCGGCTCCGACACGACGGGGGTGGCGTTGGCTGCCGCGCTCAAGGCCGATGAATGCCAGATCTACACCGACGTCGACGGGGTCTACACCACCGACCCGCGCATCGTACCCGAGGCACGGCGGCTCAAAACGATCACCTTCGAGGAAATGCTGGAAATGGCGAGCCTGGGCTCGAGAGTGCTCCAGATCCGGTCGGTTGAATTCGCGGGTAAATACAGGGTCAAACTGCGCGTCCTGTCGAGCTTCGAGGAACAGGGCGAGGGCACGCTGATCACGTTCGAGGAAGACGAGAACATGGAACAGGCGATCATTTCCGGCATTGCGTTCAACCGCGACGAAGCGAAGATCACGATACTGGGGGTGCCCGATCGCCCCGGCATCGCCTATCAGATACTGGGGCCCGTCGGCGACGCCGATATCGACGTCGACATGATCGTGCAGAACGTCGGCCACGACGGCCTGACCGATTTTTCGTTCACGGTGCACCGGAACGATTACCGCAAGTCGCTCGACATCCTGAAGCCGGTGATGGCGCACATCAAGGCGCGCGACGTGGTGAGCGGCGACACGATCGCGAAGGTGTCGGTCGTGGGCGTCGGAATGCGCTCGCACGCGGGAATCGCAAGCACCATGTTCCGCACCCTCGCGGAGGAGGGCATCAACATCCAGATGATTTCCACCTCCGAGATCAAGGTCTCGGTCGTGATCGACGAGAAGTACATGGAACTTGCCGTGCGCGTGCTGCACAAGGCGTTCGGCCTGGAGCAACCCGTCTCCTGACCCGCTTCGCTGCGTGCATGTGCTATTCTTCGACGACTCCCTGCCCTTAATCGGGAACTGCAGACTTCCCGCCCCTTGACGGGGGAGCTAACTTCTGATTCCCTCCCCCTCGATGGGGGAGGGTTAGGGTGGGGGTGGCAGTTGCAGTGTCGAGGCGGTAAACGGAGAGATGGCCGAGTGGTCGAAGGCGGCGCCCTGCTAAGGCGTTATACGGGCTTAAACCCGTATCGAGGGTTCGAATCCCTCTCTCTCCGCCAGGCCTTAGCGCCTGCCGCTCACGCGCCGGTGATCAAGCGGGCCAGCGTGCTCCCGGATTGAGCTGAATGCATACATGCGCCTGATGGCCGCCGTTCTCGCCGCGCTGTCATGCAATGTGTTCGCC
>MEQT01000131.1:12949-18137 GCA_001770325.1 Betaproteobacteria bacterium RIFCSPLOWO2_02_64_14
TGTGTTCGCCGCGGCGGACCTTTACGATGCGGTCAATCGCCTGCGCGCCGGCCGAGGTGCATGCACGGCCGCGCAAGAGCGGGCCCCGTTGACGCGGCAGCCCGCGCTTGAACGCGCCGCCCTTGGACTTGCGCGGGGGCAGTCACTGCAAGACAGTCTCAGGGAATCGGGGTACCGGGCGACGGCGTCGCGCTTTGTCAGCATTACCGACGCCGGCGCGGGCGGGAAGGCGTACGCGGCGCTGGAAAAGAAGTACTGCGGGCAGCTCCTCGACGGCGCGCTTGTCGATATCGGCATTTACCAGGATGCGCGCCAGTTATGGATAGTCATGGCGGTACCGTTCGCGCCGCGGGTATCGCTTTCCCCGGAGGCGGCGGCACAGCGCATGCTCGAGCTGGTGAATCGGGCCCGCGCCGAACCCCGTAGCTGTGGCGACAGGCCTTTCGGCGCGGTACCCCCGCTGCGTTGGAGCTCCGTGCTCGCGAGGGCGGCGCTGCTGCACGCCGAGGACATGGCGCGCCACAGTTACTTCAGTCACAGGGGGCGTGATGGTTCGACGCCGGACGAGCGGGTCACGCGCATTGGCTACCGATTCCGCGCAACCGGCGAGAATATCGCCGCCGGTCATTCGATGCCAGAAGACGTGGTTGCGGGATGGACCAGGAGCCCGCCGCACTGCGCGAATCTGATGAATCCCGCGTACACCGAAATGGGCGTCGCATTCGCGGTCGAGCGGACCAGCGAACTTGGAGTGTATTGGACGCAGGTCTTCGGCGCACCGCGGTGACCGGCGCTGATTACAGCGCACTAAGGCGCTGCGGCCGGCAGGTCGCATTTTCAGTCTTGATTCGACCGTCGCCTCCCGCGACCGGCTGAGGACGATCGGAAGTTCGGCCCTCGCTCGAACCGGAGATCACGCACTCCGTCTGTCGTTGTTTTGCAACAACGAAATCCACGTCGAATCAAACTGCTAGGGAACAGTCCCGGAAAGCCGTCGCCAAGCGATGACGGTATCAACTCGCACTCAGGCCGGGCGTCGCTTTCTATCTTGTTGATTCAGCGAGATTGCATGCATATGGCATGATGATTGCAACCATGTTCAAACAAATTGGGTGAGTCGCCCCAGTCGTCTTGCTGGACTGCGCTGTGTCACGGGCCTTGCATGACGGACGCCGTAAGTTGTAGTGAGGCAACTACATTGGGCCGCCGAATCGTCACATGAATATCAAGTTTGCGCGATAGTGCCTCGAGATTCGCAGCACTATCATGCCGTAGTGGTAATCGTTCGCGAATCCATCAGGTCCGCAAGAAGGGGCCCGGATGAAAGTAGTCGCACGGGCGAGCGCCGGTTCGGTCGATATTTTTGGCTCAATCGATCGACATGAACCGGGGTTCATTTGACACAAACAGCAATCGTTAGGAGACATCAATGAAGACCGCTAAACTCGTTTTGATGATTGTTGGATGCACCGCCATCCCCGCGTTCGCGCAGGACGGCAGTCCGCAGTGCGGGACGACGAATTTCGATCGTGAGCGAAGCATTTTCACGATCACCCGCCCGAGCGCGGGAGACGTGAATCAGCAGTGCTTTATCACCGTGGTTTCGAAAGACGAGTGGAGCGGTGGATCGCCGGATTTCTCCAGATCGGAGCTCGTCGAAGGAAACTATGAGATTTCAGCGAGCGGTGGTGGTGGCGGTGGCGGTGGCGCGGTGCCCGAAGGTCGCGGGTACGACGGCGCCGACGCGGTTCCGTTCAAGCACACGCGTTACCTGGCGCCCGGCGTCTACAGACTGACGATTGGTTCCGGCGGTCAGGGTGGACCGGGCTGCGTGACCGAGGACCGGGGCGGACGCGGGGGGGATGGTGCCCCGACGAGTTTGTCCGACGCTTATAGCGGCCAGACGATCGCGGGTTATCCTCGCGCCGAATCCTGGGAAGGCAGCTATCCTCACAGTTATGCGGTCGCCTCGGGCCGGCGTACTCCCGGTGATCGCTCATCCGAGGAAGGAAACATGACCCCGGCGGCAAGGAGCGGTCAACTTGGCGGCGGTGGCCGTGGTGCCGAAAGCAGTACGGGCAGCTGCGCTGTTGGTGCCCAAGGCAGCAATGGCTTCGTAAGAATGGCATTCGCCGATCCGGTGCCTCAACCGCGACCGGCGGTTGGGGAGCAAGCCGCACCAGCCGTAACACCTGCCGCGCCTGCCGAGAAAAGCGTGACGACGCCTGATCGCCCGCGCAGAAGGGATCGGAACTAGCACCGCAAGCCTTGCCGTAGCATCGGTGGGGTAGCGTGCAGCGGCAACCAGCGGTTTTGCCGTGAGGAGAACCGGCTGATCTGCGGCGGTCGCCGCGGCATTGGGCGCCCAGAGCAGATCGGCCGGCGTTCGAAAAGGTTTCCTTTCCACGGGCAGTCGGATGAGAACACGAAACGGACTGTGGACGGGCATCGTCGTGCTGGCGATCATGTTGCTGCCCCAGCGCGTCGCCGCAGAGGAAGATTCGGTGCCACCGTCGACGGCAGGCACTTTGTCTGCGCCGCAAAGCATGCTGCCGCCAGCCGCGATACGAAAGAAATCCGGGGTTGCAGGCAGTTTCAAACGTGCCGATTTTGGTCGCGAGCGCGCCTCACGTGACACTCGCCACATAGCAGACTGGATCGTCGATTCGGCCGATAACGTGGGTCTGCCGTTCGTGATCGTCGACAAGACGGACGCCAAGGTTTTCGTATTCGACGGCGGTGGGCGGATACGGGGGGCGGCTCCTGCGCTGCTCGGCCTGGCACGCGCAGATCACACCGTCCCGGGTATCGGCGACCGGGAATACTCCGAGATGCCCCCCGAAGACCGCACGACCCCGGCTGGCCGTTTCGTGGCGGCACTGGGCATCAACTTGCGCGGCGAGGACGTCGTATGGGTCGACTACGAGGCGGCTGTATCCCTCCACCGGGTAATCACGACCAAGCCTGAAGAGCGTCGCCTCGAACGCCTGGCTACCCCGACGCCTCTCGACAACCGCATTTCCTATGGCTGCATCAACGTGCCGGCTCGATTTTACGAGACGGTGGTAAGCCCGGCGTTTACCGGTACGCACGGATTCGTCTACGTGCTGCCGGAAATCCGGCCGGTGCGAGAGGTTTTCAGCTCGTATGACGTGAGGGAGCGGGCACGGCGACACTACACGGCCCAGCCGCCGACGATGGACGCGCCGATTGCGAGCCCAGTTGCCAGGCAATAATCGCCAGTCCGATTGAGGCGGGGACCTCGACCTTCGCCGAGACCGCGCATTTCGATGGGGGACGATGAAACGTGCGCCTGCGTGCCTATGAGGCTGGACGCGTTTCTGCGATCCGCAAGTTCGGAGCAGGCTCGTCGGCCACGGGTGGTTGGCCCGGGTCGATTGATACTAATTCCGTGTTCATCATCATCATTTCCAGCGAGTTCCATGGAGGGGGCTCTATGTCCGGTGACGCCGCACGTGGCGGCATGCCGCTGCAGCCATTCAAAGCCAGGGCGACCACGTACGCAGCCACCCCCCAATATCTGAGATGTTTCATCGATCCCTCCCCGAAACGGCACGCCACCCCGGCAACCGTCTCCCGGCGCCATCATAGCATCTTGTAGGCGTCTTCCTGCAATAACGTCAAACCATTCCAATAGGCCGGCGGCGACGGGGTCGAGTGTATACTTGCCAGCCGGTAACGCTGGGGGATTCACGATTGGCAACGGTCATGCTGTACGATCCGACGGCGCCGCTTCCCGGAGCGACGCCCGGGCCGGCACGCAAGCTCGAAGGCCTCGCGGGGAAGGTGGTGGGTTTCATCGACAACGCGAAGCCCAACTTCAATCATCTCGTCGATGATCTCGCCGAGCTGCTTACGAGCCGCTACCACGTCGCCGCGGTCGTCAAGCGCAGAAAGCCGGCGGCATCGGTGCCCGCGCCGGCCGACATGGTGGCTGAACTCGCGGAGCGCTGCGACGTCGTGATCACCGGCTCGGGCGACTGAGGCTCGTGCACGTCGTGGAGTATCCACGACAGCGTCGAGATCGCAAAACGGGGCCGGCTCGGCGTGACGGTCTGCTCGACCGCTTTCACGACGCTCGGGCGGGCGCAGGCGGCCTCGCTCGGCAATGCGAGCCTGCCGATCGCAGTGATTCCGCATCCCTTCGGCGCACGTTCCCGCGACGAAGTGCGCGCGATCGCGGACAAGTGCGTGGACGAAATTGCGCGCGCGGCAGGTGTGGCGGTGGCGGCGTGAGTGCGGCATCGCAGGCCGCGGCCGGTATGACGGACGAGCGCGCGGCGTTGTTCGAAGCGCCCGACGATCTCGACGCCATCAACCGGCTGTACCGCGCTCAGTGCTGGAGCGATGGTCTGCCCGTGGTGCCGCCGACAGTGGAGCGGATCGGGCGCATGCTCGAAGTGACGCAGCGCGCGCGCCATGAGGTGGTGGCGCGCATCGCGCCCGGTTTCGGCGCAGCCACGGTGGAGCGCATCGCGATCAACGCCGTTCTCGCTGGCTGCGATCCCGAGTATCTGCCCTTGCTGCTTGCAGCGGTCGAGGGTATGGCGGCTCCCGAATTCAACCTGCAGGCGATCCAGGCGACGACCAACCCCGTCGCGGTGTGGGTGATCGTCAACGGACCTGCCGCCGGGGTGCTTGGCGTGAACAGCGGGATGAACTGCCTGGGGCAGGGGGCCTGGGCGAATGCCACGATCGGACGCGCGGTGCGCCTGATTCTGCAGAACGTGGGGCGTGCGTGGCCGGGCGAGATGGATCGGGCGACGCAGGGGCAGCCGGGAAAGTACACGTTCTGCTGTGCCGAGAACGAAACCGCGAACCCATGGGAACCGCTCCATTTCGAACGCGGATTCGCGCGGGACTGCAGCACGGTGACGGTGGTCGGCGCCGAGGGCACGCTCAACATGAACACCCACAGCAAGGACGCCGACGAGTTGCTGCGCATCATCGCCGAAACGCTCGTCCATCCGCCGAGCAACGAGTATTGTCACGGCGGCGAGCCGTGGATCATGCTGGCGCCGGAACACGCGGATATCCTGAAGGGCGCGGGTCTCACCAAGCGCGACGTCAAGCGCGCGCTGTGGGAGCGCTCCAGAATGCCGGCGCGTCACATGAGCGTGAAGGATCTGCTCCGCACCCGCGAATCGCGCCGCGCCGAACTGGGCGA
>MEQT01000132.1:0-7546 GCA_001770325.1 Betaproteobacteria bacterium RIFCSPLOWO2_02_64_14
AGACGGCGAGGGCCAGCACGGCGGCCGTCGTGGTAACGGTACAGGTGCGCCAGAGTGCGAGGCTTGCCCACCATGCGCCGCTGCCGGCGCGCCCGCCGATGCGTGCGGCGATGCGTCGCCACAGGCGCGCGGGCGGCGCGATCTCTCCGACCGCCTCCGCCATGGGCGTGAGGTGGCCTTCCCACTCGGCAACCAATCCGCGCAGCCCCGGATCGTACTTGAGCAGGCTTTGAAAGCGCGCGCGTGCCGCGCCGCGCATCGTGCCGAGCACGTACTCGGATGCGAGCCTGTCGCGCAGTTGCGGATTGCTGTAGGAAGCCATGCGAATGCCTATGGAGCCGCCGATGAACGCCGATGAACGCCGATAGAATCAAAACCCGAAAAGCAATCGACAACATATACGGGACCTGCAAGATTTCTTGTTGGTGCTTCTGATCTGAGCCTGTTCATCCTGCAAATCCTGTCATTTCGAAGTTTCATCGGCGTGTATCGGCGTTCATCGGCGGCCGATTTCTTCATGCGCCTGAAAGGCAGCTCTTCAGCCGCTCGAGTCCCCGCCGCACCCAGGTCTTTACCGTGCCGAGCGGTTGCCGCATGTGCGCGGCCAGTTCGGAATGGCTCAGACCATGGAAAAACGCGAGCATGATGCTTTGACGCTGTTTACCCTCGAGTTGACCCATGCAGCGCGCCAGCGCGACCGCTTCCGCCGCGGCGAGGAGTTGTTCCAACGGACCCGGCCCGTCGTCCTGCCACGCGTCGGCAAGTATGTCGTATTCCGCGCTCCCGCTTTCCGGGTGCGGGCGGCGCAGCCAGTCGAGGCAGCGATTGCGCACGATACTCGTCATCCAGGTCAGCGGAGCGCTCTTCGCCACCGCGTAGTCGGCGGCGTGGTTCCAGACGCTCACGTAGCACTCCTGCAGCACGTCCTCGGCCCAGTCTTCTCTGCGTAATATACGGATGGCGACGCCAAACAGTTTCGGCGCGGTGGCGCGATAAAGCTCGGCGAAGGCGCTTCGGTTGCCCAGCGCGCTCTCGGCGAGGAGAGTGGCCAACCGGGCGGCGAGCGCATCAGGCGCGGGGCGGTTCATGGACGGGGACAGGGACGAAAAAAGGCGTGAATCGTGATCCGTGATCCGACGATCTGCAGCCTGCGTAAGCGTTTTTTCGATTCACGGCTCACGGTTCACGGCTCACGCTGTTCCTGTTGCCGGTCCGTCCCGGGCTGCCACAGCACGTCGCTGCCGCCCGCACGGCGGTTCAGCGTTCGCGCCAGAACGAACATCAGATCCGACAGGCGATTCACGTACGGCAGCACAGCGGGGGCAAGCTTTTCGGTATGAGAGAGGGCCACCAGTCCGCGCTCGGCGCGGCGGCACACCGTGCGCACGACATGCGCGAGACTCGCGGCACGCGAGCCGCCGGGGAGCACGAAATCCTTGAGCGGCGGAAGGGCGGCATTGAATCGCTCAAGCAGACCCTCCAGCCGCACGACGTGGGCCTCCCCCATGACCGGGTGGCCGGGCACGCTCAACTCGCCGCCGAGATCGAAGAGATCGTGCTGCACGCCGGTGAGAACCGCGCGTACGTCGTCGGGCAGGTTCTCCGCGAGCAGCACCCCGAGCGTAGCGTTCAGTTCATCAATGGCGCCCATCGCGTCGATGCGCGCGGCATCCTTGGCGACGCGCGAGCCGTCCGCGAGCCCGGTGGTACCCCGATCACCGGTGCGGGTATAGATCCTGGTCAGCCGATGTCCCATGCCGGGGGTCATTCTAACGGTTTGCCCGGAAGTCACGCAAAGGCCGCTGGAACCACAACAGTCATTCCGGATCAGGCTGTCTCACTGCCCAGGGGTTGGCGCGGTTCAGCATTTTTTTGTTATCCTCGCCGGATCGGGAATCAGGGAGTCGTGATCCAATGCGAAAACCGTACCTGAAGCTGTGCGTGTCCGGCATGGCGTCCTGCGCGCTCTACATCCTGTTGTACGTTTACGAGCGGGAAATCATGACGGCATTTACGCGGACCGACGGCGCGTATCCGCTGCTGCCGGTGATCGCCGCGCTCGTCTTTTCTTTCGTGCATGGGGCATTCGCGGCGTACTTCTGGGACGTCCTGGGAATCACGGCGCGTCGCGAAAGAGGCTAGGATGGACGAGGCGCCAATCCAGTTCATCGATCTGTCGGGAGGCAACGTCGTTGCGCTGCTGGTGATCGGCTTCCTGGGCGGGCTGATAAGCGGATTCATCGGTTCCGGCGGCGCATTTGTCCTGACACCGGCGATGATGAGCATGGGTGTTCCCGGTGTCGTGGCGGTGGCGAGCAACATCTGCCACAAGTTTCCCAAGGCCTTCGTGGGCGCCTACAAACGCTACCGCTTCGGGCATGTCGACGTGAAACTGGGGATGGTCATGGCGGCATCGGCTGCCGTCGGGGTCTGGGTGGGCGTCGATATCCAGGACCGGATCAGGCAACTTTATGGGGAAGCCGGGTCCAATCTTTACGTAAGCCTCGCATTCGTCATCGTGCTGACGATCGTCGGCGGGTTTGTGCTGCACGATGTCCTCGAGTCACGCCGTCCCGGGCCGGCTCATGCGGCCGATCGCGTTTCACGTCTCGCGAAATGGGTGCAGTCCGTGGAGATTCCCGGCACGATGATGCATTTCGAAGCGGCAGGCGTCAGGGTGTCGGCCCTGTTCACGCTCCCCCTGGGGTTTGCCACCGGAATGCTGGCGGCCACGATCGCGGTGGGCGGGTTCATCGGGGTTCCGGGGATGATGTACGTGCTTGGGGCGCCTGCGATCGTGGCGAGCGCAACCGAGCTCGTCATCGCATTCTTCATGGGCCTGGGGGGCGCGATCAAGTACGCGTTGCACGGCCTGGTCGACATCCGGCTCACCCTGATCCTGCTGGCCGGGTCGCTGTTCGGCGTTCAGCTCGGAGCGATCGGCACCACTTTCGTGAAGCCGTATGTGATCAAGCTGGTGATGGCCGCGATCATGCTGATCGTTGCGGTCAGCCGTGCACTGGTGGTTCCGGTGTATCTGCGCCAGCTTGGCAAGGTGGAGTTTTCCCGGGAAGCTGCGACGTTCCTGACCTACGCGAGTCTTGCTTTTCTCGTGCTGGCGCTGTGCGTGGGCGGCGCGATCATCGTCGGGGCCATGGTGCGGGGATACGGCGCCGCGCCCGCGCGGCTCTGAGGCCGCGCGGCGCATCTGCCGGTTTCGGGCGCCCTACCTGTCCGCAACGCGCAGGGGCGAAACCGGCTGGCCGTCCGGCAACGCCTGGTGACACTCACGGAAAATCCGCACCTGGCACTGGCGGCAGATCCCGGAATCGAGCTTCGGGTAGATGGCGGCCACGGCGCGCGTCTTTACCGGGAAGATGTTATCGGCTCCGATCTGCTCCAGGTAGCCCCCTCTCGCGAGCACGGCGCGCGCTGCATCCTTGAGCCGGTAGAAATACAGTCCGCCTCCCAGGCGTTGCCGCCGCCGCGCCTCCTGCGCCAGCATCTCGGCGCCGGCGATGTCCACGAAGTTGATGCCGCTCGCGACGATGAGCACGTGCTTTTGCCCGGGGTTCAGTTCGTCCACCGTTTCCAGGTGGCCGCGCACGTGGTCCACGGCGCCAAAGAAGATCGAGCCGTTGACGCGCAGCATCTTCAACTGGGGGCAGTCGGGCAGGCTGCTGTCGGCGGTGAAGTGATAGCTGTCGGGCGCCGGATCGGGCTTGACGTCCAGCACCATCGGATGCGATGTGCGGGTGAGGTAGAGCATGAGCGACAGCAGCACGCCGGCGTAAATTGCGAATTCGAGGTCCGCGAAGATTGCCGCCATGAAGGTGAGCAGCATGACCGCGGTTTCGCGGCGGCTCGCGCGCACGATGTTGCGGATGTGGTGCAAGTCGAAGAGCCCGTAGGCCACCAGGAACAGGATGGCGCCCATCACGGCAAGCGGCAGGTATGCAACGAACTGGCCGAGCGCAAACAGGATCGCGATCAGAAACAGCGCCGCAAAGACGGCGGCAAGCGGCGTGTGCGCGCCCGCGTCGTAATTGGCGCCGCTGCGGTTGAACGAGCCGCTGCTGGCATAGGCGGAAAAGAAACTGCCGCAGACATTGGACAGCCCCTGCCCGATGAACTCCTGGTTGGCGTCGATGCGCTGCCCCGACTTGATGGCGATGGCGCGGGCGATCGATACCGCCTCCGTGAGTGCGAGTATCGTCACGGCAAGGGCGACCGGCAGGGTATCGCGGATCGCGTTGGGCGAGAGGTCGGGAACCGAGAGAGCTGGCAGCATTCCCGTCAGCGCGCCGATCGTGGCGATCCGCGTGGTTTCCGGTCCAAATAACGCGTCGAGCGCGAGCGCGAACCCGCTGCCGGCGAGCATCGCGCCGATCATGTAGGGAAACTTCGGCCAGAAGCGCGGAATCGCAATGCCGGTAAGCAGCGTGAGCACGCCGACTGCGGTCACGTAGGGATTGATGCCATTGAGGTGAAGCAGGAAGTCTGTCAGTGTCCGGCTGAACGATGCACCGCGCTCGAGGGCGATGCCGAAAAAATTTCCGAGCTGCGCCGCCACGATGAGACAGGCTGCGCCGGCGGTGAAGCTGACGACCACGGTATGCGAAATGAAGTTGACCAGCGCCCCCATGCGCGCGAGCCCCATGGCAAGCTGCATGAGTCCCGTTAGCAGCGTCAGCGTCAGCACCAGGCGGATGTATTCCTCGCCGCCGGGCTCCACGAGGGGGCTCAAGCTCGCGAAAACAAAGATCGAAATCACATTGGTCGGGCCTGAAACCAAATGCCAGGAGGAGCCGAACAAGGCGGCGACGATCGCCGGCACTATTGCTGCGTAGAGGCCGTATTGCGGAGGCATGCCCGCCAGCGTGGCGAAGGCCACCGCCTGCGGCAGCACGATCGCCGCGCCCACCAGGCCGGCGAGGGCGTCCGCACGCAGCGTCCCCCGATTTACCCGCTGCCGCCAGCCCAGAAATGGAAACAGGCGCGACAGCCGGATACGACGTGTGGGGGAGGGGTGATGATCCACTCAGCGTGCGGGAGCAGCGAAATTACAGAGGAGGCCTGCACCCCATTATCGGCCATCGTCCAAGGTGCGGCAACGCCCGGGTTTCCGGTATAATCTGCCGCCGTCACGGTATCCGCCCACAGGAGAGTCATCCGCGCATGAAACGTCTCGCTTCGTTCTGTGCTGCGGCTCTTGTTCTCGGTTATGCAGGCACGCTGCACGCCGCTGACGGCGATCCGGCGGCCGGCAAGGACAAGACGCGGATGTGCGCCGGGTGCCACGGCATCGCCGGCTACAGGGCGGCGTTTCCGGAAGTCTACAGTGTGCCCAAACTCGGCGGGCAGCACGCCGCGTACATCGTGAAAGCCCTGCAGGCGTACAAGTCCGGCGAGCGCAGGAATGCGACGATGAAGGCGATCGCGGCGGATCTCAGCGACAAGGACATGGCTGATCTGGCCGCGTACTATGCAACCGACTCGACCCGGTCGGCGGGCAAGTAGGGCACGGAAGACGCAATGATGAAACGCATCTGGGTGCTCGCGTCGCTGAGTGTCCTCGTCGCGAGCGGCAACGCGCTGGCGGGAAATCCGGGCGCCGGCCAGGCGAAATCGAAGACCTGCGCCGCGTGTCACGGCGCCGACGGCAACAGCGCGACGGCAGAATTCCCGCGGCTCGCCGGCCAGCACGCGGACTACCTGGTGAAGGCAATGAAAGACTACAAGAGCGGGGCGCGCAAGAACGCGATCATGGCGCCGCAGGCCGCCAATCTCTCCCTGCGCGACATCGAGGACCTCGCCGAGTACTTCTCGAGCCAACCGGGACTAGCGCAGAAGTACTAGAGCTTGCGGTCCAGGCACTCCCGGTAAATCCGCTCATCCGGCGCGCCGCCGTCGCGTTGCGCCCGCCACAGCATCTCCCCCAGGCATTCGAGCAGCACGTGTTTCGCGTCGTGCTCGGAGCCGGTCTTCTCCACGAGACGCTGGTAGCGCTCACGAATCCCCGCCGGCTGATCGATCGAGAGTTGTTCCTCGATCGCGAGGTGCAGCGAGAGGTGCAGGAACGGATTCATCTCGCCTCCCTCCGGCCCGTACTCGTGTTCGAGGTGGGTCGCGGGATCGTCGAGCAGCGAGTGGCATTCCGGGTGCGCGACGATGACCTGCAGCGCGACGCCTTCCAGGCCTGACAGCGATTCGCGCCGCAGGTACTTGGCCCAGGTGTCGAAGAATAAGCGCCGCGCTTCGGCGCGGGAAGGGGCAAACATGCTCAAAGGATGAAGGATGAAGGATGAAGGATGAAAAAACCAACGCGTCTTTCGTTGCCTATGGAATGATCTTCCCTATTCATCCTTCCGCCTTCCGCCTTCATCCTTCGTTTTTCGGCGGTATTCGCACAGGTCCCTGATCGGACATACGGGACACTTGGGTTTGCGCGCAACGCACACGTAGCGGCCGTGCAGGATTAGCCAATGATGCGCGTCGTGCTTGAATTCGTCATGCACGAACTTGAGGAGCTTCCGTTCGACTTCGAGGACGTTCTTGCCGGGCGCGAGGCCGGTGCGGTTGGCGACACGGAAGATGTGGGTGTCCACCGCGATCGTCGGTTCGCCGAAAGCCGTGTTGAGGATTACGTTGGCGGTCTTGCGGCCAACGCCCGGCAGTTCTTCCAGCGCTTCGCGCGCGCGCGGCACCTCGCCGCCGTGCTTGTCGATGAGCACGCGGCAGGTCGCGAGCAGGTTCTTCGCCTTGGTGCGGTAGAGCCCGATGCTCTTGATGAAGTCTTCCAGCCCCTGCTGACCCAGTTCCAGCACAGCTCGTGGGGTCTTGGCGTGCCGGAATAGCTTTTCCGTCGCAAGGTTCACGCTCTTATCGGTGGCCTGTGCCGACAACACCACCGAGACCAGCAGCTCGAAGGGCGAGCCAAAGGCGAGTTCGGTGGTGGGCTTTGGGTTGGCCGCCTGCAGGCGAACGAAAATTTCCTGGCACTTGGTTGGGTTCATCTTCCTGAATCCCGGTGTGGAGCCCGATGCTATCCGAATGGCAGATCATTCCAGGGTCAGCGCCTGCCAGGCACTGAAACATCCTCCCATGAAGTATCCCGCACCGCGTGTGGCAATCTGCCGCAGTGCTCATTATAATCAGCTCAGTTCTTGTTCCCCGGGGTCTGCCATGAGGTCGATTACCGTAGTGCTTTGCGCTTTCCTCGCTGCACTTGCACTGCCCGCCCTTGCGCAGCAGGTTGTGGTCGAGAAGGACAGCGATCTGCGCGGCGCGGCCAGTCACAGCGCGCCGGTCGTGGGCAAGGTCAAGCAGGGCACGAACGGTGAAGTCACCGACAAGAGCGGCGCCTGGGTCAACCTCAAGACGCCGGATGCGGCAGGGTGGCTCTTTTCTTTCAACGTGCGCTTCGCGGGATCGGGTGCAGCAGGCGGCGGCGACGGCGGGTCGGGCCTTGTGAGCCGGCTCACCGGGCCGCGCACCAACGTCAGCGTCACGTCGACACTCGGCACGCGAGGAATCGAAGAGGAAG
>MEQT01000132.1:7661-8213 GCA_001770325.1 Betaproteobacteria bacterium RIFCSPLOWO2_02_64_14
AATGTTGTTTGACCGCGGTGCTGGCAGGTGGTTGTATCGGCACGGCAGGCGCCGCTACGCTCGACCTTGGCGCCATATTTGGCGCGGGCAAGGACCTGGCAACCGCGACCACGGGCATCAACGAGAAGGACGAGATCGAAATCGGCCGCGAGATCGCGGGGCGTACGCTGGGCGCTACCGTGACTGCCAACGGCGGCCGCTCCGGGCTCGTCAACGATCCGGAATTACAGGCCTATGTCAATCGCGTGGGCCGCTGGATCGCCTCGCAGGGTGAACGTCCGGACCTGCCATGGCGCTTCGGTGTGACCGATGACCCGACGATCAACGCCTTCGCCGCACCCGGCGGGTACATCCTCGTCACCCGCGGGCTCTACGAGATACTCGATACCGAAGCGCAGCTTGCCAGCGTGCTGGGACACGAGATCGGCCACGTCGTCAAGCGGCACCACATCGCGGTGATGCAGAAGACCGCGGGCGTCTCCGCCGTCGCGCAATTGGGGCAGGCGGCGGCGCAGGCTCGCGGGGCGGCGCGTCAGGATATGTTAAACAGGG
>MEQT01000133.1:0-6291 GCA_001770325.1 Betaproteobacteria bacterium RIFCSPLOWO2_02_64_14
CCAGCAATGCCAAGGTAACAACGAAGCCCACACTCTTCATCGTCGGCCCTCCTCCTAGTGTGCCGTCCCGCAAATAACTTGCATAAATGACCGGCCGTTCCGGCGGACAGGACTGTAACCAGGATACGCCATTCCTGTCATTGCGAGGCACGAAGCAATCTCGTTGCAGGCAACGCAAGCGCGGCTAGCCGCGAGATCGCCGCGTCGCCGACTCCTCGCGATGACAGCGGGGTCCGTGCCCGCCGCAGATTACTGAAAGTTATTTACGGGACACGATACTAGCCAGCCCTGCAAGTGCAAGGATACGCCTGATCCGGGGAAACGGCAGGAAATTCGCTCCCGCGCATTTCTGGCACCTGCTGCCGCTCCAGGCCGGATCGATGCGCACAATCCCGCTCAGCGAGCGGGGAAAGACATGCTCACCACGAGTTGCGCAGCTCGCGCAGCTTCAGAAACACCGTGCGCTGATCCGGCTTCTCGGGAAGATCGGGAAACGCTTCGCGGAGTCTTGCGATCACGCCCGGGCTGGAAAGACGAAAGAAGGTATTGATCTCCCGTTCTACGCCAAGCGTCGAGACAAAGGCCTTCGCGGAATCCTGGCCCTTCACCCGCTCGAGCATCGCCCGGGCCTCCTTGTTGTCGGGCTCGCGGCTCAGGGTGAAGCGCAGGTTGTTCTCGATGTAGTCGTGGCCTGGATAGATCTGGGTATTATCGGGCAGCTTGCAAAGCTGCCCGGAGAACGTCTGGTAGAGCTCTGCGGGGTGCCCGCCGTTGTGGCAGTTTCCGGCGCCGGCATTGAACAACGTATCGCCGCAAAACAGAGCCGGCTGGTCGGTGTGCGATAGCAGGCACACGTGGGTCATCGTGTGGCCCGGCGTGTCGAGCACTTCGAGTTCCACCGTCTTTCCCACCTTGACGACGTCGCCCGCACCCAAGCCCCGGGACATTTCGGGGATTCTTGCGCCGGCATTCTTATGGGCAAGGATCTTCGCGCCGGTCTTTTGCGCCATGGGCCCATTGCCGCCGGTATGGTCGCGGTGCTCGTGCGTGTTGAGTATCTGCGTGATGTTCCAGCCTGCCGATTTCGCGGCGTGCAGGCATTTCTCGTGATCCAGAGGATCGACCGCCAGGGCCTCTCCGGTTTCAGGGCAGGCAATCAGGTAGTTGAAGTTCCGACCGGCATTGGCGGTCCAGATCTGCTTGACGATCATGGCAGTATCCTTGCAATGGCAAATTTTGGCATGATAGCGCCGAACAGGGCCTGTCGTTGCGAAGGAACCGAAGCAATCCCGTTGCGGGCAACGCCGCGACCCGCTGCGAGATCGCCACGTCGGCCTGTCGCCTCGCGATGACGAAAAGAAAGGCACGCAACATGACTCATCATTTCGGCGTTCTCATCCCATCGACCAATACCACTGTCGAGGCCGAGCTGGCGCGCTTGCCCGCTGGCTTCCAGGCGCATTTCGCGAGGGTGCTGACGAGTACGCCGGGGCGTCCGTTTGCGCCGGGCCGGGACGATGACATCGACTATCAGGCACGGCTGCTGGGCACGGCCAAGGTCGAGATGGTGATATTGATCCAGACCTCGGCGAGTCTGTTCGCCGGCGATTACGACGAAACCACCACGCGGCGCATGAGCGCCGCCGCCGGCGGGGCGCCGGCGATTACATCCGCCCAGTCGATGGGGCGCGCGCTCAACGCGCTCGGCACACGCCGCATCGGCCTCGTCTCCCCCTACTCGGAAGAAGTCAACGCGCGGGCGCGGCGTTACTTTTCCGACAAGCACGGACTCGAGATCGCCGTGGTCGAAGGCTTTGCAGCCACTGATTCGTACGCGATCGGCCAGCTTGGGCCGGAAAACGCGCGCGATGCCTTCGCCCGGATCGACCGGCCGGAAATCGACGCCTTTGCGGTGCCCGGCGCCAATTTCCCGACGATGGCATCGATTGCCGCCTGGGAGCGCGAGTTCAATAAGCCGGTGGTGACCTCCACCCAAGCAGCGGTCTGGGCGATGGCGCGCCAACTCGGCGGCGACCGCATCCCCGGCTGCGGCCGCCTGCTCGATCTGATGCCTGCCATCTAACAAAATTAAACTCCCCGTCTCGTTGAGGAGGCGCGCAGCGCAGCGTAACCCCATCCCGTTTGGGTTATCCTTCATCCCTCATCCTTCTATCCTTCATCCTTGCCCATCCTGGGGGAATAACTACATGCGCATCAACCGTGTAAAAAAGCTCTGGCGTGAAGGCAAGCCGGCCGTGGGCGGCTGGCTTTCGATTCCGCATTGCGTGCAGGCCGAGGTGATGGCCCATACCGGGCTCGACTGGCTGTGCATCGACATGCAGCACGGCTGCATCGACTACTCGGACACGGTGCCGATGCTGACCGCGATCTCCACGACGCACGTCACGCCGTTCGTGCGGGTGCCGTGGAACGAGCCGGCAATCATCATGAAGGTGCTGGATGCCGGCGCTTACGGCGTCATCGTGCCGATGGTAAGCAACCGCGCCGAGGCCGAGCGGGCGGTAGCCGCCTGCCGCTATCCGCCGGCGGGCATGCGCAGCAACGGTCCGAACCGCGTGCTGCTCTACGCCGGTGCCGACTATCAGAAGCACGCGAACGACGAAGTGGCCTGCGTCGTGATGGTCGAAACGCTGGAAGGCATCGAGAAGGTCGACGAGATCGCGTCCACGCCCGGCGTCGATGCGATCTATATCGGCCCGACCGATCTTGCCCTCGCGTTGGGACTGCCGCCGGTCATGGACAACGACGACCCGAAGCACGTGGCGACCGTCAATCGCATACTCGAAGCCTGCAAGCGCCACAAGACAGTCCCCGGCATCCACACCACCAGCTCGAAATTCACGCAACGCTATCTCGACCAGGGCTTCCAGATGGTGATGCTCGGAGCCGATCGCGTGGCGATGTCGAACTACATGAAGGCTGAAGTCGCCCGCCTGACCGGCTGGACGCCTATGGCGCCGGGCAGCGGAGCGAATTCTGGCGGTTACTAAAGCAGGATTCAGGAGCCAGGCTTCAGGATTGGATTCCTTTTTCCATTTTCCTTCCTTTGCGTCCTTCGTGTACCCCTCAAGGGGGGATTGAAATGAATCCTTCGCGTCTATGCTTTTGACTTGAACAACAGGAAGCAACCATGAGCGACGAAACACTGCACCGCCTCACAACTTACGCCGAGAAGCTGCGGTTTGAAGACCTCCCGCCGGAAACGGTCCACCAGGTGAAGCGGCTCATGGTGGACTCGCTCGGCTGCGCCATTGGAGCATTTACCAGCGAACCCGCGAAGGCGGCGCGCGATCTGGCCGCGAGCGTCACGGGGAAACGCACCGCCACGCTGATCGGGACCAGGGACCGGACAACGCCGGACCTTGCCGCCTTCGCCAACGGCACGATGGTCCGCTATCTGGATTTCAACGACGCCTACGGCGGCAAGGACACTTCCCATCCGACGGACAACTTTCCGATCGTGTTCGCCGCTGCGGAGGCATACCGCGCCTCCGGCAAAGACCTGATCACCGGCATCGTGCTGGCGTACGAAGTGCAGACCACCCTCTCCGACACGTATCGCATGCGCGACGGCGGCCCGTGGGACCAGGCCACCTACGCCACGGTATCCGCGCCGCTGGGCGCGGGCAAAGTGATGGGACTCAAGGGGGAGCAACTCGCCAACGCGCTGCGGCTTAGCGTGGTGCAGGGACTGTACCTCGGCCAGGCGCGGCGCGGCCACATCTCGCACATCAAGGCCAGCACCGTGGCCAACGCCGGCCGCAACGCCATTTTCGCCGCCATGCTCGCGGAGCGCGGCTACTCCGGGCCGCCGGAGGCGATCGAGGGTGAGGCAGGCTGGTTCGCTGCGCTGGCGCGCAAGAAATTGACGCTCGAGCCGCTCACGGGTGAGAACGGCCACAAGCGCGCGTTCCGTATCATGAACTCGCGGGTCAAGCGCTTCCCTTCCGGCTTCTTCTCGCAGACCGCCATCGAGGGTGCGCTGGAGTGCCGGCAAGCGCTGGGCATCGCGAGCGCGAGCCAAGTCAAGGCGGTGCGCATCCGCACATTCCAGAACACCATCAACGCGATGGCCGGCGACGCCACGCGCTGGCGTCCGCAGACGCGGGAAACGGCGGACCACTCGGTGCCGTTTGTCATCGCCATGGCTTTGGAGCACGGCAGGGTGGAGGCGAGCCAGTTTGTGGACGAGGTGCTCCAGGACCCGCGCGTCCACGCCGTGATGGACAAAGTGAAGGTCGAGCTGGATCCCGAGTGCGAGGCGGCATGGCCGGACGCCATCCTGAATATCGTCACCGTGGAGACGGAGGACGGCCGGTCGCACACGGCGCGCGTGCCCTACCACCTGGGGCACTTCAAGCGCCCGATGAGCGACCGCGACCTGGAAGAGAAGTTTCGCGGGCTGTGCCGCGGGCTGCTGTCCAAGGATCAGCAGGATGCAGCGCTCGCTGCCACGTGGCGTCTGGACGAGCTAACCGACCTCAGCGAATACCTGTCGCTCCTTGTGGTGTAGGCTCCGATACGACCTTACCCGCGACCTTGCGCCCAGCGAGCGCATTGAGCGCATCCGCTGCTCGCTCGAGCGGATATCTTCCCGACACGTGCGGCTTGAGCTTCCCTTCCGCGACCCACTTCCAGATTTCCGCGGCATTGGCGCGATGACGCGCAGGATCGCGTTTGGCGAAGGCACCGATCCACACGCCCACGATGCTGCAGCCTTTGATGAGCGGCAGGTTAAGCGGAATCTTGGGTATGTCGCCGGCCGTAAATCCGGAGTCGAGTGGTTCGTAGTCACTGATTACCCCCGGGGTCTGTTTTCGCCCATCCGCTGGAAGTCCAGACTTTGGCTCCCTGACTACGAATAGCCGGCACCAACGAATTGCCATATAGTATGACTGCGGCTTGTCGCCGTTTATCTACATTATCCCTTTTGCCGTTATTCGTTCACCATGATCAAGAGACCTCCGCAGACTGCCCTTCCCCTCGGCATCCTTTCCGTTGCCATCCTCTCTCTCGCATCTCCTGCGCCTGTCGTCGGCGCCGAGAATTATCCGGTGAGACCGATCCGTCTCATCGTTCCGTTCGCACCGGGCGGGGGGACCGACATGGTCGCCCGCGTGATCGCCCCCAAACTGTCCGAGCGGCTCGGTACGTCGGTCATCGTGGACAACCGGGGCGGGGCGGGAGCCGTCATCGGCACGGCGCTGGCGGCCAAGGCGACGCCGGACGGGTACACCCTGCTGGTATGCGATACCGCGCACACCATACAGCCGGTGCTGCAGAAGCTGGAATACGATCCGATCAAGTCTTTCTCCCTGATCGCGTCATTGGTGACGGGCGACAGCACGCTCGTCTCCCCGTCGAGCGTTCCCGCCAGGACGCTCCAGGAATTCATCGCGCTCGCGAAGCAGAAGCCGGGCCAGCTCGTGGCAGGCACCGCCGGGCCAGGCAGCAGCGGCCACATGGCCCTGGAACTCTTCAGGGTGATGGCCGGCATCGACCTCATCATGGCGCACTACAAGGGCGCCGGGGCCGCGACTATCGATCTGCTCGGGGGCACCGTTCACATCTCCAATATAACGATTCAGGCTGCCGTTCCGCACCTCAAGTCCGGCAGGATCAGAGCGCTGGGCGTCAGCGGGTTGCAACGCAGCGCGCTCCTGCCCGACGTGCCGACCGTGTCCGAATCGGGCTTGACGGGGTACCAGTCAAAGGGGTGGAGGGGGCTCATGGGCCCGGCGGGCATGCCGCCGGCGATCACGGCACGACTGACGCGCGAGGTGAAAGCGATCCTCACCTCGGACGCGGTGAAGACGCACTTTCTCAACAACGCGATGGAAATCGATTACCGCGACCCGCAGGAGTTCGCCGCGTTCATCGCGAGCGAGATGAAGCGCTGGTCGGGTGTCGTCCGAAAGGCCAATATCAGTCCGGATACGCAGAAATAAAGCTTACAGCGCAGATCTACCGGAGGGGGTGGTACCCCAATTCACGGTCTCTGCACCAACCCCAACTGCTGCACCATACCCATATCATCCCGCACCGCGGCATGCTCAGCGCGCGGCATGCTCAGCGATCAGTCCATCGCGTATACGGAAGCTGTGAAACTGCAGCACTTTCACTGATTTTTCGGTGGGCGCGATGCCATTCAGCATGCCGCTAAAGGCTTCGCGCAATTTCGGCTGGCCGCGATGCGTGCCGGTCATCGTCACCTTGCACACCACGCGGTCGCCCTCGGCAGTGCTTTCCTCGATATGGTAATGAAAATCC
>MEQT01000133.1:6301-15926 GCA_001770325.1 Betaproteobacteria bacterium RIFCSPLOWO2_02_64_14
CAACCCGGCGCGTGGTCCTGCCGCCAAGCGAAGATGATGAACCAGTCTTTGCCCTCCCCCTCGAGACACACCGCGGTGCCGTTGCCGGGCTTGAACTCGACCACCTTCCGGCTCTCGTCGCCATGCACGAGTTTCGAGGCCGCGCGCAGCAGGTAGTCGACATGGCCGCACATCATGACGTCGCCACCGGCCGCGGCGATTTCCGCCACGAAGGGCGCGACCGGATCGCCGGTATTGATCGGGTAGGCGGCTTTCGCGGTCTTGTTTTCCGCGCCCAGCTTTGCGGCGATGCGCTGAGCGGTGTCGATGGTCCACTGCTTGTCACTGTGCAGGATGCGCGCCGGGGCGACGCCGAGCGCGCGCAGGCGCGTCCCCAGCCGGTCGGCCTGGTCGCGCCCCTTCGGGCTGATGTGGCGCTGCGGGTCCTGCTCGGCCGACAGCGCGTCGACGTGATGCACGAGATAGACTTTCATGATGTCCCTTTCAACTGATTACCCGCAGACTCCCTCACCCCTGACCCCTCTCCCGGAGGGCGAGGGGAACTTTGAGCACCTCTTCCCTCGACTGCGTTGAACAATCCCTCCCTCACCCCTAGCCCCTCTCCCGAAGGGCGAAGGGAACGCGCGGTGTTCAGCATCTCTAACGCAGCAAGCCGACCAGTTCCGAAACTTTCTTCACCTCGCGGAAGTTGCGGATCACTTTCATGCTCGCATCGAGATTCTTCCCGGAGAACTTCGCAAACGGCGCCAGCGCGCGGTACTTGGCTTCGACGTCGGCCCAGTCTATGCCGAGAATGGCGGCGCCTCTGGGCGCATAGACCGTGCTCGAATGATTCCGGCCGTCTCGCGTCCTGATGGTCACGATCGCGCCCGACTTGTAGCGCTCCAGGTTCCCGGTCGGCGGATCGCCGACGCGAACCTTGCCGAGCAGGCCGCGGATCGCCGGGTCGTTGATCTTGTCTTCGAAGGCATGCGCCCAGGAAAAGTCCCTGTCGGCAACGCCGGCGGCGGCAAAATACGCCGGGCTGTGCGCGACGCCGATGAGATCGGTTGGATACTGCGGACCGGTCAACGCCTTGAAGCCGGGACGGGAGATGGTGATCGTCTCGACCTCATCCGGCGCGATGTCGCCGGCACGGGCGGCATTGGCCGCGGCTTCGGCAATGGCATGGCTGGAGTGGCCGCCGGGCACGAGCTTGATGCCCATGTCGGTCAGAATACTCCAGCGATCGCCGAAATCGCCCGTGACCTGGGCGACGTCCGGCTTATTGCCATAGACCTCAAGAAACCCTCCCTCGATCTCGAGGATACGCTCCTCGGCAAGGAAGCCCATCCCGGCCGCCTGCGCCGCATTCACACCGAGCATGGCGGCCAGTCCGGCGTGATACTCGCGCGCCACGCTGGTATTGGCGGCGGCGTGCAGTCCGCCCATCGAAGTCGCGATGAGCGCAATCGCCCGGGCCATTTGGGGCTGGGTCAGGTTCATCAAGCGTCCCGCGGCAACGGCGCCGGCAAAGGCCGCCACGATGCAGCCGTGAAAACCTTTTTTCTGGAGGCCGCCGCCTAGCATTGCGCCGTTCATCCGTCCGGCCATTTCGTAGCCCAGAACGATGGCGGCAAGCACGTCCTGGCCGCTCGCGCCAGTCTTCTCCGCGACGGCGAGTGACGTGGCGCACGCGATCGTGCCGGCGTGGACGATGTTGCGCAGGTCGCTGTCGTCCGAAGCCGCCGCGTCGCTCATCATGGCATTTACGCGCGCGGCCGCCGCGACCGGCAGCTTCTCCGCCGCCCCGAACCAGAGCGTAGCCTCGGCCTTGCCGCCGCGCTCCAGCTCCAGGGCCCGAATGATTCTGGATGATTCGATCGTCGAGCCCAGGGACGCGCTGGCAATGGTGCTGGAGATAAGCATCTCCGCATGTTCAATGGCCTTGGGAGGCAGGTCCGCGTAGCTCTGCCCCGTGACGAAGGCCGCAATTTCGCCTGTAACAGACATCATCCTTCTCCCCTTGTCGTCATGCTGGTGCGCCGAGTCGTAAGATTGTTGGGGTTCACGCCGTTCACCCCAACCTACGATCTCTTCAGTTGCGGAATCAACGCGACATGCGCGGCGGTAAACGCGCCCGAGGTCATGACCCGGAAGTCGTTTGCGGGAGCAGCCATCACAACCTTCGACCTGTCGTCATGCCTGTGTCGTGTCCCGCAAGCAACCGTCAACAATCATCGGCAAGCACGGACCCAGGTGTCATCGCGAGGAGGCGGCGACGCGGCGATCTCGCGGCTGGGCGCGATTGCGTTGCCTGCAACGAGATTGCTTCGGTTCCCGCGCAATGACACGAAAGGAAAGCATCCTAGTGCAGGGGATACTGCTTGAGCTTGCTGTCGTCGAGACTGATCCCGAGACCCGGCCCGTCCGGTAGCGGCAGACTGCCCGAGGAAATATCAAGGCGCGTCGTTGCAACCGTATCTACCACCTTGAGCGGCCCCACGCATTCGAGCCCGGGCAGCACGTTGCGGGACGAGGCTGCGAGCATGACTTCCGCGAGCGTGCTGGGATCGAGTCCGAACCCGTGGCCGATGACTACCGGAAGACCTGCAGCCTCAGCGGTGGCGAGCATGCGCGCCGCGCGCAGAATGCCGCCGGCCTGCTTGATGCCGAACTTGACGAAGTCCGCGGCTTCGGCCTTGATCACCGCGATGAGACTGGCATGGTCGTCCACCGATTCGTCCGCCATCACGGGAATCCCGCCCTCCCTGCGGACCCGCGCCATCCCCGCAAGATCGTTCTTTGGCGTCGGCTGCTCGAAAAGCTGCAGGTCGTATTGCCTGATCAGGCGGCAGAGCCTGAGGGAAGTATCGGCGTCGTACTGCGTATTGGCGTCGATGCGGAGCTTCATCGCACTTCCGACAGCAGCGCGAACCGCCGCGATGCGGTCGTGATCGGCTTCGACGCCGCTCCCCACCTTTATCTTCGCGGAGCGGAATCCCGCTTTGAGCCAGCGCAGCCCTTCCGCCGCCGCTTCTTCGGGCGGAAGCATGCCGATCCAGCCGTTGAATTCCACCCGCTCCTGCACCGCGCCTCCAAGGTAGGTGTAGATCGGCACTCCGTGGACGCGCGCGGTGAGCTCGACGCACGCCATTTCCACGGCGGCCCCGGCGCCGGGCTGTGTCGGCGCCAGCCGATCCAGCAGCTCGATCAGGCGGTGGATATTGGTCGGATCCTGTCCCACCACCGCGGGGGCGATGCGATCCCGGAGCGTGGCCAACAGCTCCATGGCCGTTCCCGGCGATTTGGCCGAGGCCGAGGGCTCGATGCTGCTGATGCCCATCGTGCCGTCCGATGCGGTAAGGCGCACCACGATGCATTTCGTCACGTCCTTGGATATGCCGCCGCTCGTGAACGTGCCGCTCAAGGGCATCCCCACGCCGAATACTTCGACTCGCTCGATCTTCAGGTTCATTGCTCACCCCCTCCCTTCCCTGTGTCTTCGCAATCTATTCCATCTACCAACACGAAACAAGCCTGCTCACGGTACCGAGCGGTGTCTTGACCATCGAGGCCGCCGCCGATATCGTCCGGCATCTCTCGACCGGAGGAGGAAGCCATGATCGACTGCTATGCCTGGAAAACCGGCAATGGCCGCAAAGCCATACTGATGCTCGCCGAGTGCGGCCTGCCGCACCGGATCATACCCATCGATCTCTCGAAGGGCGAGCACAAGACCCCCGAATACACGAAGATCAATCCGAACCAGGTGATCCCGGCGATCATCGACCACGACGTTCCCGGCGGCCCGCTCACCCTGTTCGAGTCCGGGGCGATCCTGCTCTATCTCGCCGATAAAAGCGGCAAGCTGCTGCCCGCCGGCGCGCGCGAGCGGGGCACGTGCTACCAGTGGATGTTCTGGCACTCGGCGACCTTCGTTCCCGGCGTGATTGCGCTGCACCTGATGGCACAGGGCCGTATCCCGCGGGAGCCCGCGCAGGAGCAGGCGGCGCGCGCCCGGGCGCGGGTGCTGTACGGCATGCTGGAGACGCGGCTCGCCGGGAGCGTGTATCTCGCGGGCAACGACTATTGCGTCGCCGATGTCATGATGGCGCCCATGCTCACGCGCCGCGCCTGGCATGGCATCGATCTCGCGGACTTCCCGGCGGTCAAGCGCTGGTACGACGCCATCGTCGCGCGGCCAGCCGCCGCCGAGGCATTTTCTGACAAGCCGCTGAAGTAGGCAGCAAACGGATCGCCTCTATCCGAGCATGCGCATGCCGCCATCGACGTGGATCACCGACCCCGTGATCGCGCTAGCACGCGGCGAACACAGGAACACGCAGGCCCAGGCCAGCTCGTCCACCCGCGGCTGGCGCTTGATCGCGTGGGTGAGCCGTGCCCGTTCGGCGCTGTACTCGGGCGTGACGCCCGGGTGGGTCTCCATGTCGCGGATCGTGTCCATGAATCCCGGGTTGATGTCGTTGACGGTGATCCCGTACTCGCCGAGGCCGGCCGCGAGCGACTTGGTGAGCGTGCGCAGCCCCCCCTTCGCCGTGGAGTGCGGGGCGCGCGTCCAGCCGCCGGTGTAACCGTCCGGCCCGTTGATGTGGATGATGCGCCCCCAGCCCGCTTCCTTCATCCCGGGGACGAACGCCTTGGCGAGGTACCACGAGGCGGTGAGCTGCTGGTTGAGGAAGAAGTGCCAGTCTTCGTTGGTGGTCTCGAAGAACGTCTTGTGGAGCCGGCGGGCGGCGTTGCTGACGTAGATGTCGACGCGCCCGAAGGTCTCCTCCGCGCGCCGCTTCATTTCATCGACCGTGCTCAGCTCGCCCGCGACACCCATGACCACGAGCGTCTTCGCTCCGAGCGCCTGCGCTTCTTTTTCGACGGACTCCGCTTCCTCGCGGTTCGAGCGGGTATTGATGATCACGTTCGCGCCGCGCCCCGCGAACTCGAGAATGATTGCGCGCCCGATGTTGCGGCCCGATCCCGTCACCAGGATTGTCTTGCCGGTAAAGTCCAGCTCCCTGTCCACGCGATCTCCCGCTTAACCCACGCGCACGAACTTGTCCACGCTGCGGTCCACGGTCAACCCGGCGTAGATGTCGCCGCGCGAGTCCACGCCCACGCCGTGAATGTGACGGCTCTCCAGGCAGGCGAGCACCTGTCCTTTCGCATCGCGTATGCAAATATATGCGGGCTTGTCGCCGTCTTCCTGCTCGGCAATGTAGAAGGTGCCGTCCTTGGCGCGTGTAATGTCGTTCGGCCCGCCCATGCCGGTCCACATGCCGATGAAATCCCCGTCCGGCGAGAACATCTGCACGCGCTTGTTGCTGCGATCGGCGACGTAGAGCGTGCCGTCCGGGTCGATCGCAATGCTGTGCGGCAGATGAAACTGGCCCTCGCCCTTGCCCGGCGTGCCCCATGACTTGACAAGCCGGCCATCGCGCGTGAAGCGGTGCACGCGGCAGTTGCGGTAACCGTCGGTCACGTAAATATCACCGTTGGGGTGGGGCATCATCTCGGTGGGGTGATTGAAAGGGCCGGCCGCGCGCAGCGCCAGCCAGGGGGATTTTTCACAGCCGGTGTCGGAATGCACGCCGCGCTGGCCGAGTACCAGCAGCGGCCTGCCGTCCAGCGTGAATGAAACCGCGACCGAATCGGGGCGATCGGTGGTATAGGCGACATCGTCCACGATCTTCATGCCGTGCGCTTCCTTGACCGCGCCGATGCCCCAGCAGCCGAGGTAATTCCCCTCGCGGTCGAGCACCACCACCGGCGGATCCTTGCGTTGGAAAACGTAGACGCGGTCCTGGGAATCGGTCGCCACTCGACTGACTACGCCGAGGGATTCTCCCTTGGGCATCCTGGGCCAATCGCGTACCAGTTCGTAGGTATGTTTGCCGGTGCCGACTTGTGTCATGGTTGTCTTCCCCTCTGTCATTCATGCTCTAGAACGGCAGTTCGCCGCGCACCAGCACGCGGTAGAGCAGCCGATACTCTCCCGGGTCGTAATCGAAATACGCGCGGTGCATCGCCGCCCGGTTGTCCCAGATCAGCATGTCGCCCTTGCGCCATTGGTGGCGGTAGATGAACTCGCTCCGGACGGAGCGTTCAAGCAGATCGGCCAGCAGCGTCTGCGATTCCGCGGCGCCCATGCCGGCGATGTTCTCGGTCTTCACCGGATGAAAATAGAGCGCCTTCGCCCCGTTGTCGGGATTGGTCCGCACCAGTGGCTGCAGCACCGGCTCCGGTTTGTGCTCGGCCTGCGCGTCGGCCGACTGCCCGGAATAGCGCGCCGAGGCACTGCCCTGGAAGACGTTGACCGTCTTCATCCCCTGGATCTTCTGCCTCATCGCCTCCGGCAGCGCCTCGTAGCCGGCGCGCATGTTGACCACTGCCGTGTCCCCGCCCGAAGACGGCAGCGCGACCGCATAGAGGCTCGTGTATTTCGGCGGCCGCACATGATTGGTGTGGTCGGTGTGCCAGCCGGCGCCGTGCATCACGCGCTTGCCGGACTTGTCCGTGTGCCGGTTCGACACCTCGTGCACCAGCGGACAATCGGGGAGCGCGTATTGCGTGAAATGCTGCTCCATCGGCTCGCCGAACAGGGCAATGGCCGCGAGATACTGCCGGGGCGTGAAATCCTGGTCGCGGATGACGAGCGCGACATTGTCGACGACGGCCGCGTTGAGGCGGCGGCGCGACTCCGCGTCGGTCGGGTTGCGAAGATCAATGCCCGTCACCTCCGCGCCGATATGCGGAGAAAGCTGTGTCACCTTCATCGCCGCCGCTCCCTTGAGGAAATGCAACGCTACCATGGATAGTATCTCCGCCCCCGGCAGCCGCAGTCAATCGGCCGGATCCCCCTCCCCCGCGCAGCGCGCAAGGGAGGGCAGATATCCCGCCACTTTCCGGCACGGCGTTGTAAGTGTAAGCTGCGCGACTGTCGTTCCGGGAGAGAACAACATGAAGCGCACAACCTTGCTCGTCTCGCCGTACCCGTCGCTGTTCACGCTCTGAGGATCAATATGGCAGCACAGGACAAGCGTTCCGTTCCCGATTCCGTCACGCCCGCTCGCGGCGCACTGACCGGCATCCGCGTCATCGAGCTGGCCGACGAGCAGGCCGAGTACTGCGGCCTGACGCTGGCGGGTCTGGGCGCCGAGGTCATCAAGGTGGAGCCGCCCGGCGGCAGCCCCACACGCCGCATCGGGCCCTTCTACGAGGACCGGGAAGATCCCGAGCGCTCGCTCTTCTTCTGGCAGTACAACCGCGGCAAGCGCTCGATCGTGCTCGACTTGCGTCAGCCGCAAGACAGGGAGCGGTTCCGCTCGCTCATCGCCACCGCGGACGTGCTGCTGGAGTCGACACCCAGGGGTGAACTCGACGCGTGCGGGCTGGGCGCGGACTCGCTGATGACGCAGTTCCCCACCCTGATCGACGCGCGGGTGTCTCCGTTCGGCGACCATGGACCTTGGGCCGATTTCAAGGCTTCGGATTTGATACACCTTGCGCTCGGCGGCGTGATGATGAATTGCGGCTACGATCCCGCACCGGGCGGCAAGTACGATCTGCCTCCGATCGCCCCCCAGATGTGGCACGCCTTCCACATCGCCGGCGAGCAGCTCACCTTCGCGATCCTCGCCGCGCTGCTCTTTCGCTTCCGGACGGGCAAGGGACAGCGCCTGTCGTGCGCGATCCACGAGGCGGTGGCGAAATCCACCGAGGTCGATCTCATGACGTGGGTGATGCGGCGCGCCCCGGTGCTGCGCCAGACCTGCCGTCATGCCCGTGAAGCGGTCTCGCCGCACCCCTCGATCGTGCACACGAAAGACGGGCGCTGGGTGATGGCGAGCCTGGGAACGCAATCGAACGAAGGAGCGCGGATCACGGCGTTGCTCGAGCGCTACGGCATGGAGGCGGGCCTTGAAGGCGAAAACGCCGCGGCGCCGCCGGGTGGCCGGTTCGTCCCCGGCACCGGGCCCATCACGCGCAAACGCGACCACGCGATGGAGGCCATCCAGCGTTTCGTGCGGGCTTTCACCTACGAGAACGTGCCGTGGCGCGAGGCGCAGGAGGCCGGCATGCTCTGGGCGCCGTTGAGGAAACCACACGAGAACGCGCAGGATCCCCACTGGCTCGCGCGCCGCAGTTGCACCGACGTCGAACATCCGGAGGTCGGCCGCTCCTTCCGCTACGCCACGAGCAAGTGGATCGCGACGCGCACGGCCTGGTCGGTCGGGCGGCGCGCGCCGCTGCTGAACGAGGACGCCGCGGCCGTGACCCTCGAGCGGGCGCGCGACTTCCCGGTGGTCGATACCGATACGCGTGCGCCGGTCAACGAGGCGCTCTCGCCGCACGGCAAGCCGTTCCCGCTGCACGGGATCCGCATCCTCGACTTCACGTGGTTCCTCGCCTCGGCCGGCGGCACGCGGTTCCTGAGCGCATTCGGCGCCGAGAGCATCAAGGTGGAGCTCAAGAGCCACCCGGATACGCGGCTCGCCGCGATGGCGCCGCTCGGAGGCCGCGCTGCGCGCGATCAGGCCACGGCGCCGTTGAAGGGCGTCACCGATCCGGACATGGGCGGGCAGTTCAACAACAAGAATCCCGGCAAGCGCGGCATCTCGCTCAACGTCAGGCACCCGAAGGGCCTCGAGATCGCGAAGCGCCTGGTGGCGATGTCGGACATCGTCGCGGAGGGTTTTTCGCCGGGCGTGCTCGATAACTGGGGACTGGGATACGACGTGCTGCGTTCGATCAAGCCGGACATCATCTACGTCCAGCAGTCGGGCATGGGCGCGCAGGGCACCTACGGCCGCTTTCGCACCGTGGGTCCGATCGCGAACGCCTTCGCCGGTCTGTCGGAGATGTCGGGACTGCCCGAGCCGGCGATGCCCGCGGGTTGGGGTTACTCCTACCTCGACTGGATGGGCGCCTACAGCTTCGCCCTCGCCATGCTCACCGCGCTCTTCCATCGGGCGCGCACGGGCGAAGGACAGTGGGTCGATGCCTCGCAGTCCGAGGTGGGACTTTTCATCAGCGGCACCGCGGTCCTCGACTGGTCCGCGAACGGGCGCATCTGGACGCGCTACGGCAACCGCTCCCCGTACAAGCCGGCGGCGCCGCACAATGTCTATCCCTGTGCCGGGGAGGATCGGTGGCTCGCGATCGCCTGCTTCACGGACGCCGAATGGCGCGCGCTGACCGATGTCGCGGGACATCCGGAGTGGGCAAATGGCCCGTTCAAAGATGTCGCGGGGCGGGCGAGGCACCAGGATGCGCTCGATGCTCTCATCAGCGGCTGGACGAAATTGCACGATGCTTACGAGCTGATGCTCACCCTGCAGCGCGCCGGCGTGCCGGCGGGCGTGTGCCAGACGGCGGGGGACCGTTGCGACCACGACCCGCAACTCGCGGCGCTTAAGTGGTTGACCGAAGTGACGGGAACGAAGATTGGCCGCTGGCCGATCGCCGAGGTGCCGATCAAGATGAGCGAGAGCCCGGCCTACATCGGCGGACGCCTCGACCGCGGCGCGCCGTGCTACGGCGAGGATAACAATTACGTGTACGGCGAATTGCTCGGGATGTCGAAGCAGGAGATCAAGGCGCTCGCGGACGAAGGCGTGATCTAGCTCCT